>JAEDLZ010000039.1 GCA_016303265.1 Clostridiales bacterium
GCGTAATACTGTCGGGATCCTGAGCCTGTAGGGTCATTTTCTCGCGCACTACCCTTTCCATACGGGAAATACCTATACGGAACTGGTTCTGCAAAAGCTCGCCCACACTGCGGATACGGCGGTTGCCCAAATGGTCAATATCATCTGTGTGACCTACCCCGTGAGCCACATTGCACATATAAGAGATTGAAGCAATAATATCATCTATTATTATGTGGTTCGGAACAAGCTCATATCTGCGCTCCTCAAGCTCCTTCTTAAATTCGTCCGAATTAACATCCGGGTATTTTTCAAGAATTTCGTTTAATACGCTTGCCCTTACCTTTTCCTTGATGCCGTAATCTCTCGGATTGTAGTCAACCATGGTTTTAAGGTCAATCATATTATTAGAAATAACCTTTGTCGTATGACCTTCGTCGTCAATACGAATATTCATGGCGTTGATATGTGCTTTTTCGAGATTTTTTCCGATTTCTGCGGTTATCATTTCGCCCTCGGAAACTATTATCTCGCCTGTCTTTTCATCAACAACCGTATCGCCCGAAACCTGTCCGACTACTCGGTCAAAAAGAGCCAGCTTTTTATTGAATTTATACCTGCCCACATGAGCCAGGTCATATCTTCTCGGGTCAAAGAAAAGATTCGTAAGAAGAGTCCTTGCGCTTTCAACCGTCGGAGGCTCGCCCGGACGAAGCTTTCTGTAAACTTCCAAAAGCCCTTCATCCTCCGTTGTGGTTGTGTCCTTTTCAAATGTGGCAAGAATTTTCTCATCCTCGCCGAAGAGGTCAAGAATCTGCTGATTTGTGCCGTAACCCAAGGCACGGATTAAAACCGTAATAGGGATTTTACGCATTCTGTCTATTCTTACATAGAACACATCGTTGCTGTCCGTTTCATATTCAAGCCATGCGCCTCTGTTCGGAATAACCTGTGACGCAAAAAGCTCTTTACCCAGCTTATCGTGATCCTTCGTGTAATATACCGAGGGGGCACGGACAAGCTGGCTGACGATGACACGCTCTGCGCCGTTTATGATAAATGTCCCCGACGGGGTCATAATCGGGAAATCACCCATAAATATTTCCTGCTCTTTAACTTCGCCGGTTTCCTTGTTTATAAGGCGAACCTTAACCCGAAGCGGGGCTGCATATGTTGCATCCCTCTCCTTACATTCCGCAATGTCATATTTCGGTGTCATATCAATCCGATAGTCAACAAATTCAAGCATAAGGTTGCCGGCATAGTCAGCTATCGGAGATACATCATGGAATACCTCTTTAAGCCCTTCCTCCAGAAACCAGTTGTAAGAATTTTTCTGAATTTCGATAAGATTGGGCATATCAATAACCTCTCTAATCTTACCGTAGCTCATTCGGGTATTTCTGCCGAATTTCACCGGATGTATCATAAACCAATCACCTCTAAAGTTTATTTGCACAAAAGCCACAGTTTTTGCGCACTTTGTGTATAAAATGCATTAAAAAACGCACTAATAATTTACAAATTGAATAAAAATTTTCGGAGTCAGAGAAATTTTCGGGTTTTACACGCAAATTTTTGTACAACTTCCACAAAAATTTAAAATTTCTTTTGTTGCTCCCGTCCAAAAAATGGCAAAAATGCGAAATCTCGCACTATAATAGGAACACATTATATCACAAGAATTTGAATTTGTCAAGTATTTTTTACGCCGCTTTTTCTTTTATCTTTTTTTGCGGCACTTCCTTATTATATATATAAAATTTCGATGTAACTTAATTATAATATCTTTTTTCGATCCTCAGAGCGTTTTTTGTTAAAACTCTTGCAATTATTACGGAAATAGTATATAATTTAAACAAGTGTACAGAAAAATCAGAAAGGATGTTATACAGTTGAAAAATCAGGATAAAACAATGGAAAAGATAGTCGCTCTCTGCAAAGGCAGGGGCTTTGTTTATCCGGGCTCCGAAATTTACGGCGGTCTGGCAAATACATGGGATTACGGTCCGCTGGGCGTTGAGTTGAAAAATAATATCAAGCGTGCCTGGTGGAAAAAATTTGTCCAGGAAAATCCTTATAATGTAGGGCTTGACGCCGCAATACTTATGAATCCCGAAACATGGGTTGCGTCGGGGCATCTTGCGGGATTTTCCGACCCGCTTATGGACTGCCGGGAATGTCATGAGCGTTTCCGTGCAGACAAACTCATTGAGGACTGGAGCGCTGAAAATAATTTCACTCTTGCAAAGCCTATTGACGCTTTTTCCCAGTCGGAAATGAAAGATTTTGTGGAGGAGCACAACATTGCCTGCCCCACCTGCGGCAAGCACAACTTCACCGATATCCGCCAGTTTAACCTTATGTTTAAAACCTTTCAGGGCGTAACAGAGGACGCGAAGAACACGGTTTATCTTAGGCCCGAAACGGCCCAGGGCATTTTTACAAACTTCACCAATGTTCAGAGGACAACCCGTAAAAAGCTGCCCTTCGGTATCGGTCAGATCGGAAAATCCTTCCGCAATGAGATAACTCCCGGCAACTTTATCTTCCGTGTCCGTGAGTTTGAGCAGATGGAGCTTGAATTTTTCTGCAAACCGGGGACCGACCTTGAATGGTTTAACTACTGGCGCTCCTTCTGCCATGAGTGGCTGCTTTCAATCGGCTTAAGGGACGAGAATATTCGTCTTCGCGACCATGACCCGGAGGAGCTGTGCTTCTATTCCAAAGCAACCACCGATTTTGAGTTTATGTTCCCCTTCGGTTGGGGTGAACTTTGGGGCGTTGCCGACAGAACGGATTATGACCTCACTCAGCATCAGAACACCTCCGGCAAGGATCTCACATATTTTGACCAGGATACTAACGAGCATTACATTCCGTATGTAATCGAACCTTCTTTGGGCGTTGAAAGAAGCGTTCTTGCGGTTTTGTGCGACGCCTATGACGAAGAGCTTGTTGACCCCGAGAAAAACGATGTCAGAACCGTTATGCATTTTCATCCGGCGCTGGCTCCGATTAAAGCGGCGGTTCTTCCTCTGTCAAAGAAGCTGTCCGAGAATGCGGGAAAGGTTTACTCCATGCTCGCCTCCGAATTTATGTGCGACTATGACGAATCAGGCTCAATCGGCAAGCGTTACCGCCGTCAGGACGAAATCGGAACGCCGTTTTGTATCACATACGATTTTGATTCGGAAGAGGACAAAAAGGTCACTGTCCGCCACCGTGATTCAATGGAGCAGGAGCGTATTGAAATCAGCAATCTGGCTGACTATATAAACGAGCGGATTAAGCTTTAAAAATAATGCGGAGGAAGCTATGGATTTTGATAAAATTTACGGTCACGATAACATCAAGGCAATTTTGAAAAACTCGGTTTCCTCCGACCGCATAAGCCACGCTTATATTTTCGAAGGTCCAAAGGGCGTTGGGCGTTTTAGCACGGCGCTTGCCTTTGCAAAGGCGATTCTTTGCGAAGAGCAAAGCGGCGAATCAGCCTGCGGCAAATGCAAAAGCTGCGTTATGGCCGATGCGAAAACCCACCCTGATATACGGATTGTCAGCAATGAGCTTTATGACGACAGTGCATCTTCGCAGAATATTCTCGTAGGGACTATCCGTGAAATGAAAAAGGAAATTTATATCAAGCCTTTTTACAGCGACCGTAAGATTTATATTATCCCAAAGGCGGATACTATCAACGAAATAGCCCAAAACAGCCTGCTCAAGGTTTTTGAGGAGCCGCCGGAATACTGCACGGTTATTCTTATTGCGGAGAACACAAGCGTTTTCCTGCCGACTATTTTGTCCCGGGCAGTCAATATCCGCTTTAACGTTCTTCCTGCCGGGACGGTGGAAAAATACCTGTCCGACAGTTATCCCTCAATATCGCCCGAATTGCTGCGGGTCAAGGCAGCAATGAGCGAGGGAAGCATAGGCACTGCGCAGGAGCTTATGAACGACGGCGGCGCAGACAGTTCAAGGGACGGTATAATAAATCAGCTGTGCCGTCTTTCATCTTCATCAAGCAAGACACTTTACGATATAATTGATGTTTTAAAGAGCTATTCAAACAATATTGATTTTATGATGAAAATAATAACGATGTGGTTTCGGGACTGCCTTATTATAAAGCAGGGCTCAGACAGCGTTGTCAATCTTGACAAAAAAGATAAGCTTAAACAGTTCTGCTGCAATATTTCAGATGACGCGCCTTTTCATCTCCTTGATATTGCGGTAAGATATACAAAATACTTCAAACAGCGTGCCAAATTTAATTTGGCGCTCACCTGCATGATGTTTGAATGTTGGGAGGTTTTATATGACAGAGATAATTGGTATAAGATTTAACAAAGCAGGAAAAATATATTACTTCGGCCCCAATGGCAAAAAAGTTGATGTGGGCATGGGTGTTATTGTGGAAACTGCCCGCGGTGTTGAATTTGGGACGGTTGCAATCGCAAATAAAATGGTTGACGACAAAGATGTTGTTCAGCCGCTCAAGTCTATAACAAGAATTGCGACGAATGCCGACTATAACCAAGTTGACGCAAACCGTCAGAAAGAGAAGGAAGCCTTTAAAATCGCCAACGAGAAAATTGCCGAGCATAAACTTGATATGCACCTTGTCAGCACGGAATACACTTTCGACGGCAGTAAGATACTTTTCTACTTCACCGCCGACGGAAGAGTTGACTTTCGCGAGCTTGTCAAAACCCTTGCCGGTATTTTCAAAACCCGGATTGAGCTTCGCCAAATCGGCGTCCGCGACGAGGCAAAATTTCTCGGAGCGGTCGGGATTTGCGGCAAAACACTTTGCTGCTCAACCTTTTTAGACGACTTCCGCCCCGTTTCAATCAAAATGGCAAAGGAACAGGGCTTATCCTTAAATCCGACAAAAATTTCAGGTGTTTGCGGCAGGCTTATGTGTTGTCTGCAGTACGAACAGAATGTATATGACGAGATGCTGAAAATCGTTCCGCCGAAGGGCTCCTTAATCGAATGTGAGGACGGACGGGGAATCGTTATTGATGTCGAAACCTTAAAGGGCGTCATTAAAGTAAAGTTCGGCGATGATGACGATATGACTGTCAAGCAGTACAATGCAAAGGATGTCAAAGTTATCAAAAAGGGCAAGGAAAAGAAGGAAGATTTGCCGGAGGATATTCCCGAGGAATAAGACCCCGACCCGTCAGCGCAATCAAAGATTGCGGTCGGGTACCCCAAAGCCTTGTTGTTTTCACAATAAAATAATGTGCAAAAACGACCTGTTTTTGCACATTTCTTATATGGAAAGGATGATTTTATGAGCAAACCCGCCAACACGCAGATAAAAATTCTTTATCTTGCAAAAATCTTACTGGAGGAAACCGATGAAGAACATCCTCTTTCAACGGCGCAGCTTATAAAAAAGCTTGCCGCATACGGTATAACGACCGAGCGCAAGGCGCTTTATGAAAATCTTGAAACTCTTGAAAGCTTCGGGCTGGATGTCCAGAAAATAAAATCCCGCTCAAATCTTTATTTTGTAGGTTCGAGGATTTTAGAGCTTCCCGAGCTCAAGCTTTTGGTTGACATTGTGCAATCCTCAAAGTTCATTACCGAAAAAAAGAGCGGTGAGCTTATACATAAGCTTGAAACTCTTACAAGCATTCACAACGCAAAGCTGCTCCAGCGTCAGGTCTTTGTTTCCGGCCGCATCAAAACCCCCAACGAGCAGATTTATTATAATGTCGACGCAATTCATCTTGCAATGTCCGAAAACAAAAAAATATCCTTCAAATACTTTGAATGGACCGTTGATAAAAAGCAGCAGTTCCGCCGCGGGGGAGAGAAATATATTCAGTCGCCCCTTGGCCTTTCCTGGGTGGATAATAACTACTACCTGATTTCGTACAGTGAGGAGCGGGAAAAAATTGTACATTTTCGTGTGGACAAAATGAGCAATATAACAGTTCTTGATGAGGCGCTGCAAAGGCCGAAGGAAAATTTTGATATTTCCGAATATACAAACCGCACCTTTAATATGTTTGGCGGCAGCAGCGAAAAGGTCAGCCTTTTGGTTCATAACAGCCTTGTAGGAGTCATATTGGACAGATTCGGCAAAAATGTCACTATGATAAAGGCTGACGATGAGCATTTTATCGCCGAGGTAAATATAAACGAAAGTCCTGCCTTTATGGGCTGGCTTTTAAGCTTCAAAGATAAAATGAAGGTTCTGTCCCCCAAAAAAATTATTGATAACATCAAAGACTTAACCGAAACAATCGCAAAAATGTATTAAAGTGAGCAGCATTTTCAGGTTGCTCCTAAAATTATACAGCTACGCTCCCGCACCGATTTGGCGCGGGATTTTGCCGCAGGTTACTTTTTATAAAAGCTGCCGCTCCTTCGGATTTACGCTTCGTCCGTTTTGCTGAGCTGTCTGTATGTCTTGATAATTATAAACGCTGACACGATAAAGGTCAGAATATCAGCAACCGGCATGGAATAAAGCACACCGTCAAGGCCGAAAAACACAGGCAGCAGCAATGCAAATCCAACTCCGAAAACTATTTCTCTTATCATGGACAAAAGTGTTGATTCAACGGCTTTTCCCATTGCCTGAAGGAATATGAATGTCGCTTTATTGATGCAGGCAAGCGCCACCATACAAAGATAAATCCGAAACGCCTTAACTGCAAAAAGCGTATAATATACACTCTCGTTTCTCGCTCCGAATACACCGATTAAGGTTCTCGGTAAAATTTCAACCACCAAAAGAGCGGCAATGCCCACGCAGGCCTCTGATATAAGAAGTCTTGTAAAAAGCGATTTTACATTATCCTTCCGCTCGGCTCCCATATTAAATCCCACAATCGGAATACAGCCTGCCGCCATGCCCACAACAATTGAAATTATAATCTGGAAAAATTTCATCACAATTCCCACAACAGCCATAGGTATCTGGGCAAATTCCTCCTGTCCGAAAACGCTGTCAAGAGCGCCGTATTTTCTTATCATATTATTTATTGCCGCCATTGCCGCAACAAGCGAAATCTGTGACAGGAAACTGCATATACCCAAAGAAAGTGATTTTGTAACAATTTTTCTTCTCATCTTAAAGCTGGATTTTTTAATCTTAACAGTCTTTGTCCTGAAAAGATACCACGCCGCAAGAACCGCCGTTAAAATCTGACCGAGAACCGTCGCAACAGCGGCGCCCATCATTCCCCACTTAAATGCAAAAATGAAAATCGGGTCAAAAATTATATTGACCACTGCCCCCAAAACAGTCGAAACCATTGCAAATTTCGGGCTTCCGTCGCTTCGGATAACCGGGTTCATTGCCTGACCGAAAACATAAAACGGTATTCCAAGGGTTATCCAGAAAAAGTACTCTTTAGACTGTTTATAAGTCTGCGCATTGACTGTTCCGCCAAACATGGAAATAATTGCGTCGCTGAGCAAAAGATAAATTATGCAGGTAATAATTCCGCTCGCAACAGACAAAATAATCGCACTTCCTATGCTGCTGCTCGCATCCTCCTTGTTGTTTCTTCCGAGGCTCAGACTGACAAAGGCACAGCAGCCGTCACCAATCATGACCGCTACTGCCAGAGCAATAACCGTCAGCGGAAAAACAACCGTATTTGCCGCATTCCCGTAAGAGCCGAGATAGCTTGCATTAGCAATAAAAAGCTGGTCAACAATATTATAAAGCGCCGCAACAAGCAGCGAAATAATGCATGGTATTGCATATTTTCTCATAAGCTTTCCGATTTTTTCCTCTGCCAAATACGACTCGTTCATAAGTTCCTCCTATACAAATAAAACAATATTTTTACATATAAACCGCAAAAAAATGCGTAAATCCAAAATCCGGATTTACGCATTAACGCCACTCGATTAACTATATTATAACCTGTTTCCGCAAAATTTTCAATACAATTTTGCAACAAATTTTCTGCAGTATTTTCATTTTAAATTTTAAAAAATAGACAAATTATTTTTCCTTACTCTTTGCCTTAAGGCGAAGCTCTGTGTTAAGAATCCGCTTTCTGAGCCTCAGGCTTTTCGGTGTTACCTCAAGCAGCTCATCATCGGCAAGAAATTCAAGACACCCCTCCAGGCTGAGCTGTATAGGCGGAATAAGGCGAAGCGCCTCGTCGCTGCCTGACGCTCTTGTATTTGTAAGCTGCTTTTTCTTGCAGACATTAACCGCCAAATCTTCCATTTTGGGGTTCATTCCCACAATCATACCCTCATAAACCGGGGTATTCGGTCCTATGAACAAAGCCCCACGCTCCTGAACCTTAAACAAGCCATAGCCGACAGCGTCACCCGTATCAAAGGAAACCAGCGAGCCGGTATATCTCTTTGTTATCTCGCCCTTGTACGGCTCATAACACATAAACACCGAATTAAGTATCCCTTCGCCCTTCGTGTCTGTCATAAATTCGTTCCTGTAGCCCAAAAGTCCCCTCGCAGGAATCTTATATTCAAGGCGCATACGGTTGCCTAACGGAGTCATATTAAGAAGCTCGCCCTTTCTCTCGCCCATCTTTTCCATTACCGCACCCATGACATCCTCAGGTACATCTATTGTAAGCTTTTCAATAGGCTCACATCTCTGACCGTCTATTTCCTTATATAATACCTTCGGGGTACTAACGGAAAATTCAAAACCCTCACGGCGCATGGTTTCAATAAGAATCGAAATATGCATTTCGCCCCGCCCTGCAACCTTGAAGCTGTCCGTATGCTCGCCGTCAGACACCCTGAGCGAAACATCCTTAAGCATCTCACGATAAAGCCTGTCCCGCAGCTGGCGTGAGGTTACAAACTTACCTTCTTTGCCGGCAAACGGACTGTCGTTTACCGAAAATGTCATCTCTATTGTGGGTTCGCTTATTTTAACAAAAGGCAGCGGAGTAACATCGTTTAACGAGGTTACCGTATCGCCTATATTTATGTCCGTTATGCCGGATATGCAAATAATATCGCCGACCGTTGCCGAATCCACCGCAGTTTTGGAAAGCCCGTCAATCTGATAGATATTGACCACCTTTGCCTTATAAGGCTGATGCTTTTCATGATAATCGCAAACCATTACCTCCTGATTCTGCCTTACCGTACCTCTCTCTATTCTGCCGACGGCAATTCTGCCCACATAATCGTTATACTCGATTGAGGAAACCAGCATCTGGAGTTCGCCGCTCCCGTCACCCTCGGGAGCCGGAATATAATTTTTGATGGTTTCAAACAGCACCTTAAGGTCCTTACCCTCTTCATAAGGGTTGGTGGAAGCCGTACCGGCCCTTCCCGAACAATAAATAATAGGACTGTCAAGCTGCTCATCATTTGCATTAAGGTCAAATAAAAGTTCCAGAACCTCATCCCCGACCTCGTCCAATCTGGCGTCGGGCCGGTCAATCTTATTTATAACAATAATAACTCTGTGGTTAAGCTCAAGAGCCTTCTGCAAAACAAATCTGGTCTGAGGCATGGGGCCCTCTGCTGCGTCAACGAGCAAAATTACGCCGTTGACCATTTTAAGAATACGCTCAACCTCGCCGCTGAAATCTGCGTGTCCCGGCGTATCAACGATATTCATTTTTATATTTTCATAGTATACCGATGTATTTTTTGCAAGTATTGTTATTCCCCGTTCACGCTCCAAATCATTGTTATCCATAACTCTCTCTTCGACAACCTGATTTTCACGGTATATACCGCCCTGCTTGAGCATCTCGTCAACCAGTGTGGTTTTGCCGTGGTCGACATGGGCGATAATCGCAATATTTCTTAAATCTTCTCTCTTCATTTTTATACCTCACTTTTTATCCACAGGTAATTATACTCCAATTTATGCATTTTGTCTACACTTTTTGAGATATTTTGTTGAAAATCACGGGACTTTTGCGTTACAACCATAAAAATTTATATTGCTGCAACACAAATTTTATGCTACAATGGTTATATGGTTCAATTCGACAATTTTTTTAAAGAAAGGAATTTTATTTATGTGGAGTGATTTCAAAAAATTTGCATTTAAGGGAAATGTCATTGATATGGCAGTCGGCGTTATTATAGGCGGCGCTTTCAGTAAAATAGTAACTTCTTTGGTTGACAATATTATTATGCCTCTGTTATCGCTGATTATCGGCAGAATCAACTTCAGCGACCTGAAGATTATTCTTTCCCCCGCACAAACGGTTGACGGCGTTGAAGTTGCCGAAAGTGCAATTCTTTATGGCTCTTTTATTCAAAATATTATTGACTTTTTTATTATTGCTTTTTGCATTTTCATTTTTGTTAAGATTATATCCGGGGCTCGCGAAAAGCTTGAAAGAAAATCCGAGCCTGAGGAAGCTGCTCCCGAAACCCCCACTCAGGAAGAGCTTCTCACGGAAATCCGTGACCTCTTAAAGGAGAAAAACGCATAGCTTTTATTAACTTCTATGCAAGAGCTTTTGAAAAAGATAAATTTTTTAGCAACGATGCATCAAAATGGTTTCTTGACAAAATACGGAACAAAACAGGGGATATATCAACCCGATTTCAAAAATCGGGTTGATATATCCCCTGTTTATTTATGTAATGTTATTTTCAGAATATATAAATCATCCTAAACAAATAATATAACATATTCAACGCTAATATAATCGCCGAAATAATATGTATACCTCTTTTATATTTGCCAAAATGCATATTAAATAATTCAATTACAAAAACAAATGCCACCGGGATTGCCATTATATTATACATAATATAATTTCCGAAATCCCCCTTTAGCAGTGAGATGAGCGCTCTTCCCATATAGCATGTCGGACATGGAATTTTTGTAAATGCATAGAATAAGCAAGTAATGTTAAACATTCTGCATATAATATAACAAATAACAAACAGCAATATAAGGGTTATCTCATACGGCAAAAACTTCTTAAATGTGCGCCATAACATTATTAAAATTCAAGTCTTTTGTCTTTTTCGATATGGTAAACCAGTCTACAAGGGCTAAAATACCGCAGACGCCGCCTGTTAAAAGTTTTAGTGTACCCATACCGGTATCACCAATCATAAATCTGTCTATTCCCAGAACGCCTAAAAAAATGGAAACCAAAAGAATCGTTGTGGGATCCTTTAACTCTATGGTTGATACCAATGCAAACTTTTCTTCATCCATTGTTCTGAGTTTGTCTTTTAAATACATAATCTTTTCTGCCGGGAAGTATTTTTGATTTGTCATAATAAACATATCAATTTTTTTTGATCCATTTTCATCACCTCGTACAAATTTGACATTCTGTGAATGTCATTGCTTGAATTATATCATGATAAACTTAATTTGTCAAGCACTAAATGTCAAAAAGGTGAATTAAATGTTTAAAAATAAATCAAAATCAGGGAAAAATAATATATGTGGTGAAAAAGTTTATTTTTTGCGAAAACAGCAAATACCAAAAATGTCTCAACGAATTTTGGCTGAGAAACTACAACTTAACGGTATTGATGTTGATAAAAATGCTATCCAGCGTATTGAAAGCGGTGAACGGTTTGTTACAGACATTGAACTAAAAGTATTAGCAGAAATTTTTAATATATCAACCGATGATCTCCTTAAGTAAAACTTGTCCGGCACTTTAACAAGCAAGGAGATGTGTACCATCTTCTGTAATTTTATGATAATCCTAATACCTTATATAAAAAGGGGTCATCGCAAAATGCACAGACCACGCAAAGCATAAAAAACGCCATAATATAACTGTTTTT
>JAEDLZ010000165.1 GCA_016303265.1 Clostridiales bacterium
GGCTTTTCTTTATATATCTTTTAGCTTTTCTTTCATTTTCTGTAATGCTTTGCGGTAGGTTTTGTCTGCGGTATCAGGAGAAGCCAAACCGTGGTCTATTGCAATATCAATAAACGCTTCTTTCGGTCGGGATTTCAATTTCGGATTGCCGTCTACATCCAAATCGTTCTTATCATAATATTTTGTGGAATAGCACTCCATACAAAAGCCCAGATGTGCGGAAACTATTGCCCGTTCACGGTAATTCAAATTTTCAAATGCATCCATGACCGCTTCGGCTCGTTCCAATTGGAAAAACAGCTTATCTGGTTCAGATGTGCTATCAGCGGCTATTTCTTCCCGGCTTTCTTCGCTGTCCTCGTCGGCATATTGCCAGTAATAGTCCACAAACTGCATATTCTGCATTCCCGACCGAATGATTTCAGCGGTATCTTTTTCACTTGCACCAATCACCTGTGCAATTTTTTGAATGGTTACACTATCCACCTTGCCGCCATATTCACGAAATAACCGCATAGCTTTTCTCAGCCGCAAATACTCATCATTGCTCTGAACCGTAAAGCCCGTCCGCATAGTACGGATATATTCGTGTACCTCCCGCATAGCGGCATATTCCTTATATGCGATAAAAGGAACGCCACGATTGGGATCGTAGTCCTGCAAAGCTTTCAGCATTCCGATGATATATGCCTGCTTTATATCCAAGAAATGCCCGACCATCGCATAATCCTGAACAATGCTCATTACCTTGTCATTGATGGTGCGCTCGTAGTAATGCAGAAACCAAGAGATATATTTATCATCTTTTTTAGAAAGGTAACGGAGTATATATTTTTGTAAATTGTTCTCTTTCGGCGGCGCCGGCATCAAACGGTATATTTGTAATTCTTTTTCCCATTCTTTCACGGCAGCCACCTCCCTCGTGTATTTAACGGGATTGTTTTAATCGTTTATCTGTTTCCTCATAAAGCCGTTCACGACGCATATCTATCGCATATTGCCTGTTGGCGTATCCTGCGTCCTGCTGTGCTTTCAGTTTGTATTCCTTTGCCAAGGTCTGCGCCGCCTTTGCAAATTCTTCCGTTATGGTTTTCCTGCCCTTTTCAGTGCGGATAGCGGCACAGCGGCGGTTGTAAATATCCACAACGGGATCTGCGGCGGCAAGCTCTTTGCGGTTAATGTTCGCGGCGTATTTTCGGCAAGTAACTCTTTTTCCTCTGACCTCATAAGGCGAGAGTCCATTGCAATATTGCTGACGGCGGGCAGAGGTCATCAAAAAATACTTTTTGCAGACACCGCACCTCCTTGGATAATGCCCGTAATGTAAGCCCTCAAAGAAATCGGTAATGATGAAGCTGTAATAGCTATCAAAATACAATCTGCGGGCAAGCGTTTCTGTTTTGCTTTTTGCATTTTTCCTTGTTGGTACATATTCCGTTGTCACCGGGAACGGAACAGAACCGAATACTTCCAATGCAATCGGCAGTAAATGTTCCTCGTCAAAGCGATTTGCTTCGTCCACCCGGCTTGCAAATACCGTCAACTGTTTATATGCCTTTTGCATATCTGTGGATATAGCATTATAGAATGCGAGGGTTTCCATAATCTCTGCAATCAGCGCATTACTTTCTTTGAAAAATACTTTATCGTATTCCGGCGGGAGCAAATCCAAATCCAGCTCAATTTGTGCTTTGCTTTCCACCATGGAACGGTGGTGAAAGAAATCTGTAATTTGCTTTGCGTTATTTTCGGAGAACAAGTCTGTTATTCTGTTGCGCTCAGCTATTACATCAAGTGCGCTGAACGGCTTGAGATTCGGCAAAGTATCAAGAATAAAGCCGATTTCTGTTCCGACAGAAATAAAGTCAGTTTCTTTCAAATAGCCTGCGGATAATTGTTCTGCAACATTCCATCCGTACTGCTTATATACACTAATCCTTGCGGCAGTATCGTTTCTATAATACTGATTCAGCAAATGCACGGCATAAGCGCCTGCCGCATAAGTTTTACTGTCTATCCGTACTCTTCCGTCACGGTAATCTGCGGTTAAAAATGGATTCATCTCTCATCCTCCATACCAATTCTATCATAAGGAATGTCCCATAAAACTCCCTTTGACTTTTTCAAAATAATTTTTTGAAAGCGCTGTTTCTGATGTGTGAGTTTTTAATCAGTATATCATAAAAACGGCTGAAATACAATGCTTTTCACTTGTTGCGTTTTTTGTTTTTGTTGTGTTATTATATTCCATATGAATTTAGACT
>JAEDLZ010000166.1 GCA_016303265.1 Clostridiales bacterium
GACTGTGAGAACCTGTGTCTGCCCTCTTGTAAAGAGGCCGCTTCCGTGTGTTCTGGGAAGAATGCCAACCTCTGCCGAAAGGGGACGGATATCGTTAAGCCGGCGGCCGTCAACACGCTTGCCGTCGTCTAAAATCCAGCGGCGGACAACGTATTTCTGAAGCTTGTAAAGGGCTTCATCGATAGCGGCTTCCATTTCGGGGTATTTTTCCCCAAGCTCGTTATATACAAAGTCATAAACCTCTTTAAGATTTTCCTCGCGGATGTTTTTGTCGTCGGTATCAAGTGCGGCGCGAACCTTGTCAATGGCAATGGCTTTAACATCCTCGTAAATTTCCTCGGGAACCACAATATGCTCATAATCAAACTTCGGTTTACCGATTTCCTTCTGAATACCTTCAATAAATTCGCATATTTTTGCGATTTCACGGTGAGCGGCCATAATTCCCTCAAATACAAGATCCTCGGGAACCTGATTTGCCCCTGCTTCAATCATGTTAACCTTTTCCTTGGTGCCGGCAATTGTAAGAAACATTTCGCTTTTGGCGCGCTGCTCCTTTGTGGGGTTAACAACAACCTTTCCGTCAACAAGGCCAACGGTTGCACCGGCAATGGGGCCGGCAAAGGGAATGGACGAAATGCTGATTGCAATAGACGCGCCTATCATTGCCGTTATAACGGGGTCGTTATCCTGCTCAACGCTCATAACCGTTGTAACAACGGCAACGTCATTCCTTAAATCCTTGGGAAAAAGCGGACGGATGGGGCGGTCAATACAACGTGAGGCAAGAATTGCCTTTTCACTGGGACGGCCCTCACGCTTTAAAAACGAGCCGGGGATTTTACCAACCGCATAAAGCTTTTCCTCATAATCCACTGCCAGCGGGAAGAAATCGATTCCGTCGCGGGGCTTTGCCGATGCGGTTGCTGCGGCGTGAACAACCGTTTCGCCGTAGCGCACAAGGCAGCTGCCCCCTGCAAGCTGTGCCATTTTGCCCGTTTCCACAACAAGGGGACGGCCGCAAAATTCCGTTTCAAATACTTTAAACATTACCATACCTCCAATATTTTTACGGCGGAGGGAAGTTGTTTATCACTTAAGAAAACAAAAAATCATCCGATAATTTGCTTTCTTAAGTGCTAAAACGACAATCCTCCCCCGTTTTTTTAATACGAAAACAGAGTGCAGGGAAGCCCTGCACTCCGCAATAATTACTTTCTCAAACCAAGCTTCTCAACTATATCACGATAACGGTTGATATCGATTTTCATAAGATAATTAAGCAAACCGCGGCGCTTACCTACCATCTTAAGAAGACCTCTTCTTGAATGATGATCCTTCTTGAAAACCTTAAGATGCTCATTAAGATGATTAATTCTCTCTGTCAAAATGGCAATCTGTACCTCCGGAGAACCGGTATCCCCGTCATGAAGCTTGTACTGTTCGATGATGCTCTGTTTCTTTTCTTTAAGCATTGTAATTTCCTCCTCAATAGATAATCGGTCAAAACCTCCGCGATGCCAAGCGCAAAGCCGGAGAAGCTGCTGCACATAGCAACGGGATAATATACCGCATAATATGATAGCACATACGACGGTGCTTGTCAACTGTTTTTAAAAGAAAAATTAATTATTCGTCAATTATAACGTCGAGGGCTTCCTCCAGCTCGGCGGCCGGAACGAGTATTTCATAGCAATCCTCAACGGCCTTATCGGGTACGCGGATGCAGCGAATCATAACTATAATGTTTTTTTCTTCGATAGCGCTGCGCAGAAGCTGCGCCTTTTCCCTGTCCCGGGCCATATAGACTGATGTCCACATATAACCGTGTCCTTTCAAAATATTAATTCCCGATTATAATACACTATTTTTTTCACAATTGCAACTATTTTTTTATTGCTGCCGCTTTATAACCGCAAATTTTGTCGATTTCTCCAATTAAACGGTCGCTTCCGCTGCAATTTATGGTATTATTTGCGCTGATTTCACCGTAATCGCACTTTATTACAACGGGCACACTGCCCCGGTCTGAAAGCACTAAGCTGCGTATTTTATCCAGAAGATATATATTTTCGCCGTACAGCTCAATATATAAAGTGCTTTCCTCCGATGAAAACGGAGCAGCCGTTTCAAGAATTATTTTAACATTTTCGTCCTCCTTCACGTCAAGTCTGCCGTGAAGGGCAACAATTGCGTTTTCCTCAATTACCGAGTCAATTTTTGAAAGTATTTTCGGAA
>JAEDLZ010000167.1 GCA_016303265.1 Clostridiales bacterium
TGCCGTAAATATCCTTCTTTATTTGCTCTGCCAAAGCGTAAATTTCCTGATTTTTTTCTTCAATATCGCAGTCAAGGAGAACGGCTGCTTCACGGTGACTGAGCCCCTTGAGCTTTTTTGCCTTTTCGATAATCTGTGAAATAAGCACCTCGTTATGCTTGTTTTCCTCTGCGTATTTCAGCGTTTCAAGAATCTCTTCGTGATTTATGAATTCTTCAGCTTTTAATGATTTGGGATTGTACATAACTTTACCTCCATAAGTTAAATCTTAGAATAAACCGTTTTGATACTGATACCGTCAAGCTTACCGAGCTTCCCCGAAAGAGCGTTGATAGTGTCCTCCGGGGCGTCGATTGCAACGCTTATGACGGAAATTCCTTTTTTAGCATAAGGAAGACCCATTCTTCCGATAATATGTTCGCCATAGTCGTGCAAAAGCGAGTTGAGCCTTGCGACCGAATCGCGGTTTTCGACGATAATGCCCATAAGGGCAACTCTTGTTTCCATAAATTTCATCTCCTGACAAAAAATGCGCCCAAAAAAGGCGCAGGAATACCGAATATTAACTTAACACCTTTTGCCAAAGAACATCTCGGGCGTAGGAAAAATCAGAAAAAATTCGGTAAAAGGAATCCTCGTACCTTATTGATAAAATTTTATCATAATTTACGATTAAAGTCAATCCTTTTTTCAATATTATTATAAAAATGCTAAAGTTTTTATTACATAAAGATTTTTATAAGACGCAAAATAAAAATGAAGGGAGATTGATAACATGAATCAGTTTATTATATCGCGTATTTTGTTTTATAATGTCCTTCTCAGAGATGTTTATGTTCCGGAGCTTGCATCAAACATTTTCTGAAAAAATTTCCGAGGCAATTTTTTGCCTCGGAAATCTGTATTACACATAATATCACTGTATATAAAATCCTTCCATGTCAATAATTTATACATACTGAAAATATACACAAGGAAAAGGAGCATAATAAAATGGGAAAGCTTGTGGTATCACCGGCGGAAAACCTTGGCGGGGAGGTAAAAATCGGGGGAGCAAAAAATGCTGCACTGCCTGTAATTGCGGCGTCGGCCCTTTGCGATAATAAGATTAGTCTTAAAAATATACCGGATTTGAGCGATATACGGAATATGTGCGATATTATATCCGCAGTGGGAGGCGAGTGCGACATGGAAACCGCCGGAGAACTTTCGATTTCCGTTCCGGACATAAAAGATTATAAGGCGCCCTATGAGGCGGTAAGCAGGCTGCGGGCATCATTTCTTATAATGGCACCGCTCCTTGTTCGCTGCAAAAAAGTGAGGATTCCTCTCCCGGGCGGATGTCCTATAGGAACAAGACCCATTGATTTGCACCTTAAAGGCTTTGCGGCTATGGGTGCAAAAATCAAACAGGGGCACGGCTTTGTTGAGGCACGCTGCAAAAAATTGCACGGAGCGGATATATACCTCGATTTTCCCAGTGTAGGGGCAACCGAAAATCTTATGATTGCCGCGTGTATGGCAGACGGGAGTACGGTAATAGAAAATTGTGCAACAGAGCCTGAGATAACAGACCTTGCTAATTTCCTGAACCGTATGGGGGCAAAAATTGAAAATGCCGGAACGGACAAAATTACAATTACGGGGGTGGAAAGGCTCAGTCCCTGCGAATATACCGTGATTCCTGACAGAATAGAGGCGGGAACCTTTCTTACCGCGGGGGTTATGTGCCCGTCCGATATTACAATTACCGGCATAGTGCCCAACCATCTTCGCCCCGTTATTGCCAAGTACACAGAAATGGGTGCGGAGATAGAGGAGGGTGAAAATTTTGTTCGTGTTAAAGGAAAAGAAAAATTAGTGCATACCGACATAAAAACCATGCCGTTTCCCGGATTTCCTACGGATATGCAGGCGCCTGCCATGGCGCTTATGTGTGCGGCAGAGGGGACAAGTGTAATTGTTGAAACGGTTTTTGAAAACCGATTTTTGCACATACCCGAGCTTAACCGTATGGGAGCAAACATCAAGGTTGACGGAAGAACGGCGGTTATTGACGGCTGTAAACTGACCGGGGCAAAGGTTAAGGCGACAGATCTGCGAGCCGGCGCCGCTCTTGTATTGGCGGGCATTATTGCCCGGGGAAATACGGAGATTGAAAACGCAGAGCTTATAGAACGAGGGTATGAAAATTTTGATGAAAAGCTTCGGAAAATAGGAGTTAAT
>JAEDLZ010000168.1 GCA_016303265.1 Clostridiales bacterium
TTACGGATGATATGGAGGTGTTCTATGAAAAAGAAGGCGATATCAATTCGCTTTTATATACCGTCCGAGAAGATGGCACAGCTATGATTACCGGATGGGCGGGAAAATTTTATGCAAAAGGAGCGGAGTTTGAATTTAATATTCCATCCACCATTAACGGACACACCGTAACGGCTATAGCGGACGAAGCACTGAGTGACGGTTATGCCAGGATTGTCGGAATATCTGTTCCGTCAACCGTTAAGGTGATAGGTGTTCACGCAATTGATGCACGTTATCTTAAATATCTTAATTTGAGTGAAGGACTTGAGGTTATAAAGACGGCGGGTATCGACTGCGGCGACATTTTAACATCAATTAAAATTCCCGACAGTGTAAAATACATCGGCAGCGGAGCGGTTACGGGTGAAGCGCTTACTGACATAAAGCTTCCGTCCGACCTTAAATATCTCGGTCACAATATAAACTCTGCAACCGCGTATTCGGCAGATGAAGGCAACCGTGACGGCGATATTTTATATAACGGTCAATATCTGCTTTTGGGTTATAATTATGCCTATCTTTCCTACGATGACGGCAACTCAGACCCGTCTGCACAGACGCAGACAAAGTTTACATATCTCTGGGGACCGACTGAAAATGCGGTTATCCGAGAGGGTACGACAATGATGTGTGAAGAATCTTTTAATTTTTCAACTATAAAAACGGTAAGTATTCCTTCTACATTGAAAGAAATTCCGTATCTGGGTTTTTACTCTTGTAAAAATCTCGATAATGTTGTCATTCCCGGCAATGTAAAGACAATAGGCGACTGTGCCTTTTCGCTGGACGAAAGTCTTTCCAATCTCACAATTTCCGAAGGAGTTGAAAAAATCGGCGAAATGGCTTTCTTCCGCTGCAACAACTTAAACGAAGTTACGATTCCGAGAAGTGTTACCGAAATCGGTATGCAGGCATTCGGCTGGGACTATGTAAACGACAGTAATGTGCGAAACGAAAACCTTGTTATTAAGTGCTACAGCGGCACAGCGGCAGAGCAGTACGCAAAGGATAACGGATTCAAGTGCATTTTGCTTGATACCGGTGAAACAATAGAAAAAGGCGAGCCGACCGCGGCGGCAGACTCAAGATCTGTCTGTGAAGAAAAGGGTGAAAACTGTGCTGTAAGAAAATTTAAGGATTTGCAGGATGCGAACAGTGACGAAAACCACTGGGGCATTGAATATTGTCTTGACAACGGAATTATGAATGGTACGGGCGCAGATACCTTTTCTCCCGACGATACTATAACAAGAGGACAGTTTGCAACAATGTTCTACCGCCTTGTCGGTCAGCCCGAAGCAAGTGAAAATTCAAAGTTTACCGATTTAACGCAGGATTGGTATAAAAAAGCGGTTTCTTGGGCGGCGGCAAACGGAATTATAAACGGCACGAGTGATACAACCTTTTCACCCGACGCAACCGTTACACACGAGCAGATTGCAACGATATTTTATCGTTACGCCGAAAGCCGAGGACTTGATATGACTTTTTCCGAAGGCTGGGATTTGTCAAGTGGAAGCTACAGTATATCCGACTATGCGATAAAGCCGATGAGCTGGTGCTTTGACAGAGGTATTATGCAGCGTTATTGGGAGATTTTATCCGCTCCGCAGCATGCTCCCTCCCGCGCAGATACCGCATTCATGTTCAGAAATTTTGCATATGAATTGGAAATGAATTAAAGAGGAGAACATAAAATATGACAAAGACCAAACAAATCCTATCTGCACTGATCATACTTTGTATGCTGCTTACAGTTGCACCAATGGCGGCATATGCGGCTGAAGCCGGCGGCCCTTGCGGCGACAATCTGACTTGGGAATACACCTCGTCGACCAAAACATTGATGATAAGCGGCACGGGAGCTATGTATGACTATAGCTATAGCAACTCCGCTTCCGCTCCAAGGAAGAATTTTATTTCTGAAATTGCAATAATCAATATCAAAGAAGGCGTCACAAGCATTGGCACGTATGCATTTCATAACTGCACAGCTCTCACGAAATTGAGCTTGCCCTCATCCCTTGCAGAAGTGGGCAGCCTGACAGCGTAACATATATCGGCTCTACTGCCTTCAGCAGTTGTACAATGTTAAAGGAAGTAACAATCGGAAACGGTGTTAAAAATATAAATAGTTGGACATTTATAGATTGCACAGCGCTGCAGGAAATCAAAATACCC
>JAEDLZ010000040.1 GCA_016303265.1 Clostridiales bacterium
CGGACAGGATTTTGCTGCGGCGAAAGGTGAGATAGGCGTAGGCGAGCCTGTCGGAGCGTCCCACCCTGCCTCTGAGCTGATAAAGCTGCGAAAGACCGAGACGGTCGGAATCCTCAATGATAATTGTGTTCACATTGGGAATGTCAAGCCCTGTTTCGATTATGGTGGTGCATACAAGAATGTCGATTTCGCCCTCATAAAGCTCCATCATAATTGACTCAAGCTCGCTCTCCTTCATTTTGCCGTGTGCAACGGCAACACGGGCGTCGGGTATCATGGCGGAAATGTCGTCTGCAACGCCGTAAATGCCCGAAACGCGGTTGAAAAGATAATATACCTGCCCTCCCCTGCCGATTTCCCGGTTTATCGCTTCCCGTATAACCTCACGGTCGTATTCCAGAACATAGGTGGCAACGGGGTAGCGTTCACCCGGAGGCTGTGTAATAACGCTCATATCCCTTATTCCGGACATTGACATATGGAGAGTCCGGGGAATCGGTGTTGCCGAAAGGGTCAGAACATCTATCTCCCGGCGCAGCTCTTTTATCTGCTCCTTGTGCTTGACCCCGAAGCGCTGCTCCTCATCGATTATAAGCAGCCCGAGATTTTTATATTCAACGCCCCTTTGCAAAAGCTTGTGCGTACCGATAACTATGTCAATTTCCCCGGATTTAAGCTCTTTTATAATTGACTTTTGCTCTGCCGCCGTGCAGAATCGGGAAAGCATTGCAATTTTTACGGGGAAGTTCTTCATTCTTTGGCGGAATGTGGCAAGGTGCTGGCTTGCAAGGATGGTGGTGGGGACAAGATAAGCAACCTGATAGCCGTTCATGACTGCTTTGAAGGCGGCCCGCATAGCCACCTCGGTTTTGCCGTAGCCCACATCGCCGCAAAGAAGTCTGTCCATAGGCTGCGGTTTCTCCATATCAGCCTTAATCTCTGCAACGGCGGTAAGCTGGTCGTCGGTTTCCTCATAAGGAAAATCCGCCTCAAACATTCTCTGCCACTCATCGTCCTCTCCGCACTGCACGCCCTTTATCGATTCCCGGCTTGCGTAAAGGGCAATAAGCTCATCTGCAATGTCCTCGCAGGACTTTTTGACCCGCTGTTTGGTTTTCGACCAGTCTGCGCCGCCGAGGGAGTTAAGGCGAACAGACGCCCCTTCGCGCAGAATGTGCTTATAAACAAGTCCCAGCTGGTCGGTGGGAACATAGAGGATGTCGTTTCCTTTATATATAAGCTTCAGATAATCACGCTTAACACCGCCTGCGTCAAGCTGAACAGTGCCTGCGTATTTGCCGATGCCGTGGTTCTGGTGCACGACAAAATCGCCCACGGAAAGGTCTGTGAAGCTGTTGATTCTGTTCCGTTTATCAACCTTTGAGCGGCGCTTTTTCTTTTTGCTGCCGCCGAAAATTTCACGGTCGCTTATAACAACGGTCCTGATAAGCGGATACTCAAATCCCCGTATTAAGCTCCCGCAGCAAACGACAATTTGTCCGCCGGAGGGAAGCACTTCGAGATCTTTTGCATAGTTTGCCGTAAAGCCTTCGTCCTCAAGCTGACGGCAAAGATTTTCGGCACGGCTCTGAGTTCCCGCAAGGATAATAATTTTGTAATTGCCCTTGCGGTATGAAGCGAGTGCGTCGTAGAAAAATTCAATTTTTCCGTGGTAATCGTTTATGCCTTTTGATGTAACATTTATAATTTTTTTCGGCTTATAATCGGGGCAGGAGCAGGAGATACTGCTCATTCCCACAAGAGGAAGCCCCGACAGGAGGCGCCTGATTATGTCGGAATATTTTTCACGGTAGCGAAAGTTGGTTTTGGGAATAATCCCACGCTCCAGCAAGGATTTTATATCCTCGGCAAACAGTTCCTCCTCCGATTTTTCTTTTTCAAAAAGCCGCCCCGGGTCATCTAAGAATACAATATAATCCTCTGTCAGATAGTCCGTAACCGTCACGCCGTTTTTGTATAAAACGGGAATATATTTGTCAATGGACGGAAAGCGGATACCCTCCTCAACTCTTTCGCAGTCACGGCGGAGAATTTTGGATAAATTCTGCTTTATCTCGTCATCGGATTTTGCCGCCTTTGCCGCCTCTCGCTTTAAAAATGAGATAAGCTCCGAGCGTTTTTCCTCGGTCAGAATAATTTCCGACGCAGGCGTAAGATATGCCTTGTCGGCATTTTCTATTGTCCGCTGGCTTTCGGGGGAAAAAATCCTCACGGAGTCAATTTCCGTGTCAAAAAGCTCAATGCGGTAGGCGTAATCCTCACAAGGGGAATAAAAGTCGAAAATTCCGCCCCGTATACTGCACTGCCCGGGACCGTCAACCTGCTCCTCAAAGGTATAGCCTAAGGTAAGAAAAAGCCGGCGAAGCTCGTCTAAATCAACATCATCACCGACTGCGAGAGTGCGGCTGAATTTTTTGTAAAGCTCCTTTTCGGCGGTCAGAGCGCACATCGCCTTTGAGGTGGTGACAATGTGACATTTTTCCTGAGGAAATGTCAGCGCGCGAAGTACGGTGAGCCTCTGTTTTTTTATATCCTGTCCTGCCGCCTCAACATCATAAAAGAGAAGGTCAGAAGATGGGAAATATAACACCCGGTTTTTTGAGAAAAAGCTCAAATCCTCATAAAGCCTGAGCGCCGCCGCCTCGCTTTCCGCAACGACAAACGCACTGCGGTCAAGCTTTTCCGCCGCACAGGAAATAAAATGGGCACGGACAGAATCAGCCACACCCATAATGTTTATCGGAGTTATTTTATTTTTTATTGAGTCGCAGAGTTCGGTAAAATCCGCAAGCTCTTCTGCTATACTTAAAAACCCGTTCATACTTATTACCTGTTATTGATTTTCGTTATTATTATTATCGCCCTTTGCCGCCTGTTTACGGCGCAGGTTTTATTTATCCGCTTGCTGCCGAATAAGACTTCTGATGATTTTGGCAGATGCTTTTGTTTATAATTTTATACAGCCGTTTATTTATCCGTTGAATTTGGACATGGTTTTCTCCACGCCGACGGTGATTATACTTTCAACTGCGTCGGCGGCCTTTATAACTGTCTGAATAAGAACCTCTGTTTCTGCTTTTGAAAATTTGCCGAGAACAAAATCTGCCAAATCGCAATCAGGGTCGGGCGGCGCGCCTATGCCGATTTTTATTCTGGGGAAAACATCAGTACCAAGCTGATAGATAATGCTTTTCATACCGTTATGTCCGCCGGCGCTTCCTTTTCCTCTGAGGCGAAGCTTGCCGAGGGTCAGGGAAATGTCGTCATATATTATAATTATATGTTCGTCGGGGATTTTATACCAATCGCGAATCTCGCGGATACTCTCTCCGCTTAAATTCATAAATGTCTGAGGCTTTGCAAGAATTACTCTTTCGCCGCCGATTATTCCCTCGCCGAAAACCGCCCTGAATTTTTCCTTATTAAATTTAATGCCGTATTTTGCGGCTATGGCGTCGGCAGCTTCAAAGCCGATATTGTGGCGGGTTGACACATAGTCCCGCCCCGGGTTGCCAAGCCCTGCTATAATATACATATTTCAATCATTCCTCGCCCGGGCAGAGCAAAGCGTAAGCCTTGCTCCGCCTTATTACTTCATCTGACAATTATCAATACCAAAGGTTCTCTGCCTTGCTCCGATACTTCATCTGACAACTGTCAATGCATAAATTTATCTGTCTTTTGGCTTAACCCAGTCCTCTTTGTTGACCTGCTTAGCCCTTGCTATTGCCAAGGCGTTTTCGGGAACTTCATCGGTTATGGTTGAGCCTGCGGCGGTAAATGCGCCGTCCTTAACGGTAACGGGTGAAACAAGATTTGTGTTGCAGCCGATAAATACATCGTTGCCGATAGTGGTTCTGTGCTTGCTTATGCCGTCATAGTTTACCACAACGGTTCCGCAGCCGAAGTTGACATTTTTGCCTACATCGGCGTCCCCCACATAAGTAAGATGGGCAACCTTTGTGCCGTCGTCAATATTTGCGTTTTTGATTTCAACGAAATCGCCGATTTTAATATTGTTGCCCACCTTTGAATTTGGGCGCATATAAGCAAAGGGCCCCACGCTTACATTGTTCCCTACCTCACTTTTAGTTAGTACGGACTTTATAACTTCGGTATTGTCGCCGATTTTTGTATCGGTTATTTTGCTGTCGGGACCTATAATGCAGCCGCAGCCGATAGCCGTGCTGCCTTCAAGAATTGTGCCGGGATAGATAATTGTGTCGATTCCCACCTTAACATCGCAGCCGATATAGGTTGCGGCGGGGTTTATAACCGTAACGCCGCCAAGCATTATGCGCTCAACATTTCGCCGGTTTAAAACCGCCTCTGCCTGAGCGAGCTGAATACGGTCGTTAACTCCGAGAATCGACTCAAAATCGACAATTTCTGCGCCTACATTCTCATTGTCCTTTAAGAGAATTTCTATTGTATCCGTCAGATAGTATTCACCCTGGGCATTATTGTTTGTAAGCCTTGAAAGGGCATGGCGGAGCTTTTTAATATCGAAAAAGTACATTCCCGAATTGATTTCGGAAACCTCAGCCTCCTTGGGAGTGGCATCCTTTTGCTCAACAATTTTTGTGAGCTTTTCCCCGTTGCGGATAACCCTGCCGTAGCCGAAAGGATTCGGCGCAATAGCCGTTATAACCGTTGCGGCTCTGCCTGCGTTTATATGCGATTTAAGGGCGGCTTTAAGGCTTTCTCCGTCAATAAGCGGAGTGTCGCCGCAGAGAACCATAACGATTCCTTCCTTGTCCTTAATCGGCTCAATGCCCTGCATAACCGCATGGCCTGTGCCTTTTTGCTCAAGCTGATAAGTATATAAAACAGAATCTTTAAGGTATGCCTTAACATCGTCCGCCTTATGCCCCACAACAACGATGTTTTCCTTAATTCCAACAGCCGATGCGGCAGAAATAACATGGTCGATAAGAGCCTTCCCGCCCGCTTTTTGGAGCGGCTTTGCGGTGTTTGACTTCATTCGCTTTCCCTCGCCCGCCGCTAAAATAATACTGTAAATATCCATAACCAATCAACCTTTCCTCATCTTATTCTTCATTTATAAATTAAGAAAAAATCCGTCCGTAATCAGACGGATTTTTTAAAGGTAAGTTTATGCTTTGTTTATAGAACCGAAAAGCTCCATCTTTTCCTTAACGGTAACCTTGATAGCTTCAAATCCCGGAGCTAAGAGCTTTCTCGGGTCAAAGCCCTTGCCTTCAAGATCCTTGCCTGCCTCAATATATTTTCTTGTGGCTTCCGCAAAGGAAAGCTGACATTCGGTATTAACATTTATTTTTGAAACGCCTAGAGAAATTGCCTTTTTAATCATGTCGGCAGGAATCCCCGTGCCGCCGTGAAGAACCAAGGGCATGGGTGATGTTATCTTTTCAATTTCGGCAAGAACATCAAAGTTAAGCCCTGCCCAGTTTTCGGGATATTTGCCGTGAATATTGCCGATACCTGCGGCAAGAATATCAACGCCCAAATCCGCAATCTGCTTACATTCGGCAGGGTCGGCAACCTCGCCGCTGCCGACAACGCCGTCCTCTTCGCCGCCGATTGCGCCTACCTCCGCCTCAACGGAAATGCCCTTTGCGTTTGCAAGAGCGATTATTTCCTTTGTTTTTTCGATATTTTCCTCTATACCGTAGTGCGAACCGTCAAACATAACGGAAGAGAAACCGGCTTCGATAGCCTTCTTAGCGCCCTCATAGCTGCCGTGGTCAAGGTGGAGAATAACCGGAACGGTAATATTAAGCTCATCAACCATGCCGTTAACCATAGCCGCAACCGTTTTATAGCCGCACATATATTTGCCCGCGCCCTCGGAAACACCGAGAATAACAGGTGAGTTACATTCCTCGGCGGTGAGAAGAATAGCCTTTGTCCATTCAAGGTTGTTAATGTTGAACTGACCAATGGCGTATTTGCCCTCTTTTGCCTTTTTAAGGGCTTCTTTTGCGTTAACTAACATAAATAATCCTCCGTATTTGAAATTTAATAATCATCTAACCTATATTGTACACCATTTTCAGGTAATATTCAATAGAAAAACCAAATTTTATCAAGATTTTTTAATCGCATGATAATAATAAAGGTACTGTTGGGCAATCCCCGCATATGCGCCGAACTTTTCTGCGGCGAAGGCGTCAATATCCTTTTCGTCAACTCCGTATTCCTCTTTCATAATACGCTTTATCCAGACATCTTTAGGAAAGGTTTTGTATCGCTGCATTGCAAAAAGAAGTATGCAGTCCGCAACCTTTCCGCCCACGCCCTTTATCTTCATAAGCTCAGCCTTTGCGTCGTTGTCGGGCAGGGTCTTGATTTTTTCCAGGTCAATTTCCCCCGAGGCGACCTTTTTTGCCGCATCAAGTATGTATTTATCGCGAAAGCCCGCCCTGATTTCGGCAAGGTCGGATATATCAAGGGCCGCAAGCGTTTCGGGAGTGGGAAAACCGTAATATTTCTCATTGTCAAACTCGATTTCATCGCCGTAAAGGGTGCAGAGCTTATCAATAATTTTTTGTATCCTCGGAATATTGTTGTTTGAGGAAATTATAAAAGAAACGATAGTTTCCCATAAATCCTGATGAAGAATTCTTATCCCGTATCCTGCACTCATGCACCTGCTGAGGACAGGGTCTTTTGAAAAGGTATTTTCGATTATATTATAATCCGTTGAAAAGCTCAGATAATGGCTCCAGTATACCAAATCCGAATTGGAGCTTTCCAGAAAAATTGTATTTTCGCCTGCATAGTACATTTTTGCGGCGTGGTTTTGGACAACCCCGCGGAAAACCCCGTCCTTGTCCTTTTTCCAGCGAAAGCACTGTCCGCAGAGAAAGGTGTCGTCAAGCTTAAAGTGGTCTATATTATGTAATTTTATCATAAAATTCCGAGCCTTTCCGTCCGCAAGTCATTAACATTTGCCGTCCTGCCGGCGGACAAAGCAAGACGCATATATTCTTAAAATATGCCGTTTGCAAATTTTAAGGAGTGATTTTAACAGTATTTTATCACATAATGTCGATTAAATCAAGATACGGGCGGAGGTTTTTGTGTTTAAGCCGGATTAAGGCTCATATATATTAAAGACGAAATTCTTGACAAACATGAGATTTTGTGATATGTTTTTCTTTGATATAAGGCGCTTTGCGTGGGTTTTATATCGGCGGCTTTATTTTGATTGCCATGGGGATAAAAATTCTTCCGGAAAATTTGGGAGTGATATAAATGACGGAGCTTTTGCTCAAATTTTTTGTTAAGGATTATGAAAACACCGATAATCCGCAGGTCAGAACCGCCTGCGGAAAGCTTGCCGGCAAGGTCGGGATTGTCTGCAATGTTTTTCTGTGCGCTGTAAAGCTGATTGCCGGACTGGTATCGGGGAGCGTTTCGATTATGGCGGACGCCGTGAACAATCTGTCCGACGCTTCATCAAGCCTTATAAGTCTTTTCGGCTTTAAGCTGGCAGGAAAGCCCGCCGACGCCGAACATCCGTACGGTCATGCAAGATATGAATATCTTTCGGGGCTTGTGGTGTCGATCCTGATTTGCGTTATCGGCATTGAGCTTCTTCGTTCCTGTATTGAAAAAATTATTACGCCCGAAAAGGTGATTTTCGGAGCGGTTTCCGTAATAATTTTGGCAGCGTCGATTCTGCTCAAGCTGTGGATGATGGTTTTTGCGGGGAAAATCGGCAGGAGAATAAAATCAAAAACGCTTATGGCCACTTCGGCAGACAGCCGGAATGATGTTATAAGTACCTCGGCGGTTCTTTTGGGAGTGATTATATCTCATTTTACCGGAATAAATTTTGACGGTTATATAGGCTTTGCGGTGGCGCTGTTTATTCTGTACAGCGGCTTCGGACTGGTCAGGGATACCCTTGACCCCATTTTGGGAAAAGCCCCCGACCCTGAATTTGTCAATCATATTCAGGATAAAATTCTGAGCTATCCCGGGGTTTTGGGCACTCATGACCTGCTTGTCCACGATTACGGCCCGGGCAGAATGTTTGCAAGCGTTCATGTGGAAATGGCGGCGGAAGAGGATGTTATTGCCAGCCATGATGTTCTTGATAATATTGAACGGGATTTTTATGAAAATGAGAATCTGCATATGGTGGTGCATTATGACCCGATAGTAACGAAGGACGATTCCGTCAAGGACACAAGAAAGTGGCTTGCGGAAACGGTAAAATCCATTCATCCTGCGCTTTCAATCCATGATTTGCGAATCGTGCCGGGGACAACTCATACGAACCTCATTTTTGACTGTGTTGTGCCCCGTGAGATTGGAATGAGCCATAGGGAAGTGAAAGAGAAGATTGCGGCAAAGGTAAAGGAAAAGGACCCTACATATTTCTGCGTAATCACAATTGATTTAAGCTATGTTTCAATATCGGATTAAATATAGGCTTTAGAAAAATGCACAGACCGCACAAAACAACATAAATTTGTTTTATGCTATAAACAAACTTCGCCTCTCTATGTACCTTTGTTCACCTTCGGGTAACCAAAAGCAAGGAGTTACCTTGCTTTTGCTCAGTTTGTTCATTCTGCACTATTTTTCTAAAGCCTTAAAATGGGAGTGCGGCGAAATAATAAAATCATTTCGCCGTACTCCCATTTTATTTTGGTATGATTTATTGATGATATGTATAACAAACTCAGATAACTTCCGCTATAATTTCAAGGGCTTTCGGCAGGCTGCTTAAATCAATATTTGAATAATTTAAAATAAAGGTATGTTCCGCCGCCGCAGAGGGATTATTATAGTATTTTGACAGCGGCGACAGATGGATTTTATTTTTTGCAAAACGGCGCAGAAGCTCGCTGTCCGTCAAATCCGTATAAAGCCGCAGCAAAAAGTGAAGCCCCGAATCCTCCTCGATAATTTTGCATCGGGTGCTGAGCGGGCTTATCTTTATGCAGTCAAGAACACGGCTTCTTTGCCGTGTGTAAAACAATCTCATGCGGTTAATGTGCTTCTCGAAATATCCCTCTTCTATAAATCGGGCTAAGGTATACTGCTCAAATGTAGACACCGTGCATGAATAAAAAGACATGGTACGGTAGAACAAGTTTGCCAGATGCACAGGCAGAACCATATAGCTTATGCGAATTGTGGACGCCAAAGATTTTGAGAAGGTGTTAATATAAATAACCTTTTCGCTGATGTCTATGCTCTGCATTGAGGGGATTGGTTTTCCGTCCAGACGGAATTCACTGTCATAGTCGTCCTCGATGATATACCTGCCGTCCCTTTCGTTGGCCCAGGCAAGAAGCTCGTAGCGTCTGCTTACAGGCATGGTAATCCCCGTCGGAAAATGGTGGGTGGGACTTATATGGGCAATGTCGGCATCGGCGTCTGAAAGACCCTTAATCGTAAGGCCCTGCCCGTCCATATCCGCATAGCGGTAATCAATTTCATTGCTCTTGTATATCTGAGCAATTTTTTGATAGCCGGGATTTTCCACGCAATATATTTTATCCCGTCCCAAAAGCTGTATGAGCATTCCGTAAAGGTATTCCGTTCCTGCGCCCACAATTATCCGGTCAGGGTCAACATCCATTCCCCGAAAGGATTTTAAGTGCTTTGCTATGGCACAGCGCAGCGGATAAATTCCTCCGCAGGGCGAGCTTATCATAAGCTCGCCGCTTTTTTCGGATATGGTTTCGCGCATGAGCTTTGCCCAGACGGAAAAGGGAAAGTTATCCGGATTTGTACGGTTGCCGGAAAGGTCGGCAAAATAATTCTCAATCTCCGTCGGCAGCTGAATGTCCGATACCGCGTCTGCCGGCCTTATTTTGGCAATTTCCGATATGTCGGAAACGAAATACCCCTTTTTTTGAAGAGAATAAACATACCCTTCGCTCATTAACTGACCATATGCGTTTTCAATCGTAATGGTACTAACGCCCAAATGCTTGGCAAAATTCCGCTTTGACGGAAGGCGCTCTCCTGCCTTTAAAACGCCGCCTATAATATCATTCTTTATAAATTGATAAAGCTGCTCGTAAAGAGCCGTTGAAGCCGTATTGTCAAATATGTAAGTCAGCATATCGGTTTCCTCCAATCTGGCATACAAAAATAAAATAATTTGAGCATTGCGATATGTCCAGTTTTAGTATATCATAATATTATTAAAATTGCAACAGGAGGATTAAATATGGATACCAAACAGTATGGATTAAATAAGGGCTTGGCGCAGATGCTCAAGGGCGGGGTTATTATGGATGTAACCACGCCGGAGCAGGCGAAAATTGCGGAGGAGGCAGGAGCTTGTGCGGTTATGGCGCTGGAGAGAATCCCGGCGGACATTCGTGCGGCCGGCGGCGTTTCCCGTATGAGTGACCCTAAGATGATCAGGGGGATTCAGGGGGCGGTATCAATTCCCGTTATGGCAAAATGCCGTATCGGACATTTTGTTGAGGCGCAGCTTCTTGAAGCGATTGAAATTGACTATATTGACGAGTCTGAGGTTCTCTCTCCGGCAGACGATGTTTACCATATAGATAAAACGAAGTTTAAGGTGCCCTTTGTGTGCGGCGCAAGAGATTTGGGCGAGGCTCTGAGAAGAATCAACGAAGGCGCGTCCATGATAAGAACAAAGGGCGAGCCGGGTACGGGCGATGTTGTTCAGGCGGTGCGGCATATGAGGAAAATGAATTCCGAAATTGCAAAGCTTGTTTCTATGAGAGAGGACGAGCTGTACGAGGCTGCAAAGGAATTGCGTGTTCCTTATGATTTGGTTCTTTTCGTGCATGAAAACGGAAAGCTTCCCGTTGTAAATTTTGCAGCCGGCGGTGTGGCAACTCCCGCTGACGCGGCGCTTATGATGCAACTTGGCGCAGAGGGGGTTTTCGTCGGTTCGGGAATTTTCAAATCCGGCAATCCCCAAAAGCGCGCAAATGCCATTGTAAAGGCTGTTACAAACTTTACGGACGCTAAGCTTATTGCAAAATTGTCCGAGGACTTGGGCGAGGCCATGGTAGGCATAAACGAGCAGGAAATCAAGCTGATTATGGAAGAGAGAGGTCAGTAAGTCATATGAAAATAGGAATACTTGCGGTTCAGGGAGCGTTTATCGAACATGAAAGGCTTTTAGAAAGCCTTGGCGCCGAGTGTGTTGAACTGCGGAAACGCTTTGACTTAACGGAGGATATAGACGGTCTGGTTCTGCCCGGCGGCGAAAGCACTGTACAGGGAAAGCTGCTCCGTGAGCTTGATATGTTTGAACCGCTGAAAGAAAAAATTGAAAGCGGACTTCCTGTGCTTGCAACCTGTGCCGGGCTCATTCTGCTTGCAAAGGAAATAAGCAACGACAGCAGCCGATATTTTGCCACACTTCCTGTGCGTGTTCGGAGAAATGCTTA
>JAEDLZ010000169.1 GCA_016303265.1 Clostridiales bacterium
AATCTCCGCTATGATGGAAGCAATACCCGATATTCTGAAAAATGACGGTTATCCCGATGTGCAGGTCTTTATGGCAACCTACCGGGAAGCCGAGGCCGTTGTGGAACAGTATAACCGCGACCTTGCCGAGTGGGAACGCAAGGTCAAGGAAAGCCGCAGACCCGCCGAAAAAGGACGGTATGCACCGCCCGAAAGAGAAAGTGTCCGTGATACGCTCAGGCGGTTACAAGCAGAGGGCAAGAGACGGGACACCCAACCCCAGCAAAAGAACCAGCGAAGGCACCGTGACTTGGAACGCTGAGGCAAAAAATTATGCCGCAGCAACTCCTGCGGTGCGTACACAGATTTTCAGAATATGAACATCCAAAAATTAAGCAGCAGTAAAAAATAATTCCTGTCGTTTAACCCACATTCAATTGTTTTTTGAACTTCAATCCGCTATACTATACATAGGGTCGATCCAAAAATTGTGAAGGAGATGGTTAAACATGGCAATCGGAGATGTCATCAAAAAATATAGAAAAAATAAAGGAATGACACAGGAGGAAATGGCCACTTGTCTCGGCGTAACTACCCCTGCTGTCAACAAATGGGAAAGAGGTAATACGCTGCCAGATATCTCTTTGCTTGCCCCTATTGCACGGCTGCTTGGCATTACCACAGATGAACTTCTGTCCTTTAAAGATAATCTAACAGACGAAGAAATTAACCAATATCTATTGATAATTCAAAAGGATTTGGAAAACAAAGACTTCCATGATGTATTTCTTTCCGTAAAGAAAAAAATCGAGGAATATCCTAATTGCGAGAAACTGATTTGGCAGGCGGCAGTCATTCTGGATGCGAAGCGAATGGCAATAGAACTCCCAAACGAAGACAATTATGATAATGCGATATTCGGATGGTTCGAGAGATGTTTACTCTCAGAGGACGAACGAATTCGTAATCAAGCAGCGGATTCGCTCTTCCATGCGTTTGTTCGGAAAGAGGATTATGAAAAGGCGAATCAATATTTGGACTATTTCTCTCTGGAAAACCCTGAACGCAAACGCAAGGAAGCACTTGTGAACAGTAAAACAGGAAAACGGGCGGAAGCTTATCGTGCATACGAAGAATTGATTTTTACTGGGTATCAGCACATTCAAACGACATTAAATGATTTGCGTATCCTATATATGGAAGACGACAATCATAAAATGGCAAAAAAACTTGTTGAGGTTTCTTCCTCTGCTGCGTCCACATTTGAAATGGGCAAGTATAATGAGGTTTGTTACGGACTGGATGTTGCAACATGGGAAAGAAATGTCGAATGGACGGCACGACTTATGCAAGAAATTTTGGATAGTATTGGTACAATTGGTGATTTTACAAAATCCAAACTTTACCAGCATATGGTGCTAAAAACTGTAGATCCTGACTTTTCAGTCGGTTTAAAACAAGAGCTTTTAAAATCTTTTAGAGACGAATCTTTTAATTATATGCAGGGAAATGAAACTTGGGAAAAACTGAAAAGCGGAGCTTTATAGTAATTAAGCGAACCCACAGAGACAACCGCTTTTAGGTTAAAAAGTCTTGCATTAAGCCGTTTTAAGAACATATAACTTGAGGGGTAAGGTGTTTGTACCTTATCCCTCGATTTTACATATTGCAGCGTTACTGACTCATTTTCGTATCTTTATCATAAGCTTGTCAAGAGCATCAGTATATCTGCCTTGTGCAATCAGCTTGTTACGGTAGGCGAGCAGAGCGTTGAAAATATACCGCCGTTCTTCTGCTGTGAGGTAAAGGTAATATTTCTGCTTTCTCATACGAAGATCACCTCGGCATTGACAGTTTCCGTAACCGCTCCACGCAGAGCTTTCATCCTGCCGACCCATAACATAGGTCTTTCGGCTTTCAGCTTTTCGGTAATGCCCTCACGCTCTGCCCGTTGCTTCATAAGGCGGTCAAACAGTTCTTGAGCCTCAATATCGGCAAGGTAGGATTGCAGTTTGCCGCTTGTCAACAGATTAGTGTAGAATACCTTATTATGCTGACGGATATGTCGCAAATGCCGCTGTCCCCATACGCCGATATGCCTTTCTTCTTTTTCGGCGGGCAATTCCAAACAAGGGATGTAATAATTGCCCTGCAATTCATACCATAAACCGTTGCTTTCATCAAAAATGTACTTGTCCATAT
>JAEDLZ010000170.1 GCA_016303265.1 Clostridiales bacterium
CTTGTTTTCGCTGGGGCTGACGCTGCCCGGCGATACGCAGTTAACAAGTACGCCTTTATCCGTAACCTCCTTTGCAAGCGCTTTTGTCATTACAATCAATGCACCTTTTGTTGCCGAATACTGTACCATATTTGCATTGCCGTAAACACCTGCAACCGAAGCAACATTAACAATTCTGCCGTAACTGTTTTCAAGCATTTTTGGAAGCACCGCCTTCGTGCAATAAACAACACCCATGATATTAACATTAATAAATTTACGCCACTCATCAGAGGATATATCTGTAAAAGGCGCCCAGCATCTCCACAAAGCGGCATTATTGATGAGTATGTCTATTTTGCCAAATACACTTTCTGCCTCTTTTACAACGGCATAAACTCTTTCTTCATCACTGACGTCACATTGAAAGATGAGTACATTTTTCGTATACGTCTCTATTTCCTCTTTAACGCTTTCAAGCTCCTTAATATTAATATCTGTAAGCACGAGATTTGCACCGCCCTGTGCAAATTTAATTGCTACCGCCCTACCTATTCCCACTGCTGCTCCTGTTATAAGTACGGTTTTGTCATTAAAATTCATAGTATCTAATCCTTGCATTCATTTTAATTTACTGCATATTATCTCTTATAGCTTTTACCCTTGTTAAAAGCGGCTGTGCAGGTGTTGCCAGTTTATCATATTCATACACGCACAGATACATACAGCAGCCGAGTTCTCCGCCTATACGCCGTAAAATTCTGCATTCGCCGCCGCAGAGGAAAAGAAACGGAATTTTTAAGTTTTCTTTAAGCATATTTATGATTTTGAGATTTTCAAGCTGCTGTTCCATTGTATCTGCTCCGGTAACTATTTTACAAATATCGGCGCCTCGGTTTTGATGTTCCAAAGCAATTTCAAGAACTCTTTCGGCAGGAGTATATTTATACACATGAGAAGACATCAAAACCGCTGCGTTCTTTTCGTGGAGCTTATCAATCAACTCCATTTGCTTTTTTACAGCACACTTATCTACTGCCAATTCGTCAGGCTGTCTGTCAAAATAATCCCCCATTACATCAAATAATTCTGCGCCGCAGTCTGCAAGCTCCAAAAGTTCCTCTGCCAGCTGTGTATCAGACTTACCCTCATTTTTACCGCCGCGGTAATTCGTCACATATATTGGCTTGTCTTTTGTATATAAAAATAAATCACGATAAACTTCTTTTGTCCTGTATTCCGGTTTCATTTGCTCAAACTGCATTCCGAAAGCCTCTGCACCATCGGGAACAGACTTGTCAATAAGTTCTTTTATTCTGTCCGGATTATCGGCTTGAACCATAACCGTAAGCAGCGGTTTATCATGTTCAAAAAATGACCGTTTCATGATCAGCAACTCCTCCCCGCCGCGTTTCTTCCGCCGTCTATCATTATATTTTCACCGTTTATAAACTGTCCTTTTTCCGAAGCAATAAACAAAATTAAGTCGATTATCTCCTGAGGCTCAGCAGCTCTGCCGAGCAGTGTTTTCATATTTGCCATCGCTGCTCTTGTGAGGACCGGTCCCGGGGATACGCACACACATCGCACATTATATTTTGCGCCGTACTGCGCAAGCGACTTTGTGAGCCCGAACATCACTCCGCTTTTCGCTGTCGGATAGTCCATCCCACGACCGTCGCCCTCCATACCCGTTATAGATCCGATATTTACAATAAGTCCGCTTTTTTGCTCCCTCATTTGTTTCATACAGGCGTGTGCAAAATAAAACTGTCCTTTTAAATTCACATCAATGCCCCAGTCGTACACATCAATCGGTATATCGGGAAATTCAAGACTTCCGTCAACACCTAGCATACGCACAGCCGTCCCTCCGGCAAAGTTCGTAAGAATATCTATTGAGCCGAATTTTTCTACCGCCTTATTCCTTGCAGCACAAACAGAACTATACTCTCGTACATCGCACAAACATCCCTCTGCAATGCCTTTTCCGAGTGAATTTATTCTTTTGACTTCCTTTTCCAAAGCCTCCGAATTGACATCACACATAAGAACATTTCCGCCGAGCCTTGCAAAGTTCTCCGAAAATACAAGTCCCATTCCCGATGCCGCACCGCTCACTACTGCACATTTTCCGTTAAACTCCATAAAATCACCACTTTCTGTCTTTTTTTTCTATTGTACCATATTGATAAAT
>JAEDLZ010000041.1 GCA_016303265.1 Clostridiales bacterium
AGCGCCCCCTGAGAAAGCTGTCTTGCACGCTTGGCGGTTTCGATAACCAGCGTATATCTGCTGCCTGTCTTTTTAACAAGTTCCGTAATCGGCGGATAAATCATCATAATAAATTACTCTCCTTAATAATAATATTTTCAACATCGGAAACCGCAGTTTCCAGATTGTCATTTATAACAATATAATCATATTTATCTTTAAGCTTAAGCTCCTCCTCGGCAAGGGCAATCCGGGAAGCGATGCTTTCGGGAGTTTCGCTGCCTCGGCTTTCAAGCCTTTTTCTGAGCGCCTCAAAGGAAGGAGGCGCAATAAAAATCAGGACAGCGTCGGGGAAAAACTTCCGCACATTGAGCGCACCGACAACCTCAATCTCCAGGATAAAATCCTTCCCGCAATCAAGCGCATCGTTAACGGGTTTAATCGGTGTTCCGTAGTAATTCCCGTTGTAGATTGTCCATTCAAGAAAGCCGTTTTCGTCAATCATCCTTTTGAATTGGTCAACTGTCTTGAAAAAATATGTAACACCCTCAATATCCTCTGATCGTTTATCCCTTGTTGTGACGGAAACGGAAATTGAGAGCTCCGGATGCTTTTTTACAAGCTTTTTGCAAAGAGTGCCCTTTCCTACACCGGATGGGCCGGAAATAACAAACAGTCTGCCTTTTTTATTCATTTTGGTCGTCATCTCCGTTGTCTTCGGTATCCTCAACCGCTTCGGAAGCTGTGGATTCATCTTCGCGGCTCTGAGCGCGCCCGGCTATGGTTTCAGTCTGAATGGCTGAAAGAATAACATGGTCGCTGTCGGTAATAAGAACGGCACGGGTGCGCCTGCCGCAGGTTGCGTCAATTAAAAGTCCTTTATCTCTGGCCTCCTGAACTATGCGCTTTATGGGCGCAGCGTCAGGGCCGACAATGGCAACAACGCGGCTGCCCGAAACAATATTGCCGAAACCGATATTGATAAGATTCATAAAAATACCTCCAAAGTCAATATGTATCCGATCTATTCTATATTCTGAATCTGTTCTCTTATTTTTTCTATAGCCGACTTAATTTCAACAACCAGCGCAGCAATCTCAATGTCGTTTGCCTTTGAGCCTATTGTGTTGGTTTCGCGGTTCATTTCCTGAACAATAAAATCCAGCTTTTTGCCAACGGGCTTGTCGGTATGAAGAGTGTTCTTAAAGGCTTTCAGGTGACTTCTGAGCCGGACGGTTTCCTCATCAACGGCAACCTTGTCGGCAAATATTGCCGTTTCGGTTATAATACGGTTTTCGTCAACAGCGGCACCCGAAAGAAGCTCTTTAATGCGTTCCTCCAGCTTTTCGCGATATTCTCGGACTGTTTTAGGGGAACGGATTTCGATTTTTTCAAGCTCGGCGGAAATAGTGCCGAGATGCTCAAGAATACTTTTTTCAAGCCTTGCGCCTTCTTCGGTGCGCATACGGTTAAAATCGTCAAGAGCCTCAGAAAGCGCCTCGTTTATGATTTTGAACATTTTGTCCTCATCGATTTCCTTATATTCGATATTAAAAATATCGGAATATCCGGCAATGGTGGAAACCTTTATATCGTCCTCAATTCCGAGAGAGGAAAGCTCGCGAAGAACATTTATATAGTTTTGGGCGAGAGCATGATTGAGAGAAATGACTTTATCATCGCCCCCCTGCTCCATGATGGCTATTCCTACTTCGATTTTACCCCTTGAAATATATTCCGAAACCTTCTGACGGATTTTTTCTTCAAGAAAATTATAGCAGCGAGGGATTCTTACTAAGCAATCCATATATCTGTGATTAACGCAGCGAACCTGAACATTAATGGTAAAATTATCAATAATCTTCTCGGAACGCCCGAAACCTGTCATACTTTTTGGCATTTTACGACCCTCTTTTCAAAAATCACATTTAATCAATGTATAGTATAACACAAATTTCCGAAAATTGCAAATAATATTTGAAATTTTACAAAAAATATTGTACAATAGGAATATCACAGATATAGGGAGAAAGAATAATGTCATTTGATGGATTTGTAAGTCACGGCATAGCGAAGGAATTATCGGAGTTTCTGACGGATGGTAAAATAACTCAGGTGTACCAGCCGGAGCGTGACGAGATTATATTAAATATACGCACCTTTGAAAAGAATTACAGGGTTTTAATGTCGGCGAGCGCCTCAAATCCGAGGATACATATAACGGATATAAAAAAGGAAAACCCCATGACCGCACCGCTGTTTTGCATGATAATGCGAAAGCATCTGTGCGGCGGCAGGATAACGGAAATAAGGCAGGAGGGCTTTGACCGCATTATAAAAATCGGGGTTGAAAGCTATACAGAACTGGGAGATTTGACCGTTAAAACCTTGATTATTGAAATAATGGGCCGCCATAGTAATATAATTTTGACGGACAGCAGCGGCAGAATAATCGACAGCGTAAAACATATTGATTTGACCGTGAGTGCGGTCAGACAGGTTTTGCCGGGATTTCCGTATGAGCTTCCGCCGCAGCAGGATAAGCAAAATCCCCTGCAATGCGGCATATCCGAAATTGAAGCGGCTCTTTCAAAGCTGCCGAAGGACAGCGGGGCGGACAAAGCGCTTGTGGAAATTTTTACGGGGATGAGTCCGCTTATATCCAGAGAAATACTGTATCGGTTCTGCGGCGACTTGGGAAAAATGCTAAGCTGTATTGATATAAGCGAATACGCAAAGTCGATTTATACCTTTTTTGAGGAAATAAGAAACGGGCAGTTTTCGCCCTCCGTAGTTACGGAAAAAAACGAAAAGAAGCCCACGGCATTTTCTTGTGTGAGCCTTACGCAGTACGGCGATTACGATAATTACGGAAGTATAAGTGAATCGGTTGACAAGTTTTACTGCGCAAGAGCCATGCATGAGTATATAACTCAGCGAAGCGCACACATGGTCAAAATTATAAATAACAACATTGACCGCTGCCGCAGGAAAATTGCCATGCACAAGGAAAACCTGAAAAAGTCGCAAAACCGCGACAAATATAAGATTTACGGCGATTTGCTCACTGCGAATATGTACAGGATAGAATACGGAGCAGAAAAAATTTCGGTTGAGAATTATTATTCCCCAAGCGGCGAAACAGTGGAGATTTCCCTTAAAGCCGACCTTTCTCCGTCGAAAAATGCTCAGCGGTATTACAGGCTCTATAACAAGGCAAAAACCGCAGAAATCCATTCCGCAGAGCAGATAAAGGAAGCGGAGGAAGAACTGTATTACCTCGAAACCGTTTTGGAGTCAGTTCAGAAAGCGGAGAGCAAGGCGGATATTTCCGAGATAAAGGAGGAGCTTGCACAGCAGGGATATATTGCCGAAAAAAATGGAAAGAGAAGTAAATTCAACAAAAAAACCGCCCCGATGGAGTTTGTATCCGGGGACGGGTACAAAATTCTTGTGGGGCGGAATAACCGACAAAATGATGAGCTGACAATAAAAATGGCGTATTCCACCGATATATGGCTTCACACAAAAATTATACCGGGTTCGCATACCGTTATAAGGACTGAGGGGAAAAACGAAGTTCCCGAAAGCACCATAATGGAGGCGGCAAAGATTGCCGCTTTTTACAGCAAGGCGAAAAATTCAACCCAGGTGCCGGTGGATTATACTGCTGTCAAGAATGTGAAAAAACCATCCGGAGCAAAGCCCGGATTGGTTATATACGATAACTATAATACGGTTTATGTTACCCCCGACGGGGAGCTTGCCGAAAAACTCAAGGTCAAATAAAGCGGCGGTGCGCAAGGCATTTTTTATTGCTAAGTCTTATGGTGCTGCGGCGGAAAAGTGTTTGGATTGGCGGAAGTTTTCGTTACAGCGAGAATATTTTGCGAGGGGCATGATTTTAAATATTAGCTTTTCTTCGCATAAATAACGGTCTTTTGGCTCAATAATAGCCAAAAGACCGTTATTTATAAAATTATTTTATTTTCTTTCTTTTAAGAAGGAGCGAATTTGAAACAACCGACACAGAACTGAGCGCCATTGCGCCGCCGGCTATGACGGGCGACAAAAAGCCCAGAGCTGCAAAGGGAACCCCAATGGAATTGTATATAAACGCCCAAAACAAATTCTGGCGTATTTTTCTCATGGTAAGCTTGGAAAGCTTGATTGAAGCGGGAACAAGCAGCAAGTCCCCGCCGGGAATGGTTATACTTGAGGCTTCGATGGCAATGTCGGCGCCGTTCCCCATTGCAATGCCGACCTCCGCCTGAGCAAGAGCGGGCGCATCGTTGATGCCGTCGCCTACCATGGCACATTTTTTCCCGTTAGACTGAAGCTTTTTGATTTCATCTGCCTTTCCCCCGGGAAGAACCTCGGAAATAACAGTTTTGATTCCGACCTCACGGGCGATGGAGTTTGCAACGGCGTCATTGTCGCCGGTAATCATAACAATATCAATACCCATATCCGCAATACGGGAAACTGCCTCGGCGGAGGTCTTTTTTACCGTGTCGGCAATTTCAAAGACGCCGAGAATCCGGCTTGATGCGGCGTAAATTGTCGTTTTGTCCGGCTTTTCCGCATATCCGCAGGAAGGTATCCCTAACTCGTCCATCAGCCGTTTGTTTCCCAAAATGAGCCTTTCGCCGCCGACCGATGCGGAAATTCCCTTTCCCGCATAGGCGGTAAATTCGGATACTTCGGGAAGAGCCATGTTTTTCTCTGCGGCATAGTTATAAATTGCCGTGCCGAGAGGGTGCTCGGAAAGACTCTCTGCCGCCGCTGCGGCTGAAATAAGTTTATTCTCATCGCAATCAAAGGCATAAAAGCCCGTAACGACAGGCTTGCCCTCCGTTATGGTTCCGGTTTTGTCAAAGATAACTGTATCTGTCTTGCTGGTGTTTTCAAGCTCCTCGCCGCCCTTTATTAAAATGCCGTTTTCCGCACCGAGCCCCGTTCCCACCATGATGGCGGTAGGGGTTGCAAGACCCAGCGAACACGGGCAGGCGATAACAAGGGCGGAAACTGCGTTGATTACCGCTCTTGTAATATCCCCGGTAAATACAAGCCACAGGACAAAGGTTAAAATCGCAATAATAAGTATTGCCGGGACAAAAACTGCGGAGATTTTGTCGGCAAGACGCTGAATGGGCGCCTTGTTACCCTGTGCGTCACGGACAAGCCTGATAATGTTTGAAAGAGCGGTTTCGTCCTTTGATGCAGTAACTTTCAGGCGAAATCCTCCGGAAATATTTAAAGTTCCGCCGTAAACCGAGGCACCGGATTCTTTGAAAACAGCAGTGCTTTCACCTGTCAGCATTGCCTCGTTTATATCGGAGGAGCCGTATATAATCTCGCCGTCAAGCGGAATGGTTTCTCCGGGACGAACGACCAGAATATCGCCTTTTTTTACATTATCGACACAAATGTCGGTGATTTCACCGTCGACATACAGGTGGGCATTCTTAACCTGGAGGTCAAGAAGCTTGTCAACCGCCGAAGAAGTCTTTGATTTAGCCTTAGTTTCAAGATATTTCCCCAAAAGAATGAGGGTAATAATTGTCATGGAGGATTCAAAATAAAGTCCGTTCATGCCGCTGACGCTGCCGCTTATGATGTTATAAATACTGAAAAAATAAGCGGCAGAGGTTCCCAGAGCAATAAGGACATCCATATTGGGACTTTTTGACTTAAGAGAATGATAACTGCCTTTGTAAAACGGAAATCCGATTATAAACTGAACGGGAGTAGCCAGAATAAGCTGAAAATACCGGTTGTGCAGAATCATAACAAAGGAATTGTGAATTCCCAACCAGTTAAGCACCATACCGGCTATAAGCGGAAGAGTGAGAACTACTGAAACAATAAGGGAGATAAGCTGCCGCTTTTCCCGCTTTTGTGCATCTTTTTTATCTTTTTCGGGGTCGACCTTCTCAAGAGGCTCGGCGCCGAAGTTCAGTTCGCGGATTTTTTCCATAATAAAAGAATCTGTTACTGCACCGGAATAAGACACAGAGGCAATCCCTGCGGCAAGGTTGACATTAACAGATTCAACACCGTCAATCTTCATTAAAGTTCTTTCGATTCTGCTGCTGCATGAAGCACAGCTCATACCTGTAACTTTTATTGTTGTATTCAATTAAGAAATCTCCTTCTTTCCGTTTTTATATGAGATAAGCTGATATATATACCCGCCTGCGGCGAAAAGCATTGCGGCAACGAGAATACACAGCAAAGCCGTCTTAAAAACTGACGGAATATTTTTGAAAAGAACAAGAATCAGCATAACTGCATAGAAAGTAACTGTCGCCATTTTCCCATACCATTTTGCCTGAATAATAACCTTTTTAAAATAAAGAACGCCTGAAACCGCTATCATTGCAACCTCTTTAATAATAATCACCCATAAAATCCAAAACGGTATGTAGCGGCAGGCCGCAAGCGAACATAAAACGGTTATGTGCATGAGCTTGTCAACAAGCGGATCATAAATCTTGCCAATATCCGTAATCATATTGAAGTGTCTTGCGATATACCCGTCAACAACATCGGAAATACCCGAAATAACAAAAACAGCGCAAGCCCCCCAGATGTTGTCTGCGATAACTACAAGATATGCAAACAGAGGCACGAGAAATAGACGAAAGGTTGTAATAATATTCGGAATCATAAAATTCCCTCCATAAAGTTAATCGTTTGTCTGAAGTACACCGTGGTCAGTATAAATTTTCGCTTTACCCCGTATTTTGATTGCGGAGGTATTTTCGGTAAACTGGGCAATATACGCCTCGCCCTTATCTAATTTTTCCGTATGATGAAACTTTGTATCCTTGCCGCGGGTAAGCCCGATAATCGTAACGCCGTCTTCTTCGGCAACGATGCTGATATAATTTGAATTAAAATCACCCATAATGAAGACCTTTCTTCTTTATATTATGTTATTCTGAAGAATCATTATACAATATTTCGGATAAAATTGCAAGTTTTATTACCGAAATTTTATTTAAGGTCCCGAATTTACCGCTTGCGGTTGTAAAACAGGTAGCCGATAGATGAAAATACGGCAAGGATAACCGTAACGGAAACGGAAGCGATAAACTGAGGGGAGGAGGGGTCGTTAATGCTTGTTCCGACAAGGGTAACGGCAATAATGCGGGGAGCGGAGCCCAAAAGACTTCCGCAGATATATTTGACATACGGCGCGGAAAGAGTGCCGTAATACATACTAACCAGATCCCCCGGCAAAAACCCGACGCAGCGAAGGAATAAAGCCGAATAAAATGCGTTTTTCTGCTGACGCTGCATAAATTTTTCAAGTCTCGGATATTTTTCAAGAAAGCCCTGCATATGATTTTCTCCGGCGCGTTTTCCAAGAAGATAGGGCAGAGTATAACAAATAAAAATACCTGCAAAGTTCACCGACAGCGCAAGCCATTGATCAAACAAGGAACCCGCTATAAGCTGAAGCATGATAATCGGAATAAAAACGGTCACACTTTTGAGAGCATATATAAAAAGGACGATAACTACAGAAAGGAAAATATTATCGGTTTTACCGAAGAGTATATTTTTTACGGAGATATTCCGCATATCATATACAAGATAAAGCGCAAGCAATATAAGAATTGCGGCAAAAAGTATACGGAATACTGTAATAAGTTTTTTGTTTTCAAGAATTTTTCTCATAATTTTCAATCACCCACTGCATATATGATAAGATTTTAGCATATTCAAAAAGTTATGTCAATAAGTAAAATTAGCGAAAGCCGGACACAAGAGCCGGACACATAAGATTATCAAAAGCCGACATCAATGAATCTATGCCGGTTTTGCAGATGACGGAAAAATCCGAATCTCGATAGATTGACAAAGCTAAGAATTTTTCCGTTGCCCACTGCCGCTCACCGTTGCCGCCGCCCGTTTTCACCGCCGCCCGCCGCCGCTCGCCGCCGTTTCCGCCCACCGCTCGACTAATGGCGGGAAATTTCCGTTTTGCTGAAAAATGCACAAAAATACATAAGGAGAAATATGAAATTTTAACAAATAAAAGTAAAAATAATACTTGTTGTTTGCATAAATTTGGTATATAATATAAATAAGGAAATAGGTAAATTTTAAGGAGAACGATATGAGAAAGACAAAAATTGTTTGTACAATAGGACCGGCATCCCGTGACGAAAAGGTTCTTGAAGAGATGCTCCGCAGCGGAATGGATGTTGCAAGACTGAACTTTTCTCACGGAACCCACGAATACCATAAGGAAACAATTGAAACCTTCCGCAAGGTTCGTGATAAAATGGGGGTTCCCGCGGCGGTTATGCTTGATACCAAGGGCCCGGAAATCAGGCTCGGAAATTTTAAAAATGGCAGAGCGAAAATAAACAGCGGGGATAAATTTATATTGACAACGGAAAATATTGAGGGCGATGGGCACAGGGTCAGCATTACCTATAAGGATTTACCCAATCAACTGAAAAAAGACGATAAAATCCTGATAGATGATGGGAGACTTTCGCTGAAAGTTCTTTGCGTAAGCGGGAAGGATATTGAATGTGAGGTTATAAACGGCGGTGAAATTTCAAACCATAAGGGAGTTAATATTCCCAATGTTCATTTGGATTTTCCGTATCTTTGCAAGCAGGACGAGGAGGATCTTAAATTCGGTGTGGAGATGGATGTGGATTTTGTTGCCGCATCATTTGTCCGCTCCAAGGAAGATGTTATAAACATAAGAAATTTTTTGGATTATCACGGCGGGTATAACATTAAGATTATATCAAAAATCGAAAATATTGAAGGCGTAAAAAATTTTGATGAGATTCTTGACAATTCTGACGGGATAATGGTTGCCAGAGGCGATATGGGAGTTGAGATTGAGTTCGAAAGGCTTCCGGGACTTCAGAAAAAATTTATAAAGAAGTGTTACAGTCAGGGCAAAATGGTTATAACCGCAACTCAGATGCTTGAGTCCATGATACACAATACAACCCCCACCAGAGCGGAGATTACGGATGTTGCAAACGCCGTGTTTGACGGAACATCCGGGATAATGCTTTCCGGCGAAACTGCCATAGGCGATCATCCTGCCCATGTTGTCCGCGTCATGGCGAAAATCGCTGAGCAGGCAGAGGAAGATGCCTTTGATATGAATATATATAAGGATATTCCCTATGAAATAGATATGGACGATACAACAAACGCTATATGCGACGCGGCGTGCACAACGGCAAGAGATGTTAAGGCGACGGCTATTATAGCAATTACTAAGTCCGGCTATACGGCGAGGAGGGTATCTAAGTTCAGACCCAGTCAGGCGATTATTGCAACGACCCCTGAGGTGAAAACTTTCCACCAGCTTACGCTCAGCTGGGGAGTTTATCCCGTTATGGCAATTTATCAGCAGGACGCAAATGTGCTTTTCGACCATTCGGTTGCCTGTGCAAAGCGGTACGGACTTGTTAAAGAAAATGATACAGTTGTTATAACTGCCGGGGCGGACGGCTCGACCAATATACTTAAGGTTCAAAATGTAAGAAGCGGCGCAAGATAATTTTTGAAATAAAATTATGACGGAGAGGACATGAAGCTTAAAGAGGAGATTAACGGTCCGAAGGCATTTAGGGAGGAGGACTGTGACGGTATTTTAAGCCTTATTGACAGCAGGGAGAAAGAACTTGGCAAAATTCGTGATGAACTACGAAAAGGCAAAGAATATTCTCAGAGCTAACAGGAAATTTATTTATATTTCTTTCGGGATAATTGCACCTGCTGCATTGGCGCTTTCCTATTATGACAGCGCATTTGATAAAGGAATGAATTGCATCGGCAGTGTTATGCTTCTTTATAAAATGGCGGCGGTGCTGTTTTTGTTCACGCTTTCTCTCGAAAAAGTGAAGGAAGTGTGCAGGACAAAATTTGTAAGCGTTTTGGATAAGTCGACCTATAACATTTATCCGTGTCATATATTGGTTATAAATATTGTGAACGAATTTATGGGAGCTGTCGGTGTGAATAATATAAAATTGCGGTATGCTGTAAGATTCTTTGCAGTGTATGCCGTTTCTGTAGGGTTTTGTATGCTTTACACTTATGCAAAAGAAAAATTGAAAAGCAAAAGACGGACAATATAGAAGATACATAACAATACAGCCCATTTATACAATAAACGGCTCTCACATTTTGTGAGAGCCGTTTTAACGCTTTTAACCGTATGCTGTGCAAGCGGCATTTTATGCGAAATTTAAATTTTAGGAAGCTTTTCAAGCTCCTTTTGTAATTCCTCGTCCGTGGGGATATAATCATCCATCTTGCCGTCATGGAATTTTTCGTATGCAACCATATCAAAATATCCTGTTCCGGTAAGACCGAATACGATTGTCTTTTCCTCGCCGGTTTCCTTGCAACGGAGCGCCTCATCAATAGCCGCCTTTATTGCGTGGCTGCTTTCCGGAGCGGGGAGAATACCCTCGATACGGGCAAACTGTTCGGCCGCCTTGAAAACATCTGTCTGCTTAACCGAAACAGCCTCCATAAGTCCGTCGTGATAAAGCTGGGATAAAGTGGAGCTCATACCGTGATAACGAAGTCCGCCGGCATGATTGGGAGCCGGAATGAAACCGCTTCCTAAGGTATACATCTTAGCCAGAGGACAAACCATACCGGTGTCACAGAAATCGTAAGCGAATTTTCCCCGTGTAAAGCTGGGGCAGGAGGATGGTTCAACCGCGATTATTCTGTAATCAGCCTCGCCGCGCAGCTTCTCGCCCATAAACGGAGCAATGAGTCCTCCGAGGTTTGAACCGCCGCCTGCACAGCCGATAATAATGTCGGGCTTTATGCCGTATTTGTCGAGCGCCGTCTTTGTTTCAAGACCTATAACCGATTGATGGAGAAGCACCTGATTCAGTACGCTGCCGAGAACATAGCGGTATCCTTCGGTTGAGGTTGCAACCTCAACAGCCTCGGAAATGGCACAGCCAAGGCTTCCTGTTGTTCCGGGATGCTCCTGAAGAATTTTTCTTCCGATATTTGTTTCATTAGAGGGGGAAGGTGTAACGGCTGCACCGTAGGTTCTCATAACTTCGCGGCGGAAGGGCTTTTGCTCGTACGAAACCTTAACCATGTAAACCTTACAGTCAAGGTCAAAGTATGAACAAGCCATTGAGAGAGCCGTGCCCCACTGTCCTGCACCCGTTT
>JAEDLZ010000042.1 GCA_016303265.1 Clostridiales bacterium
TGAGCCTGTGCAAAATAGTGCCGAAGTGTATGCGGACTGCATCTTATAGTCTTATCTACATCGGCAAGTTCACCTGCCTTACCGACTATTCTTTCAATCGCTTCAACAGTTAATTTTCTTCCGCTCTTTGACAGAAATAAATACTCCTCAACATTCTTATAGGCAAAATATCCGCTCCGTACATTAAGGTATTTTATAAGACATTTTTGCAAATACGGACTAACGCCAACTAATCTTTCCTTACGCCCTTTGCCGTAAATTTTAATACAACCATCAAATACACTGTCATATTTTAACTCACATAATTCATTGTTTCTTATTCCTGTATCAATTAGCATAGCCATAATTGCTTTATTGCGTATAGAAATATAATCTCTGCCGCTGAAAACATTAAGCATTCTTTTGACTTCAGCATCAGTAAAAGTCTTGATTAAAGTTATATCTTCTTTTGACCATGGTACTTTAACGCACGGATTTATACTTATATATCCTTCATTTTCAGCATATTTAAAAAATGCCCTATAGTTTCTCAGCAAGCCGTTAGTATATGTTATTTGTCTGCCATTTCGCCAAAGTTCCTTAAAAAACTCTTTAATCTGTTTTGCAGTTACTTCCTCAATATCATAAATACTGTACTTGCTCTCCAAATAATTAAAGAACCTTTGAAGGTTATTTCTATATCCCTTAATTGTCCTGGGGGAAAAATGTTTCACCTCACAATCATACAAAAACTCCGAATACACTGTTTTAAGTTGCATAAAGACCTCCTGTCCATGCAATTTTTCAGTATATTCGGAGTTATGATGTACAAACTAATTACTTTTTAATTTTGGGGTACATATACCGTAGATATGGCAATGTACATCATCACTGAGGCTCAAATAAAAATTTTCAAAACCTAAAATACCTCTATCGACCTATTCTTCGACCTCTTCCTCCGGCATATCCCATGTATGATAGATATTCTGGACATCATCGTTATCTTCAAGCATTTCTATCAGCTTTTCCATATTTTTGATGTCCTCCTCATTGGTAAGAGCAGTTAATGTTTTCGGAACATACTGTATTTCCGCCTGCTCAAACTCATAACCCTTGCCCTCAAGAGCCTCACGGGTTGCGCTGAAGCTTTCCGGTGTGGTCGAAATTTCAAAAATTCCGTCTTCTGCCGAAAAGTCCTCTGCCCCTGCGTCAAGAGCGTCCATCATAACGGTATCCTCGTCCATACCGTCCTTTTGCTCTATAAGTATAATTCCCTTACGGTCAAACATAAATCCGACGCAGCCCGTCTGCCCCAAATTGCCGCCGTATTTGTCGAAATAATGTCTTAAATCCCCTGCAATACGGTTTTTATTATCGCTCAGAGTTTCAACCATAACGGCAACTCCTGCCGGGCCGTATCCCTCATATGTCATTTCAACATATTCACTTGTACTGCCCTCACCTGACGCCTTTTTAAGACTTCTCTGAATTGTATCGTTGGGCATATTGTTCGCCTTCGCCTTTGCGATAGCATCACGGAGCTTCGAGTTTGTATCAGGGTCTGCTCCGCCTTCCTTTGCCGCAACCATAAGCTCACGGCCTATTTTGGTGAAGAGCTTACCCCTCTTTGCGTCAATAGCGCCCTTTTTTCTTTTAATTGTAGCCCATTTTGAATGTCCTGACATAAATTCCTATTCCTAACCTTTCTTCCCGCTTTGTTTTGCTTTCGTGCTTTTATATTTTATACCGAATCACGGGCTAAACGGCATACTACACCCAAATGCCATATCTTAAAAAGATATGGCACGGGAATTTTCACTTAAATTTTATATTACTTCTCGGTTATAACTTCCTTTAAGCCTGCGGCAAGCCCTGCAATGCCCTGAATTTCTGACGGAATGATAATTTTCGTTGCCTTACCGTCTGCAGCTTTTTCGAAGGCTTCAAGGCTCTTTATTTTAAGAACCTCTTCTCCGGGAGCGGCAGCGTTAAGCATTTTTATACCGTCCGCCGTTGCTTCCTGTACCTTGCGGATTGCTTCCGCCTCACCTTCGGCAATGCGGATTGCGGCTTCCTTCTCCGCTTCCGCTTTAAGAATAGCAGATGCCTTTTCCGCCTCGGCGCGGAGAATGGTCGACTCCTTCTCACCCTCGGCAACAAGGACTGCCGACTTTTTTTCACCCTCGGCACGAAGTATAGCTTCCCGGCGCTCACGCTCGGCCTTCATCTGCTTTTCCATTGCTTCCCGAATGCCTGCCGGCGGAATAATATTCTTAAGTTCAACCCGGTTGACCTTAATGCCCCACGGGTCGGTCGCCTCATCAAGAATGGAACGCATTTTTGTATTTATTATATCCCTTGATGTCAGACTTTCGTCAAGCTCCATATCGCCGATTATATTTCTCAGCGTCGTTGCCGTAAGATTTTCAATCGCTGACATAGGAAGCTCCACGCCATAGGTATAAAGCTTCGGGTCCGTTATCTGGAAATATACTACCGTGTCAATCTGCATGGTTACATTATCCTTTGTTATAACGGGCTGCGGCGGGAAATCAACCACCTGTTCCTTAAGCGTAACAACCTTTGCAACCTTTTCAATAAACGGAACCTTAAAATGGATTCCGACGCCCCATGTTGTCTTGTATGCACCGAGACGCTCAAGAACATAGGCGTTTGACTGGGAAACAATTTTTATGTTCCTGATTACCAGTATCAACAAAATTATTACCACAGCAATAATATAAATCATAACAATACCCTCCTAATCTTTTTTCTCAACCACAGCACGAACGCCTTCGATTCTGCGTATGATTACACTTTTTCCCTTTTCTATAGGCTCCCCGTTTTCGGTTCTTGCCGACCATATCTGACCCATAACCTTAATCGGCCCAGTTCCCGAAATTTCATCAATATTTTCGGTCACAACGGCCTCAGCCCCGATAATTCTGTCCGCATTTGTCGGAACGGATTTCTCCCTGACAAATTTCTTAATAAGCGGTCTTGTAATAACAAGACAAATGACCGATACCACAGTAAATACAGAAAGCTGAATCAGGAAACTTTCCGTAATGAGAGAAGTTATAAATGCCGCCAAGGCTCCGACAGCGAACCATATAGTGACAAGATTTACGGTTCCTGCCTCAATTATGCCAAGCACAACCGCAAGAATAATCCAAAATAATGCAAATTCTGACACGCAAATCCTCCTCTGCTCAAAAATATACAAAAAATTTATCTGCGATAACCGTTATTGCGTCTGCCTTCGGTATTTCGCTTGAGATCCTGAATTCTTTCGTCGCTGTCCTGCTTAAATTTTTGCAGTCTGTCCTCAAAGGACATATCGCTGTTATTGGTTTTCTTAAATTCAAATTCTTCCGGCTTCCCTGAAAACACATACGGAGCTCTCTTTTTATGCTCTTTCTTTTCACGGGGTTTATCCGGCTTCGCTTCAACCCCGTTATCCCCCGCCTTCTTTATGGAAAGCCCTATTTTATTATTCTCAACAGACACAACCTTAACCCGGACTTCTTGTCCGATTTTAAGGTATTTACTGACATCATCAACAAACTCTGATGAAATCTCTGAAATATGTATAAGTCCCGTACTTCCGTTTTCCAATTCGACAAATGCGCCGAAAGCAACGATCCCCGTTACCTTGCCGCCAAGTATGCTACCAACTTCCACCTGCATTATCTAAAAAAATCCTCCCTATGCCTGATTATATATAAGTTAATTTAAAATCATATTTCGGAAAACGAGAAATCATTTCGTCACATCAATATATATACGCTCATCCGACTTAACATAGCCAAGATACTCGCGCGCCTTCTGTTCCTTATATTCTCTGGTGTTCACCATTTCCGACTCCTCCTTGAGCCGTGCATTCTCATTCTTTGCGTCGGAAATCTGTGTTTCGCACGCAGCAGCGGTTTTTCTCTTCTGCGCCATTATGTACTGCTGATGAGCCAGGGTATACCCCGAATAAATAAGCACGCCTATAAACAAAAGCCGCACTGCCGCTTTTCTTATATTCAACTTTCCGCTCTTTTTCTTTTCCATATTTAAGCACTCCTAAATATTATACATACATATTATATAATATTCAAAATCTTTTGTCAACAATTATTCTCATTTTTTTCGCATAATAAAGCCAATCTTTTTAAGTCCTATTTTTGCTTTAGCGCTCCGTATTTTTGCTGTTCGGCCTATTTTTCTGACGCCCCTGCCCGAATACCACATAACAAGCCTTGCCGGTTTTAACAATATCCTGAGAATTACGGCAATCGGACGCAGTAATATCAGCAATATCTTCTTTACGGCGCCCGAAATAAACCCCCAAACGGCACAAATTGCCCGAACAAACCGGTCTTTTATAAGAATTATATATGAAACACACCCAACAGCAAGCCCGATAAGCGTCTGCCATCTTATTTCGCCGTTATTTTTCAGGTATGTCACATAAAACACCAGAACCGCAGAAATTGCCGCAAAAAGTATGTCCTCCAGATTGACTATTACCGTAGGAGTGCAAAGCAAACGCCTGCTTATTCTCAGAAAATCATAGGCAAACATTATTCCTGCGCCGCAGGCGGTCATCCACAAAAAATAGGGCAGTTGATTCTCAAACCACATAGTCTTATTTGAACAGCTTGCTGAAAAATCCGCCGCTGCGGTTTTCAACATTGCTGTATACAAGGCTTTCAATTTCGCCTTCGATGCAAAGTTCTCCATCGTCCACATTCAACCGGCTCATATGCAAATCTTCGCCCTTAATGTTAAGCTGTCCTTCAGAGGTATAAACCCTGATTTCGGCTTCGCAAAAGCTGTCCACATCCTCCACTCCCGTCAGAAACAGCTTCTCCCTGTTTTCCATCGTAATCTTGTGCTGCATTATCTGTCTTTTCTCTTCCATAAACTTTCGCCTCCATAATAAGTTTATTAAGAGATCCGCCATAATATGAACACAATATATAAAACCCGTCCTGGCTCAGAAAGCCGAACGGATTTTTATCTCTTGTATTTATTCCGCAAAATGGGTAAGTATAGCCTCAACTGCCCCTTCCCTTATCATTTCTGTTCCGTGTTCTTTAAGTATTCCTTCCATGACCGTCGGATTTTGCACTCTTGAGGCATATTCCAGAATAATATTTTCAGCCTCAAAAAACGCCATTGTATCAAGCGGAATCATAACCAGATAAAAGCTGTCCCTGAATTTATAAAGCGCGCTGCTTCCGCAAAACAGGTCCTTCGTCTGGCAAACACATTGGCAGATATGCTCAAAATCCTCAAATCTGAATATATTTACAATCGGTGCTGTACGGCTGCGATTCTTTATTTTTATATCCATATTCTGACGGCGTATCTTGCCGTTTTTTGTCAAAACATCCATAACATCCGCGCCCGGTTCTATTTTGCTTATAAGCATAATAAAGCCCTCCGCATTTGAAGGGACAGCCTCAACCAACAGCTGTGACTTTCCCACCTTAAAATCAACATCCTTTTCGGCCTGCCTCAAGGCAAACCAAAACATATCCTGCGCCTCAGGCGTATTATCGGTCAGATTTTTCATGCTCACATTCCAGATTTTTATATCCTCTTTATTCACCGTAACACGGATTTTATTATCGCTTATCTTTTCTATCCGCATGCCCTCACCCCTTTATGAAAACTTATACTTAAAGACTATTAAAATTATACAATATTTTTTTCAATTTGAAAAGACTTATTTTTTTCCAAATGAAAATATTTTTCCCATTGACATTTTTCTATTGTATTTTTATAAAAAGTGTGATATTATATCTTATGGAAACGCTCCCTGCGGTGTTCGTGAAACGGCATAAATGTAAAACCAACAAATTTCTTAAGGGATCTGTTCTCCGGGTACGGCGCAAATGCCTCCCGTGCTTGCACGGCCAGTGGACTTGTAATGTCCCCGGGACTAAACCCACCTGCTATGCAGGTTTTTACTTTTTTCCGACCACGGCACAGGCGGGGAGTGTTTTTTATGTAAAAAACTTGACAATATTCGAGTTATGTTATAAAATATAAGTTATGATAACAACTGATTTACAGAAAGGGTCTTGATTTATGAGAGTTATTTCCGGGACGGCAAGGGGGCTTAAGCTCCTCGCACCAGACGGCATGGACACAAGACCTACCACGGACAGAGTTAAGGAATCCGTTTTCAATATACTTATGCCGTATATCCCCTGCCAAAATGTTCTTGACCTTTTTGCCGGAAGCGGCAGTATGGGGCTTGAGGCTCTGAGCCGAGGCTGCGGACACGCTGTTTTTATTGAAAAGGATACCCGTGCTCTTGAGGTTATACATAAAAATCTTGAAAAAGCCCGTGTTATCACATCCTCCGAGGTCATTAAGGCGGACGCCTTTGACTATCTCGGCAGATGTAAGACGCAATTCGATATAATTTTTCTCGACCCGCCTTACAACAAAGGCCTGCTTGCACCTGTTTTTGAAAAAGTTTTTTCCGGCAGGCTTCTGACGGCAGAGGGTATTATTGTCGTTGAAAGCGAGGCAGGCGGCGAGATGGTCTGCGACAATCGTTTCAACTGCGTCAAGCGGGCAAAATACGGGAAAACCGTTATTTCGGTTTTCCGTTTTCGGAGTTGATTTGCTATGAGTACAGTTATATATCCCGGCAGCTTTGACCCCTGCACAAACGGTCATCTTGATATTATCCGAAGAGCGTCGAAGATTTTTGAAAAGGTTATTGTCGCTGTCCTCTGCAATTCGAGCAAGGCGCCTCTTTTCAGCGCCGAGGAGCGGGTTCAGTTTATAAAGGATGCGGCAAAAGACCTTCCCAATGTTGAAATTACCAGCTTTTCGGGACTTTTAGTTGATTTTGCAAAAAAGAATAATGCAAAGATTGTTATTAAGGGGCTTCGCGCCGTTTCGGATTTTGAATATGAGTTTCAGATGGCTCTCACAAACCACAATCTCTGTCGGGAATGTGAAACCATTTTTATTCCTGCCAGCGCAGAATATATGTTTTTAAGCTCCAGTATCGTTAAGGAAATTGCTTCTTATGACGGGGATCTTACCGGGCTTGTTCCTCCCGACCTTGTTCCGGTTTTGCGGCATCGGTTTGGATTTTGTTAACAATTTAGATTTATATAGATAAACAGGAGGTTTAACTATGGACTCTTTAGAATTGCTTGAAGAATTGGAAGATATAATCGACAAAGGTGTTTCCGTTCCTTTTTCAGGGCGCTGCCTTTTGGACAAGGATGAGCTTTTGGAGGTTTTATCCGAAATTAAGCTTAAACTCCCCGAGGACCTTAAGCAGGCAAAATGGATTAAGGAAGAGCGCGAAAGAATTATTGCCGACGCAAAGACCGAAGCAGACGCACTCATTAAAACCGCCAACGACCAGATTATTGCTATGGTTGACGAAAATGAGATAACAAAGAAAGCAATGGCTCAGGCTTCCGATATTGTTGAGCAGGCAAAGGGCGAGGCATTGGCTACAAAAACATCTTCTTATGACTACGCCGACTATCTGCTTGAAAATGTGGAAAATGTTGTTGTGAGCACAATTAAGGACCTTGAGCAGTGCATAAATATTGTCAGAAACAACCGCTCCGATATGAAAAACAAATAGGTTTTTTCGGAGCCGCTCCCGGATGGTCTGATTTTATAAATTTTTGATTTTGGGTCATATGGTATGGAAATTTTCGTCAGCAGCCATTCCTTTAGCCAATATTTAAAATCATGGAAATTAAGGCTTGCCGAAACAATCAAAGCAGGCGTCATTTCTGTTGCTTAGTGCGTTAAAATCCTACCTCTTGCGGAATATAACGGATTTATTTCCGTAGAATATGAGGGGAAAAGCGGCTGTATTGAAGAAATTAAAACCGGCTGTAAAAATTTAAAGAGTTATATAAAATAATAAACAAACCGACCGCTATATGGTCGGTTTGTTTATTATCAATCCCCAAACATGGCTTATGCACATATGTACGCATTTTGCCTTACAATTGTACTTTGCGCTCAGTTATCCGTATTTCCCCCAAGGTCTTATTCTCGTATATCGCCGGAGATGCCTTTATTTTTCTTCCGGTGTTCCTTTATTTTCTGCCTTCCGTGCTCATATATCGCCCGAAATCAGCTCATCGCTCTGTTTTATTTCGCAGCAATTTTATATTTATTCAACCTTTACCATCCTATAGCCTACCCCGATATGCGTTTGAATATATTGGGGAGAATCGGGCATATTTTCAATCTTTTTTCTGAGAGTTGCCATAAAAACACGCAGAGAACCCACATCATTATCCCAACTGCTGCCCCAAATATTTTCCGTAATAAACTTATGTGTTAAAACCTTGCCCACATTCTTTGAAAGCAGGCTTAAAAGCTTAAACTCAATCGGCGTCAGGTGAAGTTCTTTTTCATCCAGATATGCACATCCTGCAGCATAATCTATTTTGAGTTTGCCATTTATAAATACAGAGGAAGTGGAAAGCAACTGCGTCCGGATAAAATTAAGCCGTCTTTGTGTTACTCTCAGTCTTGCCAACAGCTCTTCAACCGAAAACGGTTTTGTCAGATAATCGTCGGCACCGCTGTCAAGCGCCTCAATTTTATCCGCGTCCTCGCTTCTTGCGCTTATAACAATAATCGGTGAATTTGACCATGAGCGTATTTTCTTTATGACCTCGATTCCGTCTAAATCGGGAAGTCCCAAATCCAGCAGTATAATATCAGGATTGTGGGATGATGCTTCCATGACCGCACTTTCTCCGTCTTTTGCGGTTAAAAATTTATAGTCGTGTGTTTTTAATGTTGTTGTTATAAGATTCCTGACGGGGGTGTCGTCTTCAACAACCAGAACCGTTGTCCTGTTCATATAACATCGCCTAACCTCTCTGCCCGCAAGATAGAAATTGTCAACCCCTTATCACGGGCAGATAAGGCGTTAAACGAATATATTGCCCGGGTGCGTTTCACCGAAGCCGAAAGCACGGCGCAATCAGCCAAATCAGTTAACATGACTTGTCATATTAACCTCCCTTGCCGGCAATGTAAATGTGAAAACAGCGCCCTGCGGCTTGTTGTCCGAAACAAAAATTTCTCCGCCGTGTGCGGCTATAACAGACTTACACAGCGACAGTCCGAGGCCTATACTTCTCCTGCTGTCAGCAATATTATTGGCTCCGCTGAAAAACATATCAAAAACCTTGCCTTTTATTTCATCAGATATTCCAAGGCCGTTATCCGCAACCGAAACCTTAACTTTGTCCTTGTGTTTTTCCGTTTCAATTACAATTTCTGACCCCTCGGGAGTATACTTAATCGCATTATCAACCAAGTTTATTATTACCTGAACAATCAGTCTTGCGTCAACATTGACAAGAACCATCTCATCAGAGTTTTTAACCTTAATCCTGTGCCTTAAGTCCCTGTTATTGATATGGTGAAGCGCCTCTGTTATAATCTCTTCCATAAGCTCCATTGAAAGGTTCAGCTTCATTTTCCCGTCTTCCAGTCTTGTAACCGACAAAAGGTTTTCCACAAGATTTATAAGCCACATAGAGTCATCATAAATATCCTTATAAATCTGTTTTTTTGTCGAAGTGTCAAAGGAATCCCCGTTTGATAGCAGATTATCGGCATTCCCCATAATTGATGTCAGCGGCGTCCGCAAATCGTGGGAGATGGCACGCAGAAGATTTGCACGAAGCTGCTCATTTTTTGCAAGAATTGCAGCAGCCTCCTTTTCTTTTGCATTTTTTTCATTTTCAAGGGCGAGCGCACATTCGCCAAGTATTGACAGCATTACGCTGTTTTCAAAGGAATCGAGAGGATTGTCCTGCATTTTTATGCCTACCACCCCGTAAACTTTTCCCATTACTCTTACCGCAAGATACATACATTTTGCGTCGGAAAGAGTATCCGTTGTTGCTCCCGCGTGCTTATTGTTTTCCATAACCCACTGCGCCGCCGCCTTTTCACGGTCCGACACCAGCTCATCCCCTAAGCCTTCTTCGGATGCAAAGAAAATGCGCGGCTCCTCAAGCTTTCCGCTATTGCAATGATAGAACACTATATTCCTTTTGAGGAGCTTTATCAGCTGATTTGCCGTTTCTGTAATGATTTCATCGGTTCCGTTCGCCTTTTGAATAAGCTGGTTTGTATCAAATAAAATCTTTGTTCTAAAAGCCGCCTGCGCAGCCTGCTTTGCATGGTTTTTGAGTTTTATTGCAAGCGTACTTGTAATAAACGCCGCCGTAAGCATTATCAAAAAGGTTGCGGGATAGCCTTTGTCATATGCCATGAATGTAAATTTCGGCGCCGTAAAGAAAAAATTAAATATCAGCACGCTGACAACAGAGGAAACAATGCTGTAAAATCTGCTTGTGGTAATTACCGCAATAAGAAGTACAGCCAAAATATATACGGTTATAATATTCGCCTCTGTAAAGCCCAGCCACGAAAAAGCATACCCTGCAAGCGTTGCAAGCAGCAGGATTCCTATACTTTCCGTCATTTCAAGCAGCGAAAGCGCAGAGCTTCTCTTCTTTGTGGATTTTGCCTCTTCGTAACCTATAATATCTGTTCCCCGCTTCTTTGCCCCGTGTGCCGCCTTTAGCATGGTATATGTTTCTCCTGCGCCGTCTGCATAGTTGAAAAATTTTTTCAAATGACCTTTTGTGCTATTATCTGCGTTTCCGTCATTCATTGCTTCCAAAATAATGTCGTTTTTTTGTCGCTGCGTATCCAAAATATTCGCCTCCCCATTTACTTCACTTGCATTTTCACCGGCAATGTATGCGGTAATCACTCTGCCCAAAAAGGATAATTCAATCCAAGTAAAGCGGGCGGCGCAGCCGAGTTGTATGCTCAAAGGCAAACACCGTCACATTCCGAAACAATTTTAGCTTCTTGCTTATCCTTTGTAGTAATTGTAACGCATTTTCAGAATTTTCACAACGGTTTATTTATATTTTTTATATTTTGCTGTGCATTTTCCTCTTTCTCGTCTTCGTCCATTTCAAAACCTTTGTAATTTTCATCCATAAAATTAACGGCTTTACCGATAACAAAAAAACCGAGAAACATAAAAGCGGCAACGCTTATAAATAATAAAATGTCCTGCATAACAGCATCTCCCAAACGAGCACCTTTGCCAAGTCAAATCCGGAAGCAT
>JAEDLZ010000171.1 GCA_016303265.1 Clostridiales bacterium
AGATAGAACCTTTTGTTTTAATAAATAAAACTGATGCGGCATCAAATGTTTTGCTCTTGATGTCGCATCAGTTTTTTTGCTATTAAATTTATTATATTACTGTTCCTTTAACCAGTCAAGAATGCAGGAAAGACTGTCAGCATTCACTCGGTTTCCGCCGTCTCTGAGCAAAGACAGCATATCGTCCTCCTCGGGCGTGCGGTCATTCTTTTCCGCAAGACTTTTTCCTGCGGTTTTTGCCATTACGTTCATCATAAATTTGTAAATTCCGTGAAGCTTTGTTATGTCAAAGCCGCCCTGTAAGGTGAAAATCGGCAGATCCTTCGGTGGGGTGTTCGCTTTTTTCACGTCCTCTGTCTGAGAGCCGGTAGCTCCCATGCCCACGCCGCAGAGCGCACAGATTTTATACTTCTTTTCGGCTTTTTTATAGCCCTGCACCTTGCCTGCCATAAGCCAGCCCATGTAAATTACAGGCGAGCCCACAGCGACGTTTTCGCTTAAAGCATATACGGGCAGTCCCGTTTTCTCTCCCAAAAGAGCCGCATATTCTGCCGTATGTCCGGCGTTGGAGGTGTATACTATTGCGGTCGGTTTCATATGATTTCTCCTTTAATTTTCAGGATTGGAGGGAATGATAATTGCGGCAATTATATATGCTATAATACCGCAGCCTCCCAAAGCGCAGAACAGCACCCACGCAAGCCGTACCAGGGTGGGGTCGGCGTTGAAATATTCCGCAATGCCTCCGCAAACTCCGCACAGCATCTTACTGCGGTTTGATTTATAGAGCCTTTTGTCCATTGTATATCTCCTTTACAGATGTATTAACAAATCAAAATTTTCGGACTGTTATCTCCCGTCTTCATCGATTAAAAACTCCCTGCGGTACTGTGAGGGAGTGATTCCCTCGGATTTCTTAAACACCTTTGTGAACACACGGTAATCTCCGTAGCCGCATCGGTCTGCAATTTCGGCAATGGCTAAATCCGTGGAAATCAGCAGCTTTTTTGCCTGCTCCATGCGTATATTGGTAAGATATGCTAAGAAATTTACGCCGATTTCGCTTTTGAAAAGCTGGCTTATATACTGCGAGCTTAAATGGAAATTATCCGCCAAAACCGCAAGGCTTATATCCTCGCCCAAATGCTCCTGCATGTAACGGGTAATACCGTGAATTGCACGCTCCTCCTCATGCTGACGGGGCTGTGCCTCCGTGCGGCTTCGGAACATGGAAATTTTCAGGTTGTCAATGCAGCTTCCGAATTCTTCGTAATCCACGGGCTTCAGAATATAGTCGGTGATTTGGAGCTGAAGCGCTTTGCGGCAGTAAGAAAAATCGTCGTAGCCGGATACTATTACAAACGCCATTTGAGGATATTTCACCTTTGCGGTTTCAATAACCTTCAGTCCGTTCATAATAGGGATATTAATATCCATAATCACAATATGGGGATAAAGAGCGTCGATTTTGCTGAGAGCCTCCATGCCGTCGGCGGCTTCTCCCACCACCTGACAGTCATGGGCGTCCCAGTCAAACAGCTTTTTGAAGCCCTCCCGGATCATGATTTCGTCGTCCACCAGCAGAACCCGCAGTTTTTCCATTTATATCCTCCCGAAAGAGCATACCATAGTTTTGATACACGCTGAGATTGCTTCTTATGCTCCTTAATAAATTATATCAAACAGAAAAGGCTGATAAAAGTGGCAGAATACATAAAAATGTGTTAATTTTATAGATAAATCGGTGTTCCGGGGCGGTAAATCACGAAAAAAATGCCGCCGTGATTTAACACTTGCGGCAGTTTTTCTTATTCGTTACCGTCTTCCTCGCGGTCAAAATCCGAATCCTCGTCGTGGTCGTCGTCGATAAAGTTCTCACGAACGGTGACACGGCGGCGAAGCCGTTCTTCTTCAACCATGTCGGAAAGCATTTCCTTAACTTCCTTTGAGTTCTTAATACGCTTAATATCAAATTCGGGGCTTGTTTTGTCGCCGGCACAGCAGTGAATGGTGCCCAGACCGAAAATGCGCTCTCCCAGAGTGCGCTTTAAGGAAAGGTCGGTAATGCGGTAAAGCCTGATTTCTTCCTCACTGCGGGAGAAAAAGCCCGTGTCGATTATGAGCTTTTCTTCTTTTAGATAGTAGCGGGTGAAAGACCA
>JAEDLZ010000003.1 GCA_016303265.1 Clostridiales bacterium
AGCTGTCGCTTTTCGCAATCCTACGCTATAAATGTGCCGCCGGCACATTTATTTCTCTCTCCGGCAGGCGGCAATCAAGGCAAGTAAGTAATTATGTATATCTAAAAGGAAGGGTTTTATCCCTTCCTTTTTTCTTTATCCTCCGCCTGAGCCCGCTTTTGTATGAAACGTTCTGCGTTTCCCCGATTACCGAAAAGCTGTCGCTTTTCGCAATCCTACGCTATAAATGTGCCGCCGGCACATTTATTTCCTCTCCGGCAGGCGGCAATCAAGGCAAGCAAATAATTATATGCGTTGACTATTTCTTCCGAAGGAGTTCAATAAGATTATTTATAGCAGAAATTTGTTCATCGGATAAATCGGAAACATCGATAGTTTTATTTTTCTCTATGCCGAGTAAATACTCCATAGATACATTGAATTCATAGGAAAGCTTAATCAAAACATCAAGGGAGGGCATTCTCTGCTCATTTTCATAAGCGGAAATAATGGACTTATTAAGCCACAGTTTATCAGCAAGCTGTGTCTGGGTAAGTCCTTTTTTGGTTCTTAAAACCTTTAAAGTTTCAGCAAATTCTTTTATCATATAAATCCACTCCTTGTAAACATTTTATAACATATTTTAAATTATTATGTGGAATTATGTTGACAATTAGTGGAATAAGTGATATAATTTAACAAATGGTAATTAAGGAGATGGTGTTAATGAACAAAATGCTCGAAAATTATTTTATGATGAAAGAAGCGAAGGAGAAAAATGAGGAAAAGGCAATAAAAGCCCGGGTTTTGATTTCGGAAGGACTATATGAAAAAGTCTGGTCCGAGCGTGAACAGATGTATGAAAAAATTCCTATTGAAGTTACAGATGAAGAATATATGAAAATAGCTGAGTATGCTAAAAAAAAGCCCGCTGATTATATCGAAAATGCGGTTGCTCGTGTGGTAAAAAACTCATCTATTATTTTATTCATTTTAAACTTTATCTGCTCAATCTTTTTATCTGCAATAACTATTGATAGTTATGGTTTGGATTTAGATTTTGACGAATTTAATTGGGCAGTGTTTTTAACTTTAGTGCTGGTAAGTTTTTTGGGCTGTTTGCTTATGTATGCAGTCGGTGAAATCATTAATAAGCTTGATAGAATCGAAAAGAAAAGCAGCGATATATAGTATTTAGGAAAGAAGAGATACACATGGGAGCCGGAATGGTTTTAGTTTGGTTGGCTTGTGGTGTTATAAATTATTGTATAATGAAAAGTAAAGGCTACGAAAACAACACTTGTCTATTGTTTGGAGTCTTGGGTGTTTTGACAGGATTTATAGGTCTAATCATAGCTTTATGCAAAAAAGACTTAAATAAATAATAAGTTATGGTATAATAAATACAAATAATGAATAAAATCCGTTGGCGGATTTCAAACGGATGTATTTATTGAACCGGTGTGAAGCAAGCCGATTAACGGCTTGCACTTATGGTATAACACCGGTTAATACATCAAATTATTCATCGTTTGGGATTGCAGCTAATACGCCGGGAATGAGTTTGGCCGAGGCTCAGATTTTAAATGATATTCTCAATAAATAAACAACAGATAATATAGGGCAGGACTTGTACAAAACAGTTCTGCTCCTTCCTTTCTTGTCTAACAAAAAAGGTTCTTCCTCTTTGGGAAGAACCTTTTAAAAAATTTGATTACATATACTTATTTATAAGCTTCATAGCCAAGGGAGATACAAGTCCCAAAACAACGCCGACAAGCCAGAGATAGAACCCAACGGTTGCATCAACTGTCGGTATAAAGAATATTATCAAAAACAATACCGCATTAACAATACTTGCAACCTTCCCGATTTTCTCATTCTTTAAAAGATAGCCGATAATTGAAGCCAAAACAACAAATATGAGCGCAATCGGAATTATATATAATCTTTCATATCCGTCTGCCATTTCCCACAAGTTGTATCTCCTTACAATCGGAAGAAATATTGCCAAAATGTTGAATATCTGAGCAAAAAGCCCAACAAAGTTAATGCCTGTGTTCTTGATTTGGTCAACATATTTGGTAAAATCAACAGATTCGGCAGCAGGTGCAGCATTCGGCGCAGTATTTGCTGCAGTGCCGGTTTCTGCGGCTGCACAATTATCACACCTCGTTGTTCCGTCAGGAATCGGCGTTCCGCACATTTCACAAAAAGCCATTTTAATGACCCTCCCTAAACTGTATATTTTCACTGCAATAGTACCATAAAATATAAGCTTTGTCAACTATTTACTTTATAAGCAGCAATCTTGCGACAATAACCGACATAACTATCCCCACAAAATCCCCGATTAGGGCAGACTTTAATGTATGACGGGTATTTTTCACATTTATTGCCCCAAAGTACACCGCAAGAGTGTAAAATGTTGTTTCGGTTGAGCCCATCATAACCGAGGCAATGCTTCCCGCTGCGCTGTCTGTTCCGCAATTTTTGAAAATATCCGTAACAATGGCTATTGAGCCGCTCCCCGAAACCGGCCGCAAAAGCGCCAAAGGCAACACCTCGGCAGGCATTGAAAGCACTTTAAGCACGGGCGACAGCAATCTTGAAATCAAATCTATTGCTCCAGACGCACGAAACATTGAAATTGCCACCACAAGCCCCACAAGGGGCGCAATAATATTAAAGGTGCATTTTAAGCCCTCTGCCGCGCCCTCTAAAAAGCAATCATAAACCTTAATTCGCCGTATAAGTCCAAGCAGCACAATTCCTACAATCATAACGGGCACGGCGAAAATTGATACAATCCTCATAATCTTCGCCGCCTTTCAAAAATTTTTGCGGCACAAACCGCCGCGCATACCGCCATTATGCTGACGATCCAGACAGGAACAATGATAATCCCCGGATTTTCCGACCCGTAGGTCTGGCGCAGGGATATGAGCGTTGAGGGAATTAACTGGATTGAAGCCGTGTTTATAACCGCAAAGGTACACATTTCATCCGACGCCTCCTCGCCGCAGTTTATTTTGTCAAGCTCCTTCATTGCCCGTATTCCCAGGGGTGTCGCCGCATTTCCCATTCCGAAAAAATTTGCAACCATATTCATAACAATTGCCGACAGCGCCGCCCCGCCTTGCTTAAGATTCGGGAACAAAATCTTTGTCAGCGGTCGCAAAAGCCTTGAAAATATATTGATAAGCCCTGACTTTTCGGCAATTTTCGCAATCCCCGTCCAAAGGCACATTATCCCCAGCAATGACACGCAGAGGGTGACGCCCTCTGAGCATCCATCTATTGCGCCGCTTGTTACCGCTTCAATATTTCCGTTTATAAGTCCGCAAATAAAAGACAGAATTATCATTCCTGCCCAAATATAATTTATCATAAACCACTCTCCGATTAACCGTAAATATATTTTCTCACGCCGGGCTTTACGGCATAAAACACCTCTTACAAAAAGGTATATTAAAAATTTTTTCAAATATGACTGCCGCTATTTGTTTTCTTTTGTCGCTTTATTTTTCTATGCCGCAATTCCTGTCGTCTTTGCGGGAATTTTGCATACGAAAAAATTTGTATTTTAAAATCGCCTATGCTAAAATATTATCAAATGGTAAAATTTTCCATTAGGAGGGAAACAAATGATTACGAAAATGGTTTTTAAGAAAGCCGCACCCGAAAAGGAGAAAAACAGAATTACCGAGCTTGACATCGACAAAATTGTTCCGAATCCTTGTCAGCCCAGGCAAATAATAGATGAAGAGGAGCTGGCTGAGCTTAGCCGTTCCATTGAGCAGTACGGGCTTATCCAGCCCATTGCGGTAAGACGGCTTGAAAGGGACAGATATGAGCTTATATCGGGAGAGCGCCGGCTCCGTGCCTGCAAAATAGCGGGACTTGTTAAAATTCCGGCTGTTATTATTGATGTTATGAGAACAGACAGCGCAATCCTTGCCATAATCGAAAATATCCAGAGGAAGGACCTTGACTATCTTGAAGAGGGCGAGGCGTATCTGTCGCTGCTTACCGAGCACGGACTTACCCAGGAGGAGCTTGCCCAAAGGCTGGGTAAGACCCAATCCACCATTGCAAACAAGGTTCGTCTTTTAAAGCTTTCGCCGCACATAAGGGCTCTGCTTCGCGAATATAACCTAAGCGAGCGCCACGCCCGTGCGCTTTTAAGGCTTCCCGATGACAAGTCGCGGCTTAAGGCGCTTCAGTTTATTGCGGACAAGAACCTCAATGTGGTCAAAACCGAAGAATACATAGACCGCCTGCTTGCCCCTGCAAAAGAAAAGCCCGCCAAATCCGGAATAAGAGTTTTCAAGGATGTACGAATTTTTTCAAACACCATCAAGCAGGCAGTTGATATTATGAAGCGTTCGGGCGTTAATGCCGAGGCGGTTAAAACCGAAAACGAGGAATTTATTGAGTATAATATAAAAATTCCCAAAAAACTCAATCAGACTGTATAAAATTTCTTCAAGATGTAAATACTTCTGAATATGGAGGTGTTACATTGAAAAACAATAATAAAAATCAAAAAAAGAAATTCAGTATTAAGTCCATTGTTGCAAAGCGCGGGGTTTACATAGCCCTGCTTACGCTTATTGCTGTTTTCGGAACGGTTGCCGTTGTCCGCAAATTTACGGCAAATGTAAGTGTCAGCAATTCTTCCTTTGACGATGAGGCATGGGAACAGGCGCTAGAGGACGCCGGGGTCGATGACGAACCGGAGAATGACACGGTTAAGGCTGACGCAATAAATGAAGAAGAAATTCCTATCGTTTCGGATACGGCTGTGCAGGACTATGAAACAGTTGCCGCCGCAGCGGAGCTTTCCGATGACGAGATTATACAGAATCTCAATATGATAGCGCCCTGCAGCGGCAGCATAAGCAAGGAATATTCGCCCGATAAGCTCATCTACTCCAAAACAATGAACGACTGGCGCACTCACAGCGGAATTGATATTGCCGCCCCCAAAGGCGATATTGTGGCTGCGGCGGCAGACGGTGTTGTTGAAAAGGTTTACGAGGATAACAATCTTGGAGTTGTCGTTGTTATAGGTCACGGCGGAAGCATCAAAACCCTCTACGGGAATTTACAGGACTTAGGCTATATCGAAGTCGGCCGCCGGGTTGCTCAAGGCGATACAATCGGGGCGGTGGGTGATACCTCAATCCTCGAAAAGAAAGACGAATCACATCTTCATTTTGAAGTTATCAGGGACGGTGAACCCCGGAATCCGTCCGAATATATCCCCTTATAACGGAGTTTTGCGGAAAACAGTTCCTCTGTTTTCGCACGGCGGCTGCGACATAAGGTGCGTGCCGTTAAGGACAGTAATTCAAAAGGCAGAAACGAAAGTAATCGTTTCTGCCTTTTGCTGTAGAGGACGATGCCTACATTTCGTTTCCGTCTTTTGCTGTAGGGGACGATGCCTACATCGTCCCGAAAAATCGCATATTAAATTATGTCTTTATATACGATAAATATGTCATTATGTCAAATCATATTCATTTGATTGTATTTCTTCACGGGACGATGAGGGCATCGTCCCCTACAATATCATTAACGAAAAAAATATGGCAAAGGTCCTATCGTGACCACATAATTCTCGGCGGATCGTTTTATTATTTTATTTTTCCTTTTTCGTACAGCTTTCTTGCCGCGTAAACAACAGGCGTATCCAGAAGCGAAGTAAAAATGTAGATAACATATGTGGAAATCACAATTGAAATAAGGGTTTTTAAGTCATACACGCCATAAAATGCTATAACATTAAAGAGCAGGGCATTCAAAGCTTGGGATAAAAGGGTTGAGCCGTTGTTTCGCAGCCACAGAAATTTTTTTGCATCTCCCGTTTTCTTCTCCGTCAGGCTCCACCATTTATGATAAGCCCATACATCAAACACCTGAACAACGGCATAAACCGCAAATCCTGCAAACATTATTCTCGGTGTATTTGAAAAAATTATTTCAAATGCCCCGTGAGCAAAATCATTCTCAGATGGGGTAAATAAAAGCCAGGACCCACTTATAATTATAAACATGACGGAAACCGCAATGCCGATTTTGACCGCCTTATTCGCCGCTTTCTTGCCGTGGTTTTCGCTCAGTATATCCGTTGTCAGAAATGTTGACGCAAACAGAATATTTCCGAGAGTCTGTTCCATTCCAAAAGCTTCAATTACAAGCAGCACCTCAATGTTTGCCGCAATTGTTGCAACAGCCGTCCAGGTATATAGGCCGGATTTCCCGAACAGGCGGTAAAATAAGAACATTCCGCCGTAAATTACAATAAGATTCAAGATAAGTAATATTTCGTTATTCATATTTTTCTCCTTGTATGGCAGGAAAAAGACCGCACAGGGCGGAAATTCCGCCCGCACTGCGGTCTGAAATCCCGTAGTTTTGTTTTAAGACAGGATGGTTTCGAACTGTCTGATATTTTCAAGCTCAAATCTGATTTTGGCCTAATCAAAGCTTACCATAAAGCCGTAAGCAAACTCTTTTTCCGATAAGCGATACTTTTCCCGAAGTGCATCTCCGCAGCTCGCCGAGCCGATACCCGAGCCCTTATAATCGATTCGGGCAATTGTGTAATCCGACTTTTCAAGCTCGAAATTGTGCTTTTTCTCGGTAAGCTCATCGGCCGTATAATGAGAAATTCCAAACTCAAAGGCACGCTCCGCCTCAAATTTCATTTTCACATTATCCGAAATTTCTATTTTGAGCATTTTTGTTTTAGTGTGGTTGCCGTTCTCCTGAGGCTTTACATAGTGCGTAAAGTTTTGGTCAACCGTGCTTTCGTATTTTCCCACCTTGGCATGGTGGCAGAGGTCAATATAATTTTCCTTAGGGCCCATACCGAAATACTCAAACTTTTCCGCCTTACCGGGGAGGCAAAATTCCATTCCCAACCGAGGAAGCCATTCGATTTTATCATAAACATTTCCGCTGAGGTTAAATTCAATTCTTCCTCTGCCGTCGATTCTGATATGCTGGGAATATCTGATTGCCTGACTTCTCGAAACGCCGCCGAGAGCATTGTCCGTCACAATTTCAACAACCCCACCGACAATCCTTGCACTGCAATTATAGCACTTGTTAAACGGACGGTTTAAGTTCCAGCCGGTCGACTGATTATCAATAAGCCCCCATTTATATTTGATATGCCTTTCGTTGTCAGTCGGAGCGCGCCATGCGGAAAGCCTCGGCGGTTTGCCCAGAACCTCCTCGCCCCGTACATTTATACTCGTGAAAGTTCCGTAATGCTTGCTGAAAATATATTTAAAGCCGCTTCCGCATATTTCAATATCATTTTCCGTTTCGGAAATTTCCGCTCCGTTTTGCAGTTTTTCTCCGCTTACGATTTCCGCCGGAAGCTCAATTTGCTCAAACGCCGCCTCAAAGCCGCTGTCCGCCCAATCGGTTTTCTCCTTTGTCACAAGGGAGAATGTAATGTATGCGTCGTATCGGCACTTTATTTTCTCAAGTGCGCCTATATTTATTTCCGCTTCGCCGTGAGGCTCTGCGTTGACCTCAACCTCGCCGCATCTATGCAATGCACCGTCAATCTCTATCCTCCACAAAAGTCTGTATTCATTAAGATTTGTAAAGTCAAAACGGTTTTTTATCTTATATATTCCCTCTTCCGCCGAAACGGGGTAAATCCGCATATTCTGATACGCCGCCTTTGCGTTGAGGGACCCGGCTTTAAAGCTCCTGTCCGCAAAAACAAGGCCGTCCACACAGAAGTTACTGTCGTGGGTTGTTTCGCCGAAATCGCCGCCGTATAAAAGCTTATCGCCCTGCTCTACGGCGTGGTCGCACCATTCCCAGATACAACCTCCGATAAGATAAGGATATTTATAAAATTCCTCAACATAATCATAGGTATCTCCGGGGCCGTTGCCCATTGCGTGGCTGTATTCGCAGAGGAAAATCGGCCGTTTGTCGTCGGGATTCGGGTTGCATACTCTCAAATCCGTAAAGGCTGTATACATCCTGCTGTATACATCGCTTGCAAGCGTGAGCCGCGAAGAACAACATTCTCCCTCATAATGGAGCAGCGGAGCGGTTTTCTGACTCCTCACATACTCGCCCATTTTTATATGGTTTACGCTCATACTGCTCTCATTGCCCAATGACCACATAATCACGCAAGGATGGTTCTTGTCCCGCTGAACCATAGCCTCCGCACGGTCAATCATAGCGCTTTGCCATTCCTTCTTATCCATAATCCATTCCGAATTGAACGGAATGTATTTATACTCCAAATCCTTGGTAATAAAGCCGTGGGTTTCAAGGTCCGCCTCATCAATAACATAAAATCCCAGACGGCTGCACATATTTAAAAACTCCGGTGCAGGCGGATAATGGGAAGTTCTTACCGTGTTTATGTTGAGCTGTTTCATTTTAATCAAGTCGCCCAGCATATCCTCATAAGTCACCGCAAATCCGGCCCGGGGGTTTGAATCGTGGCGGTTTATTCCCTTTATTTTCACTGAAGCTCCGCTTATCAGAAATTCTCGGTTTTTTGAAATTTCTATCGTGCGAAACCCCACATACTGCGGAATATATTCACTGCCGGCATGAAAAACCGCCGTGTAAAGATTAGGCTTTTCTGCCGACCAGAGCTTCGGATGTTCAAGCGCTATTTCTGTTTCGCCCGAAAAGCTCCCGCTTTTTATAAGCTCGCTTTTAAAATACAGCTTGTACTCTATTTCGCCCTCGTATTCAGCCTTGAATTTAGCTGCAGTCAAACCCGTATCAATCCTTATATCGCGGATATGGTTTTTATCCCGTCTGTGGAGATAAACATCACGGAAAATTCCCGAATAGCGGAACATATCCTGATCCTCAAGATAGCTTCCGTCGCACCACTTAAGCACCTCAACACGGATTTCATTCCTGCCTTTACGGAGGTATTCTGTTATGTCAAACTCCGCAATATTATGGCTTCCCTGACTGTATCCGACTTCCTCGCCGTTTATGTAAAGATACATACAGGATGAAACACCCTCAAATACAATATAGGTTTCTTTGTCTGTATCCCCCGCATCAATAAATCTGCGGTAGATTCCGCATGGGTTTTCGTCCGGCACATAGGGCGGGTCAACGGGGTGGGGATAGTTTACATTGGTATAATGAGGATAACCGTACCCGTGGAGCTGCCAGCATGAAGGCACAGGGATTGAATCCCAATCGGAAATATCCTTGGGGGCATCTATATAGCAGTCATAGTATTTAAAATCCCACTTTCCGTTTAACAGGGTAAAATTTTCCGAATTTTCTCTGTTCATTGAAAGCGCTGTTTCTTCATTCTTGTATGAAATCATATAAGAATGAGCTTTTTCTTTGTTTCTGGAAAAAATCTGAGGATTTTCAAAATCGCACTTATTCATTTTCCTTCCCTCCCTTTTATTAAAACGGATGTAAAACAAATGCCGATAACCGTAAATACCATCTTTTGGCGCTTAGCACCAGGAAACCGCTTTTTTTAGTTTGTCTTTCTTTATACGCTTTTCTCGGTTTGCTTTTTTGCCTTTCTTTGTTCCGTTTCCTTTCTTCAATCTCCTTAGGTCGCTTTTCCCTGCTTGTTTCCCTCTGTCCGTTTCTTATTCGGCAAAAGGGAAGTCACTGCCTGACGAATGAAAAGCGGCAGGAGCTTGCTCCTGCCTGTAAATGCTGTGCACAGCGAAAACTCCGGAAATTATACTGAAATATTATGGCTATGCTTAAAGCGCTGCAATCTTTAATTTTAAAGATGCTGCGGACTTTTTAAAATTACTCCGCTTTCTCATTTTTTGCAAGAGCAACAACCAAGCGTCTGTTCGGTTCTTCTCCTACGCTGTATGTTACTATCCGCTTGTCATGCTGAAGAGCGGCATGGATAATTCTTCTCTCGTTGGGGGACATAGGTTCAAGCGTTACATCCTTTTTGTCACGGATAACGCTGCGCTGAAGCCCTTTTGCAAGTCTTACAAGCGTTTCCTCTCTCTTTGCACGGTAATTTTCGGTATCAATGCTTACCTTAATGTACTGACCCTTGCCCTTGTTAACATAAAGGCTTGTAAGATACTGGACAGCGTCAAGCGTATCACCGCGCTTACCGATTAAAAGTCCCATTTTATCGCCCGAAACATCAATATAAATTGTGTTTCCGTCAAGTTTTACGCTGAGAGTTGCCTCAAGACCGATTTTTTTCAAAACCTCGCCCAAAAACATCTTTGCGTCATCAACACTTTCCTTCGGAATAACAAAATCCGAACAAGCCTCACGCCTGTTTGCTTTTTTCTCAGAAATCCTTGCCTCTTTTTCGGGAGCAGCCTCTTTATTTTCCGGCTTTGCTTCTTTTTTTGCCTGAATTTTCACGGCAGTTTCGGATTTTTCTGTCTTTACGGCAGCTTCGGATTTTACGGATTTTTCTTCCTTTGCCTTTTCGGCTTCCTCCATCTCGGCTTCCTTTGTTACCCATGCAACAATCTCAACCTCGGAGCCGACCAAAAACTTCATAAGACCCTTTCCGGACTCGCGGATAACCTCGTAAGAAAGCTCCTCCGCCGTAACCCCCAACTCCTGCGCCGCAAGGTCAAGCGCATCATTTATGTTTTTTGCGGTTTTTTCTGTTTTCCTTAACATCAATTATTTCTCCTTTAATCAAATCTTTTTCAATTCTCGGCATAACAAATTTATTAACGAGAACAAGCTGAGCAAGCTGAATTAAATTGCTCAAAATCCAGTAAAGACCCAGCGCCGCCGGAAACTGGAAGGTAAAGAATGCGGAAATAAACGGCATAACAAATGTCATAGTATTCATGGTATCTGCCTGCTTATTTTCAACCTTCTCGTTTTCGGGGATAACCTTTCTTTTATCCTCCTTCGCCTTGGAGCTGCCCTGGGAAATTTTTGTGGATAGCCATGAGCTTACACCCGAAAAAATCGGAATAAGCCAAAGAACCATATCATGTCCGCTGACCGCCGCTGCATTTCCGGTAATAAGCGACCATATTTTTCCAAAGCTTGGCGTATCGGCAAGATTTATGCCCAAAAATGTAAAGTCAACGGTTTCCATGCCGATACCGGCAATTGAACCAAGTCCGTTTGCCGCCGCCGTCTGACCTACATAATTCATAAGCTCCTTATTGTGGTGGATAAGCTGGGCAATCTGAATTTCGTACATAGAATAATTGTTGCCCGTAATTTTGTTGCCTGCTTCAAAGAGGGATTTGAGATCACCTGTGAGCAAGCCGGTATTTGCCGCCGCCCAATCGTTAAAGTTAACAACAATAAGAGCCTGGTCGGCAACATTGCGAATCCCCATCATATATGTTATAGGCTGGCGGATTACCCAATAAAGTGCAAATATAATCGGAAGCTGTATCAGCATGGGAAGGCAGCCGCTCAGAGGGCTTATATTATATTCCCTATACAGCTTTGAGATTTCACGGTTTAATTTTTCCTGGTCGTTTGCGTATTTTTTCTGAAGATTGTTTAAAAGAGGCTGAATCTTCTGGGTTCTCGCCATAGACTTCCTCTGTTTTAAATCAAGCGGGAAAATAACCGCCTTGACAAGCAGCGTAAAAAGCATGATTGATACGCCGTAGTTCCCGATGACATTATAAAAGAAATTCAGTATAATGCCAAAAAATATCTCAATATATTCCATGTCTTTTCCTCGTTTTTCTTAGGTTATGCGATGACCGGCAAAGCAAGACGCTGCTGCCTTGCCGAAATAAATTCATAATCAGGGCAAATCCACCCCGCCGCGGCTTAATGGATTACAACGCAGAACGCGCCACACACTTTTCGCCAAGCCCTTTACGGGACCGTACTTGCGGATAGCCAAAACGGCATACTGTGAACAGGTAGGGTAATATTTGCAGCAAGGCGCTTTTTTGGGTGATATACACTTCTGATAAACCCTTATGGGAAATATAAGCCCTTCCTCTATCCAATGTTTAATTCTGTTCATTCAAAACACCCAACTTGTCCGCAGCGGTCAAAAACGCCTCAGAAAGCACACTGTGTGAAACAACAGCCGTCTTTCCCCGTGCAACAATAACAAAATCGTATCCCGCCTTAAGCCTTTCAAGATTCAAGCGGTAGAGCTCCCGGATACGCCTTTTGGCACGGTTGCGCACAACCGCCTTGCCGATTTTTTTGCTTGCAGTTATACCCAAACGGTTAAAGCCAAGCCCGTTGCGCTTAACATAAACCACCATCGAAGGGGCAACGATTGACTTTCCTTTTTTATAAAGCCTCTGGAACTGACCGTTACGATTTAAACTGATAACTTTGTCCATAATTTTTTAAAAAAAGTCAAAAAGACGCCCAAGGGCGTCTTAGGCTGACAATCTCTTTCTGCCTTTTAATCTTCTTCTGGCTAAAACCTTACGGCCGTTTTTCGTAGCCATTCTCTTCCTAAAGCCATGTTCCATTGAACGATGTCTTTTCTTCGGTTGAAATGTCCTAAGCATTATAAGTACCTCCTGTCCGATATTTATGGTATTATCCCCTCTGCCAATGCGGCAAGGACTAATTATATACTGTATACAAGCAGTGTTCCTATTTTACCACACCTTATAAATTTTGTCAAGTAGTTTCCAAACTTTTTCTCGCGTTTTGCGTTGAATTATCAATGATGGTGGACGCTTTTTAAAAATAAAAAGTTTTGCTCCAACCCTTTTCTCATGCTTTGCATTATTTCTATCCGACAAATATTACTTCTCTGTCATTATCCACAGCATATCTTACAGTGTATGCCGTCCCCCCCGCAGCTTTTCTCATATAGGCGACACAAACACCGCTGCTGTCAACCATAAATCTGTTCCGCCGGTGCATACATTCGGGCGTATACCCCTCCGATAAAACCTTAACCTCATCCGCCATTTTGAGAATTTCGTCATAGGTTTTCTTTTCGGCATTATGCCATTTTTCACTTTGATTTCGGCAAGGAACCGCTATTATCAGCTTTATATTTTTGTATCTTTGGCGAAGTCTTAAAACGCACAGCGCCGCCATGGTGTCAAAGCCAAGCGCACCGCCCGTTATAAAATTGCAAAAACCCCTTTTTATAAGCCCTTCGCAAATTTTATAGGTTTTATTTTCAATATCAGACCATTTATCCCCTGCAATATATCTGTGTCCCGTAAAACAGCAGGTTGTTGAAAGTTCATAGGTCATATAAACACCTCGGTTTTAATTTTATCACATTATCATAATTTCTGTCAATCTTTTCTTTTATTTTGTTGCAATTCTCATTCAAATGTGGTAAACTGTCTGTATATGAATTTAATTTTGATTTGGAGATACTACTATGAATGTTATTTTTCAAGCGGCAGTTTTCTTTGCTGTGTGCGTAATAGGGGACGCAATAAGCTCAGTTCTCCCCTTTCCCTTTCCCGGCTCGGTTATCGCAATGATAATTTTATTTATCCTGCTTATTACCCGCATTGTCAAGGCGGAAAAAATCAGTTCGGTTGCCGATTTCTTTCTTGACAACATGGCATTTTTCTTTATTCCTTCAACCGTGGACATCGTCAATTATTTCGATGTTATAAGAAGCGTCTGGTGGCAGTTTATCCTGATTTGCTGCATAACCACGGTTCTTACCTTCACGGCGACAGCATACACCGTCAAAGGCGTTATGCATCTTATGAACAAAGGAGGAGAAAAAAATGGGAAATCCGCTTAACGCTTTGACCGCTTTAACCCAAACGCCCGTTTTCGGCTTTGCTGCGGCGCTTATTGCTTTCACCCTTGCACGGCTTATTTCAAATAAGGCAGACACGCCCCTTGCAAATCCGCTTATTATAAGCGTAGTGTTTATCCTGCTGTTTTATTGGGTGTGCCGTATACCGATTAAATATTTTAACAGCGGCGGAAATATAATTTATATGTTTTTGCCGCCTGCAACTGCGGCTCTGGCGGTTTCCATGTACCGCAGATGGCTCGACATAAAAAGAAATTTAATTCCCGTTTTAGCCGGCACTATTGTCGGAGTGGCAGTTTCCGTAGGGAGTGTTCTTCTTCTCTGCCATCTGTTTGGTATTGACGAAGAGATAACAAAATCCCTTCTCCCAAAATCCGTTACCAGCGCAATTGCAATGGAACTTGCGGAAAAAATCGGCGGTCATGCACCTATTGCGTCCGCCGGAGTTTTCATAACAGGGCTTTTCGGCGCAATGATGTGCCCCTATTTCACTAAATGGTTCAGAATCAACAATTCCGTTGCCGCCGGGCTTGGAATCGGAGCGTCCTGCCATGCTCTCGGAACCTCCCAGGCAGTTAAAATGGGCGAAACAGAGGGGGCAATGGGTGGTATTGCAATTGGTATTTGCGGTCTTTTAACGGTTATCGCCGCCGCATTTTTATAGAGGGTATTATCCGTTTAAAATAATATTGCGCGGCTGTGCTTTAGGGAGCCCCGTAAACGAATAATGTAATTTTATCATATAAGCGGGCAGCGTATTTTGCTAAGCAACGATTATGCTGCGTTGCAGCGGCACAGAAAGTAAAACATCCGCAGGGCAATTCGGATTTTCCCAATTTTTACTGTCAGCGAACGGCTTATGAGCGCATTTAGGGCATAGCAGAGAATATCTTGCCGCAATAAATACGAGGTTTGCCGCAAAATAAGCTTCTTAACAAAACATTTAACAAAATAATCCCCGAAAACAGCTGAATTTAAACTGTTTTCGGGGATATTTTCATTGGTTTAGAAAAATATTGGGTGAAAATTGTTATTTGAAAATCGTTTCGCAACAGCCCTCTTTTGTGGTTTTGTCCTATCGAACAGCGAACTCAGGATTATTTACTGCGGCAAACGCGCACTGCCGGATAGGTCAAACGGCGGAAAAATCCGCACCGTCCGATAGGTCAACCGGCAAAATTTACCGATATTTACTTCATTTTGTACACCGGTACTTTTCAGCCCTTTTAAGTTTACTGCTGCTCCGAAGAAACTGCGGCATCCGCTTCCGCCTTTTTCTGGGCTTCGGATTTGAAGTTTTCGAGAATTTCCTTTAGTTCCTGTCTGTGCTCCTCCGTATCGTTATATACAACATACGAACCGCCCATTATCATACGAGGGGTATTCGGGAGCACATACATTGTAACATCGTCTTCGGTAATATTTTTAATTGTTCCAAGGCTGCTCATTAGATTCTTGAACTTATAATTTGTGTTTACATACTTGCTTATTGCGTCATAAAGCTCGTCTATCTTATTGATATTCGACGGGGTCAGCTTCTGTTTGACAAGCGCCTTTATAAACGCCTGCTGTGCCTCAATACGGGCAAGGTCGGCTCTGCCGTTTTTGTAATTTCTGTAACGGACAAAATCGTGCGCCGCCTGACCGTCAAGGTGCTGCATTCCCGCTTTAAGGTGAATATGCAAGTCCTGCGCAGGGTCGTCGTAGTCCATATTTTCGGGGACTTCATAATCAACACCGCCCAGAATATCAATTATATGCTTAAAGCCGTCAAAATCTATGGTCGCATAATAATTGATGGGAAGACCCGTAATTTCCTTCACCTTTTTCATCATAGCAAGCTCAGGGACTTTAATTTCGCCGTTGTTATACTGAATCTGACCCTTTCCAAGGTAAGAGTTCAGCTTGTCCGGAGCAGATGTTGTTATAACACGCCCGTTTGCGTCCTGCTTAAATATAGCGGTATCGCGGGGAAGTGACAGAATATTCACCTTTCCCGTTTCGCCGTTTATATTTACCAGCATAATAGTGTCGCTTCGCATTCCTCCGCCGTCTGACCCAAGGAGAAGAATATTGACGACGCCGCCCGTTGAGTTATCCAAATCCACAACGCTCGTTCCGCCCCGGTTGCCCAGCCATGCCCCTGCGCAGGCGCCCAGAACAATGGATAAAACAAGAAATATTCCCCAGCCTTTCAAAAATGCGCCGTAAGTTCCCTTTGCTTTTTTATTCTTAGCCATTTATTACCATCCCGTTCAAATAAAACTGTTTTTCGTCATTAAGAATTTGTACCGTGTATCATTATACACCATATTTCTACAAAAATCAATAGGGCCATCCTATAAAAGGACAGCCCTAATATTAAATTTCTATAACAAAATGACCAAATCAGTTAAGAACATATACATTAACATTTCTTCTGCCGTACTGAAGCGACTCACTTCTTGTGTTAAAACAAAGGTCAATCTTGTTACCTTTTATTGCGCCGCCGGTATCTGCCGCAACAGCATATCCGTAGCCGTCAATATATAGCCTTGTTCCTAAGGGTATAACGGTGGGGTCAACAGCTACAACCCCGTACTGCGCAATCGCACCGGTTGCGGTTCTTGCCGTTCCCGGGGCATATCCGCAGCTCACCGCGTCATATGCCGTTGCAACACAGGACAAAACCCTGCTGTATGAAAGCTCGCCGCTTCGGGAGGTCGCAACCGTCCCTGCATATGCGATAGTATAACTGTCTGCCTTGGTTGCCTTTGTGCCGACCTCGGTTATTTCTTCAACCGGGGCGGTTATAACCGTTTCGTTTATGAGCTCACGCCCTGTTTCAACTCCGTCGGCATAGGAAATGCGGTATGTCTTTTCCGACTGTCCGCAAACGCCCTTTTGAACAACCTTCTTTATACCCTTTGCAAGGCTTGCATTCGCCTTTTCCGTAGTTGCGTAAGGAGTTTCCTCTGTTTCGGTTACAACCTCTGTTGTGTTTTTGACCAGGATAATGTTTGTATCAGCCTTTGCGATTTTTGTGCGTTTCGGCGTAATACTGTCCTGATCGGTACATTCATATCCTGCATCAGCAAGTATATCTTCAACAACCCTCTTTGTTGTGTAGACAGCCTTTGTTTCGCCGCCTGCTGTAATATATACCTGCATAGCTCGGTAAACTTCTATTGTCATGTTGTCACGGAGCCGGTCACTTTTTTCGCAGTTGAGCTTATCATGTTCGCCAAGCTCAATTCCCTGCTGCTCAAGCACCTCGCCGACCGTGCCCTTAAAAGTTAAAATCTCGGTTTCTAAGCTTCCGCCGTTTCTTACGGTAACCCGTGCGCTGAGCGCATCTAATGTTACGCAAGCCGCAATGACAACTGCCACAACAGCTCCGATAATAACGGCTTTTTTTGCTGATAAGGATAACTTAATCTTTCTATCCTCTCGGCCAAATATCATCGAATCACCTCTCTTAAATTTTCACGGACAACGCCGCAAATGATGCGAAATTTATGCTGTATTTGTACTGAAAATTCCTGCGCATCACTCTGAAATTATACCATAAATTTCCCTTCCGGGTCAAATCGGATTAAATTGATTTATCCGTTTTAAGCCGTTTTAAAATAGAATGTCAGGACGCATTTTTTATCTAAACTCCGTTTTCCTTTCAAAATCTCTCGTTTACTCCCCGATTCGCTCCATGGTGCAGGCACGCTTCAGCAGTCCTGCGCTTATCAGATACAGTAATATATTTATGGGCAGATTGCCGTTATATGCAAAAAAAGTGTACACAGAAAATCCAACCATAGACCCAAGTCCGCTCCGCAAAAGACGGTTATTTGCAGTTTTTGCCGTAAACATTTTTACAAGAACCGAGCGTGACAGCCGCAAAACATACCAGAAAAATATTACCGCCACCGCGGCGGCAGCATCGCAGACCAGGTTAAAATACCTAAGATTGATTCCGTCTGTTTTATAAGCTATTTTCCCGCCGAATCCGTATTTCCATATGAAGAATCCCGTTCTTATTATATTTTCGGCAAGGTCGCCGCTTTTTAAAAAATCCATAACGGACATAATTATAAAGGGAGCTGAGAACAAAACGGGAATTAAAAGCCGGTATTCTCCCAAAATTATCATAACAATAATCCCTGCACTCCCGCCTATAACCGCTGCGTTTCCGCCTTTTGCCGCACCGTAGAAGCCAAGGCTGAGCAAAACCACAGCGTAAATATATTTCCGTATTTTGCCGCCGCCCAATACCGTCAGACTGTAAGGCATAAGCATTACCGCAAGGGCGGAGGGACTGAAAATTCCTATCGGAAGCGCCGAAAAAGCTATCATGAGTACGGACGCCGTTTTCAGTATATCAAGATATATGTTTTCTGCCGAATATTTTATAATAAAGAAAAAAATAATTCCCGTTTCTACATATAATATATACAAAAATGCCGTAAAAGGTATTATCAGGGCGAAAACCGCCGCAAAAAACAGTTCCGCAAGGCAAACATAAATGAAATTTTCATTATCCGTCATATTGCAGAAAATTGCCGCGCCTATAATTGCGGAGGGAATAACCAAAAAATCCGTGCAGGACGAAAATCCCGCAAAAATTCCTCCGGCTATTATTGCCGCAAAAACCTTGCCCCGAACCTTAACATAAGGCAAGGAAACATATTTTCTAAGCTTTCTGACCGCCGCTTCAAGAAGTCCCTCGGAAAAACTTTTTTTCCACAATAAGGCGGCATACTCAAAATCAAAAAATAACCTCACCGGCGAAAAATTTCTTACCCGTTCGTATATACGACGGCTCAGGCTTGCCTTATACTGCTTTTTAAAAAATTCAACTATCAAGCCTTACCTCCGCTATCTCGCCTTCAATATAAAAGTCCCCTGCTCTAAGCCTTACGGGCATTCCCACCAGATAATTTTTCCCTTTAATATCAATTCCCTGTTCTGCCTTTTCCGCTTTTACCCTAATAAAAATTCCCTCCGCCGTCCTGTCCGAAACCTCACCGAGCCTGATATTTTCGTCGTAGTCGGTGCATAAATCCCCCTCTGCGGCGTCATAAATTTTTGAGGATTTTACATACATCACAAAATCCTGAGTTTTTTCACGGTTGGGAAAGAAGTTGTAAACCGCAAAAAATATTATTATTATAAATGCCCCGAAAATAACATAATCGAGCAGATTAAGCTTTTTCAAAAATTTCAAAATTCTACCTCGCCTTGGCTAACTCTTATGCTTTTGCTGTTAGTTTAAACATCCTTTACAAAAATATTCCGGTTGCATCAAATCAGGAAGCAGAGCATTATGAAATTTCTACAAAATTTTACAAAAAACTTTTCCGAAAAGTATTTACATTCACCACAAAGTATGCTATAATAGAGGAGTAAAAACACAACAGATTGTGTTTTATAGGATTTTTACATATGAGGTGTTTCCAAATGGAAAATAAAAAAGAGTTAGAACAGATAAAAACAGACCTCAGGGATAACATCGGAAGCAAAATCAGGTTTGCTTCAAGAAAGGGCAGAAAGAAGCGCATCGTTCGTAGCGGCATTATCGAAAGCACATATTCCAATGTTTTCGTTATCAAGGTTGACAGCAGTGACGCGGAAGATCCTGCGGACAGAAGAGTTTCATACAGCTATGCGGATATTCTTACCCGCAATGTTGAGCTTGCTCTTTGCAAATGATTTCAAATTTGTAAAATTTTCGGTCACTGGGTTGGGGAGCAGTTCCCGGCTATTTGGTGACCGTTTTTTTGTTTGACAAATTTAATTTTATATGATATACTTATCTGGCTATGTTAAATCGGGGTGGTAGCGGTACCTTGTAACCTTCAATCCGCTATAGAGGGGATGACAACTTGTGCTGAGGAGCAACGCCGTTCGGTCCGGCTCCGATAAGCGGTGTTGACGATTCGGTCCTGTGCGATCAGAACCTGTGAACCATGTCAGGGCAGGAATGCAGCAGCATTAAGCAGTTCTTTCTGATGTGTTGCAGGGCAGCCGAATCTGAGCCGGCTGTCGGCAGTACGCGGGTGGTTTTTCTTCGAACTCAAGAACATAGCATTTATTTTATATATAAATACGGCTCTTTTGCGGCATTTTGCAATGTCTTTCGCCCTGCCGGGCGGCAATCTTGGATTTTGTTCGCATATGCGGATAAATATTTTATACATTTTGAGGCTGAAACTTTGATTCGGCATCTTTTGCAAAATCAAAAGTTTACGCTGAAGTTTTTATAAATTGGATTTATTTCCCATGCATTATGCCTATCGGGAGTTTGTTTTTAAAGTGCGGCAAGTTTGTTATATGTAAAAATGTGCAGAAGATTTTTCTCGGACGCACATTGTATTCGGTGATTTTTGTGCGTAATACAATAAATTCCGCACGGGTATGCAGCGGAATTTATTGTATACAGGTGTTCGTTTCGTTGCGGAACATATTGCGGATTCATATTCTTACACCTTGAAGGGAGGCAGCGGTCATGTCCGGAATGTATCAGGCTCTTTACCGTAAATGGCGGCCTATGGTATTTGAAGATGTTGTTGGGCAGGAGCATATTTCCGAAACCTTAAGAAACAGCATTCAGACAGGGCGGATTGCTCATGCCTATCTTTTCTGCGGAACACGGGGAACCGGCAAAACCACCTGCGCAAAAATTCTGTCCCGTGCAGTAAATTGCGAAAATCCCGTAAACGGAAATCCTTGCAACGCCTGTCCTACCTGTCTTGGAATACTTGACGGCTCAAATATGGATGTTTTTGAGATGGACGCCGCCAGCAACCGTGGTATTGACGATATTCGTCAGATTAGAGACGAGGTTGACTATGCTCCGGCAAGCAGTAAATACAAGGTTTACATTATAGATGAGGCACATATGATTACAGACGCGGCTTTCAACGCTCTTTTAAAGACTCTTGAAGAGCCGCCCGAATATGTTATTTTTATTTTGGCGACAACAGAGCCTAACGCAATTCTTCCCACAATTCTTTCAAGATGTCAGCGTTTTGATTTCAGGAGAATAAGCGTAGATGACATTTCCCGGCGCATAAATAAAATATGTGCGGCGGAAAATATCAATATGACGCCTGACGCAGCCGAGCTCATTGCGGAGCTTGCAGACGGTTCAATGCGTGACAGCCTCAGCATTTTAGAGCAATGTGCCGCTTCGTGTGCAGGCGAAATCCGAAGGTCGGACATTACAGATATTGTGGGAATAGTTGACGACAGCGTTTTGTTTGACATTGCGGATTATGTTGCCGAAGGCAACTCCCTTGCCTGTCTTAAGGCGGCGGACGGCTTTTTGGACAAAGGGAAAGAGGTTTCCGCATTTTTTAACGATATTATTGACCATTACCGCTGCCTTATGTTTTGCAAGGCTGCGGATTCGCCTCAGGATATTATCGACAAAAGCGGCGAAAAGATTGAAAAATATAAGGAACAGGCGAAAAAGTACGATTTGGAACGGCTTTTGTACTCCGTGACAACTCTTTGTGAGTATCTTGCTCAGTCAAAATGGATGGCATCCCCGAAAATTTCTGTTGAAATGGCGCTTTTAAAGCTTGCAAATCCACAGTACGGAAACAGCGGCGATGCTCTTGCGGCAAGGGTTTCCGCTCTTGAGGCAAAGCTTGAGTCGGGTAACTTTGTATCCGTTTCTCATTCTGCGAAAAAGGCTGAAAACAAAATAGCGGATAAGTCCGAAAAGAGTGAAAAAGCCGAAAAAATGAAAGAGCCTGCAAAATCCGCTTCGGCACCCGATTCGGGCGGCAGCCGCGAATGGGAAAAGTGGAGCGAGGCTTTGGGGATCATCAAAAATGAAAGCAAAAAACTATATATGTTCTTATTCCGCGCAAAGGCTTATATTTCCGGAGATTCTATAGAAATTGTGCTTTCAAACCGCGAGGCGTACGAAAGAATTTCCACTCCCGAAGGGAAAAACTATCTTTCGGGACTGTTTGAGAAAATTATCGGCAAACGCTGCCGTGTCGTTGTTTCCGAGCAGGGGAACAGGCTGGCGGCTCCCGTTGAAAATAAGGATGCATCTATCCTTGACCTGGCGAAAAAAAAGGATATTCTCGGCGATATTATGACTGTTTCCGGCGAGGATTCATTTTAGAAAAATATTTGATTAAAAGTTTTTACTTTCGGAGAGGTTTTAAATACAGTGTTTAACCTTATGATAAAGGGGATATTCCCCAAATATATATGAACAAAAGCGAAATCCGCCGTTAAATCAGGCGGAGGCATCGCAATTTATAAAAAAGAAAGGCTGATGAAAATGGCAAAAGGCGGATTTCCGCGCGGAATGGGCGGCGGCGCAAATATGAACCAGATGATTAAGCAAGCGCAGAAAATGCAAGAGCAGATGATGAAAATGCAGGAAGAGCTTGAAAGCAAAACCTTTGAGGCAAGCTCTGGCGGCGGCGCTGTTACTGTTAAAATAAACGGCAAAAAGGAGCTTCAAGAGATTATTTTAACTCCCGATGTTGTTGACCCTGACGATATTGAAATGCTTCAGGACCTCATTATTGCCGCAGTTAACGAAGGTATGAGGAAGGCTGACGAAAGCTCGGAAAATGAGCTGGGCAAAATCACAGGCGGAATGAACATACCCGGGCTTTTTTAAGCGCTGAGGGAGATTTTATGAGCTGCGCGGTCGGTTTAAATAAGATTTTAAACAAATTTATACCCGGCTTCATTCTTTTTAACTTTTAAGATGCGCTCTATATGGGTGCGTCAAATGCTGCCGGGGATAGACCCGGCCTGCCGCTTATAAAAGCTTGGGCGAATCCTCACTTTCGCGATAAAGAACAAACTTCCGCCCTATAACCTGAACGCACTCCGCCCCGAGAACATCGCACATTTCAATTGACGCCTCCCGAGCAGAAACGGGTGCCGTTTCAAGAACATGAATCTTAACCAAAGAATTTGCGTCAAGGGCGTCGCTTATTGCCCCTAAAAAGTTTTCGCTTATTCCGTCCTTTCCTATCTGATGAAGCGCCGAAATTTTGCTTCCCAACCCTCTTAAATACGCTCTTTGTTTACTTGTTATCATAAATTTCAACCTTTCTCTTTTTTATCTTGTGGATTTTTCGCCCGGAAAGTGCGGCATCTATGCCAAAAAATCAGCAAGGGCGGCAAACTGCTCAATGCTCAGCCTCTCTCCTCTTACATCCGGGGCAAGTCCGGTATTTTCTATGGCCGCGATAATGCGTTCCTTTTCTATATCCAAATACGGGCTTTTGGTCAGCGAATTAAGCAAGGTTTTCCGCCTCTGTCCGAAAGCCGATTTTACTATGTCAAAAAATAATTTTTGATTTTTCACCAAAACGGCAGGTTCTTTTAAAACATCAAGCCTTATAACCGTCGACGCCACCTTTGGCTGCGGCATAAAGCAATGCGGCTCTGCCCGGCAAATAATTTCGGGTTTCGTGTAAAACTGCACCGCAACGGACAGCGCACCGTAGTCCTTTCCTCCCGGAGATGCCGCCATACGGTCGGCAACCTCCTTTTGAATCATAACGGTAACGGTTCTCACACTCTTGCATTCTTCAAGAATTTTCATAATAACGGGCGTCGTTATGTAATAGGGAAGATTTGCGCAAACCGCAACGGGCATATCCGCAAACTCCTCCTTTATGAGAGCCCCCAAATCGATTCCCATAACATCAGCATTGATAATCTTAGTATTTTTAAACTCGTTTAAGGTATAGCCGAGCAGCGGCATAAGCCGCCGGTCAATTTCAACCGCAACGGTTTTTCCGCTGTTTTTTGCAAGTTCGTATGTCAGCGTCCCTGCTCCCGGTCCGATTTCAAGCGCGCCCCACTCACCGTTTATTCCGGAGCCTGAAACTATCTTGTCCAGAACATTTTTATCAACGAGAAAATTCTGCCCCAGTCCCTTGGAAAATGTGAATCCGTAAGCGCTCAGAATATTTTTCAGTTCATTTGGATTGGTTAATTTCACACTAATTCTCCTCAGGCTCAATAAGCATTCTTCCGATTTTATATACATCCCCTGCGCCTACGGTCAAAACAACATCCCCCGCCTTCGCATTTTCCTTCACAAATCTCACAATGGCACCGAAATCATTCATATATATCGCTTTATCCGTAGCCAGAGCCAAATCGCAGCTGTGAATTGTTCCGTCATATTTTTCCCTGGCAGAATAAACATCTGTAATTATCACTTTATCCGCAGTAGGCAGAACCTTTGCAAAATCATTAAACAGAGTTTTGGTTCTTGAATAGGTGTGCGGCTGAAAAATACACCACACATCTTTATAGCCCTGCCCTTTTGCGGTCGTTAGTGTTGCGCCGATTTCCGTGGGGTGGTGCGCATAATCGTCAATAACCGTTACTCCGTTAAACTCTCCCACCGTTTCAAAACGACGCTTTGTTCCTCCGAATTTTTCCAATCCCGCCTTTATTGCCTTTGCCTCAACGCCCAAAGCATAAGCCGCAGCCGCGGCCGCTGTCGCATTATAAACATTGTGCGTACCCGCAACGCTCAAATCAAGCGAAACAAACAAATTGTTTTCAAAATATATTTCAAACGACACACCTTTTGCTTCGTTGCTTCTTATATTCTTTGCAATAAATTGGGAATTTTTGTCTTTTATACCATATTTTAGTATGTGAGTTCCGATATTTTGCACAACAAAAGGTGCATGTTTATCGTCAGAACATACAATAATATGTCCCAAAGGGGAATTTAGTCTTGCAAATTTCTCAAAAGCTGTTATAATATTAGATAGATTACCAAAATAATCTAAATGGTCAGCTTCAATATTAGTGATAATTGACAAAAAAGGTCGAAAGTTGAGAAAGCTTTCCACATATTCGCAAGCCTCACAGACCAGATAATCCTTGCCGCCGATTCGATAGTTTCCGCCGATTTGCGGAAGAGAACCGCCGACTAACACGGTGGGGTCGAGATTGGCTTCCATAAGGATTAAGGAAAGCATAGAAGTTGTGGTTGTTTTTCCGTGGGTTCCCGCTATTGCCAAGGGATAACGGTACATTGTCATAAGCTGACCGAGAAGCTGAGCACGCTCCATGCACGGTATCCCCAGCTCTCTTGCGCGGACAAGCTCAGGATTATCATTTGCGATTGCCGCAGTATAGCAAACGAGGTCAGGTTTTTTTATATTTTCTGCCCTCTGACCTTCAAAAACATCTGCGCCAAGGGCCTCAAGCCTTGCGGTTAGTTCGGTTTTTGTCCTGTCCGAGCCGCTCACCTTGAAGCCGAGGTATATAAGCATATTTGCGATGCCGCTCATGCTGACACCGCCTATGCCTATCATATGTATATGTGACCCGGGCGCTAAATTTTTGATATTAAAATCATTCATTCTTAAAAGCTCCTTCGGAAAATTGTTTACTATATTCAGTATATCACAATTTTTGGTAAATATCAATATTTTTACAAGGGAAATGAAATTAAAATTTACATAACAGCTATGTTAAGGAGGCACTACAATGATTATTACAGACATTAAAGTCAGAAAAATCAATGCAAAGGGAAGAATGAAAGCGGTTGTTTCCGTTACATTTGACGACGCATTTGTTGTCCATGACATCAAGGTTATTGAGGGACAGGAAAAGTTATTCATCGCTATGCCGAGTATTAAAACTCCCGACGGTGAATTTAAGGACATTGCTCACCCGATTAACAGCGATATGAGAGAGATGCTTCAGACCGCAATTCTTGAAAAATATGAGGAAATTAAGGCTGAAACACCTGATGAGGAGATATAAATTCCGCAAAAAAGAACTGTTCCGTATAGGGCGTGCGCTTAAGGACAGTTAAAAAGGCTCTCGCAATTTTGCGAGAGCCTTTTACTCGTTATAAAAACAATCTTCTTTCCATCTTAACACATTTGTATCAATGTATTCCCATATTTTTTGAAAATCTCTTTCGCCACGAATTATGTGGTCGTGATATGACCTTTGCCATATGGAATAACCAAGTTCTTTTGTTACTATCGTTTTAAAGGAACGAATAATGGTTTCAATATTTTTTGTAGGGGACGATGCCCTCATCGTCCCGTGAAGAAATACAATTAAATGTATGTGGTTGGGCATTATCACATATTTATCAACTGTTACATTTTCATATTTGACATTTATGTTGTTAATATATTTATCACATATGATGCCAATTTGAGATAAATTATTTTGCGGGACGATGTAGGCATCGTCCCCTACAGTTATCTTTGATAATAACTGCTTTCTATCCTTTATACATACCGTAAGAAAATACGCCCCGGGTGTTGAATAATCATATCCCTTTAATCTTGTGGGTTTTCGTTTTGGTAAATTATTTTTCATCTTCAATATTTTCTAACGCAACCCGGACCGCTTCAACAACAAAAGCAGTAAAAGTGCAATTTTTGCCCTCAATAGCCTTTTCAACCTCATCAATTATATCATTTGGAAATCTAATGCATTTATTTGTTGTCGGCGGAATAGATGGTATTTTAAATTTTTTCATATAATCACCTCTGCAATGCAATTATATATAAATATATTTTTATTGTATGCATAACAAATGTATTGCAATTTATGAAATTATATGTTATAATACTTTTGACAATTAAGTCAAAATAAGTTTTTGGAGGTAAAACAAAGTGAAGAAAAGATTTCCATACAAAAGTAAAAAAGGTGTTCTTGTTCAAGCTATGCTTGTCTTGTTGCTGTTCATTTTTATGACAGGATGTGGCAAAATAAATAATATTTCAGAGGCAACATTGATAGGTTATGATGCAAGTCCGTTTGAAAAAACAATGATAAACTATTTTGATGATATGTCGAATGATGAGGTTGCCAATCTTTCTTACGGTTGGAAAGAAGGCTGGATAGGAGATGATACTCCAAATCCCGAAGTTTTAACTTCAAACGAGAAAGCTATGACATTTGTTGTGTCTGTTAATTTAGCTTTTGACGGCGAAACGGAAACGAATCGTATGATTTTTTATATGATACATAACACGAAAGAAAACACATTATCTGTGCGAGGCGGTGCATTTGATGAAGATGGAGATATATACCCTATGAGTTTAAACGAGGCTCGCGATGAGATAGAAATGATATTTGATGAATACAATTAAATCTGTCCGGTACTGTAACAAGCAGGGAAAATGTATCGCACTTTCCAAAACATTTAGGATAATCCTAAGACCTTAAACGGGACGATGTAGGCATCGTCCCCTACGATAAAGGCAGAAACGAAATATATAGTTTCTGCCTTGTAAAATGCTGTCCTTTAGAGTACACTTCTTATAGGGCAATTCTTTTTTGCGACTTGATAGGCAATATCCGTTAAAACGCATGGCTTTCGGCGGAATTAAGGCTTTGATGAAATCAGTATATCCCCCCCTTGCCGCCGAAAGATTCCGCATCTCATACAGAGAGCCTCGCCGACAGTCAAACGCCAAATGGCTGCTGATGAAATACAGCGTCACAAACAAAAGCCGAGGCAGAAGCCGCTGAAAATCAATAATATACAAAACCGCACAGGCAAGGAAAAGGGGCTTAGCAAAATGGCTGCTTGACAAAACTTAAACAAAACAATCCCCGAAAACAGCTAAGTTTAAACTGTTTTCGGGGATATTTTTATTGGCATAGAAAACTATTTTGTGCAAATTGCTATTTTAAAATCGTTTTGCTACAGCCTCTCTTTTCTTGCACCGTGCACAGCCTTGCCGCCGGGTCGCCGGCCTTAAGGCTTTAAAATATTCTGCACGGTCATTTATTTAATTTGTTTCTTACTCGATAACTATAACCGTCTTAACTGTGCCTTCTTTAACATGAACGAGCACCTTTGTTGTTGCATTCTTGAGGTCTTCGTCATATGTTATAAAGCCGTCAATAATTGACGCATAATCATCGCTGATCTTTGTTACCTTAAGCTTATTGCCTGAGGTATCGTACTTATAGAATTTAGCACTGCTGAATCTGCTTGCGGTAATTCTCATAACCTGAGTCTCATCATCAGGATTATTTGCCGGGTCATCTCCGTCCTCTAAGAATTCAGGAGTAATAATAACCGTTCCGTCATCCGTTGAGTAGATTGAACCGAGGATAACCTTCATATCGGTATTGGCATATGTCTTTGCCGTGTTTCCTCTATAAGTTTCATCGTCTGTTACATAGAACGGTTCCGTTTCGCCCACTTCATAGAGAATGTCCTCGCTGTCAAGTGTAACATAGCCGTCACCGTCTGTGCCGAATCTTACGAAATCGCCTTCGTCCAGTGCTTCAACAAGTTCTTTACTATCGGATGATACCCAGTATGAAACCTCTGTTTCCGATCCGTTTTCATACCCGTTTACCTTAAGCATTGATTCTTCTTTGTCGTCATTGTATTCATCTGCAACAGATTCGATTCTGAATACCGGCGTTGTATAGTCAACTTCCGTTACACCGCTGCCGCCGTAGAGAACGATAACCTTAGCATTCTTTGTTGTCGATATATCAAACGCCTCAATCTTGTAGGGCTTGCCGTTCTTAAAGTCGGATGAACTTCCCTTGCGGTATCCATCTGTATCTGCCATATCTTCGGGAATTACAAATATAACCGCACTGCCTAAATAGATTGAATTACCGCCCGACTTAAACACCTTTGATGAAGAAGTATATGTTGCAGAATTTTCACTCGTTATGCTTCCGTACATTCTGAGGGTATCGGAAACAGCGTCTCCGCCGCTTGTATCATTGCTTGTTTCATCTGTAACCGTTACTATTGTGTCAAGAACCGTTGTTCCGTCAGAAACCCTTGTTGTATACTTGATGAGCTGTCTTGCAGAACCGTCGTCATTAGCACGGCTCTGGTATTCGGCAGTTTCTTCAAGCATATCTATTGCTCTGTCATAGTCCTCGCCAATCTTCGTGCCGTTAATTTTTGTATTCTTATACATCGGGATTCTTACTTTTGTTCCTGACTGAGTAAGGATGTAAAGAATAACAGGTGATTCTTCAAGACCCGACTTTTCCTTGGCATAGCTCATAATATATCCGTAACTTGAGCTTGCTGCCGCCGTTGCATCCTTTGTATGAGCAACAATATCGCCGTTCATATCAAGGAAGAAGGTGTATGAGCTGCCCTTTTCAGGCTCAGCAAGATCACCTGCGCCGTTTTTCCACGGAGCGGCGTCGGAATATTTATAAGTCTTTGTGCCAACAGTGCAGCCGCTTGAGGAAATTGCCTTAACCTCTCCGGAAACCTGATTTGAAACGATAATAACCGTATACATCTTTGTGCCGTTGTTATCGTTGCTTTCCTTAACGCATATGGTCTTGTTCTTTGAAATTGAGCTGAATGAAAGCTTATCGCCGTTTGTGTTGGTGAAGTTGATAATTTGGTCATCGTCTGTGGGGTCAAGAACGATTGTCTTGCCTGTTGAAACCGTTACCTTATCCGTTACCGTGTATGTTGAAGAGGTAACTGAAGATACGGCATAGATTTCATAGCTGTCAATAAAGAGAATGTCATAATCGGAATCACTGTCTGTATTTACGAGCTTGATTGAGCCTATAACAGGAATCATATCAATACCAAAGCTGCTCTGTGCCGCCGTGTTGCCGTAAAGCTTGCCGTTGTAGATTACAACATTGTCGCTGTCAAGCTTAAGCCCTGTTGTGGTTGAAGCGCTTTCCGTCTTGTAATATGCAAGTGTTGCGCTGTCGGATTCGTCAGGCTCAATGCTGCCTGCGTCAACTGTTACGGACGATGTTGTTGACTTGATTGTATAGAACACAACATCCTTGTATCCCGTTGATGTATTGTCCTTATAATAATATGTGATTGTTTCACCGAGAATATCCGAATACTCATCTATGTTGTCAACACGGAATACTTCGGAAATTCCGGTTCTTTTGTTTCTGATTTTGATTTCGTTGTCCTTAAGATTGACATCGGGAGAGTCAAGGCTTGTATAGCCGTTTGATGCAATTATTCCCTCGTCCTTAATAAGTCCGAGATATTCCTCCATAACGGTTTTTTCGGAAATTGTATCGTTTTCTCTTGTTTTAACCTCCAAAGTGTCATAGATAAACTGCGCTATGCAGGAACGGGTTGCAGGCAAGCCCACATTGCCGACTGCATTCTTTGTTATTCCAAGACGCTGTGCGGTGGTAACATATGTTGAATACCATACATCCGTTATGGGAGAATAGTTTTCGTAACCGATTGCACGAACAATCATGGTGAGAGCTTCCTCATAGGAAACATTGTTATTCGGTCTGAATGTACCGTCCTCGTAGCCGCCGATAATGTTAAGGCTTTTAGCAGCCTCGATTACGCCTGCTCCCCAGAAGTCTGTGGGAACATCCGGGAATGACGGCGAGGTGGGAGTTACTGCCTGTCCCATGCCCAATGCGCGAAGAAGCATTGCTGAAAATTCCGCTCTTGTTACATTATTCATAGGCTTGAATGTGCCGTCCTCGTAGCCGCCGATAACTCCCAGTTTATTAAGTACATTTACAGCGGTTGCATACTTTTCCTTTGAGCTTACATCTGAGAATGTACCGCCAGATTCAACCTGTTCTTCCGTTACAACCGCTTCTGCCTCACCTGCTGTGTCTTCGTCTGCAAAAACCGCAACCGACATAAGACTTGTTGCAAGAAAAGCGGCTGTCAAGAAAACAGCTAAAATTCTTTTTAAGTTTTTCATTATAGAAAACCTCCTGAATTATATAAATTTAATTTTTTACTGTGTTAAGACTGTTTGATCTGCCGCATTATACTTTTATCCGGGATTTCACAGTCAAACCTTATACGGACAATCTGCATGGGTCTGTTTGCCGCCTCAAGCTCGTTCCCCTCGGCATCCTCCATATATTCTATGGTATGATTTATAAACGGGCGGTCCGGGCATAAAAACTCTACCTCCGCACCCTTGAAAAATCTGTTCTTCTGAACAACCGAGAGCAGCTTTTTATCAGGGTCGTAGCCGCAGACAATTCCGCAAAGCTCATAATTCCTTATATATGAGCTTGTCTTGTAATTCTGCTCGTTCCCGTCGGGCTTTCTGTAATAGAAACCCGTTGTATAGCCTCTGTGGCTCACCTTAAGCAGCTCGTCAAGCCATTCCTGCTTGAATTTCCATCCGCCGGGATTTTCAAAATATGCGTCAATTGCGTCACGGTATGCCTTAACCACCGTTGCAAGATAATACTCCGTTTTAACTCTGCCCTCGATTTTAAAGCTGCTTAGCCCGCTTTTTATAAGGTCGTCAATATGCTCAATCATACACAAATCCTTGGAGTTGTATATAAAAGTCCCCCTTTCGTTTTCAAAAACGGGCATATATTCACCGGGTCGTTTTTCTTCCATTAAATAATATTTCCAGCGGCAGGGATGGGAACACGCACCTAAATTGCTGTCCCTGCCCGTCATGTAATTGCTGAGAAGGCATCTTCCCGAATAGGAAATACACATTGCGCCGTGAACAAAGGCTTCAAGCTCCAGCTCGCAGGGCGTATTTTCCCTTATCTTAGCAATCTCCTTAAATGATAGCTCCCGGGCAAGAATAACCCGCTTTGCCCCAAGCTTATGCCACATTTTTGCACTCTCAAAATTAACATTATTTGCCTGGGTGCTTATATGAATTTCAAGGTCGGGGGCGATTTCCCGTGTTATGGAAAAAAGTCCTAAATCCGAAACAATAATTGCGTCAATCCCTGTTTTAACGGCTTTTGCAAGAAAATCTCCGTATTCTCCGATATCCTCATTATGGGGAATTATATTCGCCGTCAGGTATACTTTCTTTCCTCTTTCGTGGGCAAATTCCACTCCCTCCCGGATTTCCTCCATAGAGAAGTTGTCCGCCGCCGCACGGAGAGAAAACTCCTCCCCTCCGATATACACAGCGTCCGCTCCGTATATAAACGCAATTTTCAGTTTATCAAGATTTCCCGCAGGGGCGAGAAGCTCCGGTTTTTTCATATCTGTTCCTTTATTTTGATTTTATATATTCTTTACCTGCTAAATTTCAGTATCCGTTATTTCGATTTTGCATAGTTATAAACCGCCTTTGCAATGGCTGTTGAAATGCCGTTTCTGCCGTCGTTGCCGACAAGGTATTTTAAATCACTTTCCGTATCTAGAAACGCAGTTTCAACCAGAACCGCCGGCATAGCCGTTTGCTTTAACACAACAAAGCTCGCCGTTTTCACTCCTCGGTCGATAAGCGGAGTTCCCTCCGCCAGGCTGTCCTGAACAAGCTCGGCAAGCACCTCTCCCTCGGTACCTTTCTGATAGCAATAGGTTTCAACCCCGCTGCCGCCGCCTGCATTGCAATGAATGGAAATAAAAATGTCCGCTGCCGCCGCATTGGCGATTTTGGCACGGTTTAAAAGAATGTCCATTGTGGTTTCCCCTGCTATATTATCATTGTAATTATTCCTTGTCATTATGACCTCAAAGCCCATATATTCAAGCTTTAACTTCAGCATCTGCGCAATAGGCCATGTTATGTACTGCTCGCGAATATCATACTCCTCATTATACGCTCCCGTATCGTTGCCGCTGAAATTGTGCCCTGCGTCAATGGCAACAAGCAGTTTTTTGTCTGCCGTTATGACCTTAAGCCCCGAATAATCCACATCCGACGCATTAACCGCCGGGGTGTAGTCTGTCAGAACCTTGGAAAACTTAAAATCGGCAGTATGCGGCACGGTGCTGACTACCTGAGATTTATCAAAATCCGGGTCGGGAACTGCCGACGGCTTCGGCGTCGGTGTTGGGGTCGGCGCCGGTGTCGGGGTTACCGTCGTAGCAGGCGTTTCCCCCTGGGACTTTGTTATGTATCCGTTTTTAAAAGAATTGTAAACAAGAATTGCAACATCGCCTCTGGAGGCATTGCTGTTTGGAAAAACCGTAACATTTTCCGATATACCGCTGCTCTTTGCAACGCTGATATATCCGTCATACCAGTTCGTGCCGCCCTGTTTTTTTGCGTCACCCTCAAGCCCGGCGGCGCAGACCAGCATCTTGATAAGCTGCGCATATGTAACCTTTTCCGCAGGGGCAAAGGTTACTGCGGTCATTCCTCCGATTATTCCTCTTTCCCAGCAGTAGGAAATGAATTTCTCCGCCCAGTATCCCTCTCTCACATCGGAAAACGGCATTTTCTTTGCCGTATAGCTGTCCGTATAGCCTAAGGAGCGGGCAAGCAGCGCCGCAGCCTCGCCTCGGGTTATTTGTGTTTCGGGTCTGAAACAGCCGTCATCATACCCGGCTATAACCCCCAGGTCGGAAAGGTAGTCAACGGCAGTATATGCAGCCGTCCCTCCTGCCACATCGGGGTATGTTCTGGCGTGTACGGGGCATAGCAATACCGTTATTATAATAACCACAATCAATGCCGCTTTCCGTATCATATTAAACATTCTCCAATTCCAATAAGTATGTATTGCAGTTATACTGCTACTCATGATACATTTTACTATAAAACGACATTTTTTTCAATACTTAGTTTATGTAAATTATGTTAAATTATGGTTACAGAAATGTAACTTTCAGAATCTGAGCCTTGACTGAAGCCCCGAATATCTGTATGAAATTTTGTCATTTTCAACATATTTGTTTAAAATTTCCTCGCTCCCCACAAGAACAACAACCCTTTTTGCACGGGTTATCGCAGTGTATATAAGGTTTCTCGCCATAAGCGGTTTCGGAACCTCCCACATAGGGATAACAACAATATCAAACTCGCTGCCCTGACTTTTATGGACGGTTATGGCGTAGGCGTGCTCAAGCTCGTCCAGCTGGTTAAAATCATATACCGCCTTGCGGTCGTCATATTCCACCGTAAGCCGCTTTAACCTGTTGTCAATGTGGGTTATAAATCCCACATCTCCGTTAAAAACGCCGTCACCCTCTTCAGAGCCGTCATTTTTCACCCAATGTATATTGTAATTATTTTTTATACTCATAACCTTGTCGCCAAGTCGGTATGTACAATGTGCAAGCAATTTTTCGGGTTTCCTCTCCTCCGGCGGATTCAGAACCCTCTGCAAAAGGGAGTTTAACACACGGACCCCGGTTTCCGTCTTTTTCGACGGCGAAAGTACCTGAATCTGCGCTATGCTGTCAACTCCGTAAAACCTCGGCAGACGGTTTTTGCACAAATCCGCAATAGTGCTGCATATATCCTCTGCACTTTTTCTGGGTAAGAAGAAAAAGTCATTTTCCTTTTCCGTAAGGAAGGGATATTCGCCGTTGTTAATTTTATGCGCATTGACAACAATAAGGCTCTCCTTCGCCTGGCGGAAAATTTCCGTCAGCTTTATGCAGACAAAACTGTCGCTTTCAATAATATCCCTCAGCACATTGCCCGCGCCCACCGACGGAAGCTGGTCAACATCGCCTACCAGGATAAGCCTTGCCCCTGTGGGAAAAGCTTTAAGAAGCGATTCCATAAGCATTATATCGACCATGGAAACCTCATCTACAATCAGAACATCGCAGTCCAGAGTGTTCATGTCGTTTTTCCCGAAGGCGTAGGGCGATTTATCATCTCCAACCTTGCACTCAAGCAAACGGTGAATCGTCTTTGCCTCAATCCCGGATATTTCCGTCATTCTTTTGGCCGCTCTGCCGGTAGGAGCGGCTAAAGATACCTCCTTGCCCATACCGTGCATAACCTCGATTATCCCCCGTATTATTGTTGTTTTGCCCGTACCGGGCCCGCCGGTTATAACCATAACGGAATTTTCAACCGCCGCGGAAATTGCAGCTTTCTGGCAATCTGCAAGTGTGAGCCCCGATTTTTCCTCAAACTGCTCTATAAACTCGTCCTCTCTTTTGCACTCGCTGTCAAAGGTCACTCCCGAAAGGGCTTTCAGCCGTTTTGCCACATAACATTCCGCTTCATAAAATTCGTCAAGATAAATTCCGTCATACTCCCCCCGGTTTTCCTTTACAAGGCGCTTCGACAGCAGCATTTCCGCAATATTATCCTCAATTTCGCGCCTTTGTACATCAATCGCCGCCGAAACCTGAGAAACAAGAATCCCCTCGGGCAAAAATGTATGTCCGCCCAGATATGCGCTGTTTCTCAAGGTTGAGCATACAGCGGCAATAATTCTGTAGCGGTGATTTTTCGGAAAGCCCATTTCAAGACCAATCTTATCTGCGGTATTAAATGTAATCCCGTTTATAAATTCACAGAGGACATACGGATTTTCCCGGATAATCGCCGGAGCGTTCATTCCGAAAAACAAATACGCCTTAGCGGAATATGTCAGCGGAACGCCGAATTTACGGAAAAACATATTCAGCTCTCTCATGCTCATCTGACTCAGACAGGCGTCGTGTATTTCCGCAATTTTTGCTTCGCTTAAGCCCCTTATCCCCATGAGCCGCAAAGGCTCGCTCTCAATAACGGAAACAGCGTCCGTTCCGAACTTTTCCACGATTGCCCTTGCGGTGGCTTTCCCGATATGCGGAAAAACCCCCGATGCAAGATAGTGCTCGATTTCCGCCTCGTCCGAGGGCGCAGTACGCTCATACCCGTCAACCGAAAACTGTTCGCCGTAGTCGGGGTGAACCTTATACGCTCCCCACGCTTTTATATTTTCGCCCTCGGCTATATCAGGCATAATTCCCGTCAGAGTAATAAGCGTACCTCCGCTCGAAACATCGCATACCGCATATCCGTTTGATGGATTGAAATATACTATTTCTTCAATTGTTCCCGATAAGTTTTCCTTTGAATTTTCCATTTGGTTTCTAATATCCCTTTATAAATCTTATATAATCCTCAAAGCTCATTGCATGAACAAAGTCATATTCAGCGCTGAGATTTTTCAGTATCCTAAGCGTATCGTCTTCCGAGCCCGTGTCGACTGCTATTATATCTTCAGGCTCTGCCCCGGCATCCAAGGTCTTTTCCCGTATAAGCGTCCTTATCCAGCCCTCGGCCTTTTCCTCATCGTTACGGAAAAACACAACCGTATGCCGTCCTAATTTTGCAGGTAAATCGCTTCCGCAAACGAAGAGGCTCAATTCCAAAACAAAGCGCACCGCACCGTATACGGCAAAAACGCAAAGAACAGCCGTCATAATAGCGCAAATCATAGCTTCGCCCTCCCTTTTTACTCATATTATGCAAAAAAAGGGAAAAGGTGTTTTTGTTTTTATTTTAACATCTCATATTGAATTATGCAAGATGATTTTTGCCTTTTATTGTCGAAATGATAAATTTATGTTACAAAAATGAAAAATATCTTGAATTGCCGGAGTATATGTGATATACTTTATATGGTTAATTTAACATAATGGATTATTGGGAGAAAAATATGGGCATTGAGCAAATTATAAGAACTTTAGGACTTTCCATAGTCCCTATATCTGAGATTCGCGGCGCGATGATCAACTGCGTTATTGTTGAAAAACTGGGCGGGTTTGATTTGTTTTGGATGTATCTTGTTTCGGTTGCAGGGAACTTTCTTCCCGTGCCCTTTATAATTCTTCTTTTCAGACCGTTGCTTAAATTTTTCAAAAGATTCCGCCCGTTTCGGGGGCTTTGCGAGTGGCTGGAAAAAAGAACTCATAAAAAAGCTTCCAAAATGTCCGACTTGGGTATGCTTGCCCTTTATTTCTTCGTCGCAGTTCCGCTCCCGACAACAGGTGCATGGACAGGGTCGATGATTGCGGGATTGTTTGATATGCGGCTTCGCCGAGCCCTTCCGGCGATTTTGCTTGGTATTATGACTTCGGGGATTATTATGATTCTGCTCTGCAGAATCGGCGCATCCGGGCTTGGGTTTTTGAGTTTTCTTATAAAATAGGATTTTACGGCAATATTTCATTGAGAACCTTTTTTGCAAAGATTTTCAAAGCAGCGTTTCATTTTTGTGATGAAAGGGATATTTACCGGCTGCATATGAACAGAAGCAGAAATCTGCCGCCGAACCGGGCGGGGACATCTCAAAGGGTTCCATACATATTATTCGGAAAGGACTGATTTTGCGTGAGTGATAAATTCTATGATTTTGACAAAGACGATGACGATGTTTATGAAATATATAAAAAGGATGCCTCCAAAAAGCCGGAGAAAAAAGAATTTGAGATAGACATTTCCGCACGCACGGCGAACTTTAAATCAACTATGCCGGCCGGTAATTCCGGAAAGGCAGGCGGTTCCGGCAAATCAGCCAAAGCCGGCAATCAGGGAAAGCTTTCCCCTTCGGATAAAATCAAGCTGCACAGGCTTTCTGCCGGGGGTAAGGCATTTATGGTTTTTGGTATTATTATCTCTTGTTTCCTCACGGTTTTCGGAACCTTTTCCGGGGTGGTTCTCGGTCCCATTTTCTCAACGGACTATTTCCATACAAATTCCCCGGAGAATGACTCCTCCGCACTTAAGAATGTGGAAAAAGAGGAATATCATATTGAAGTCAATGACGACGGCACAGTCACGCCTGTCTATAATGCATTGCCCGATTTTGACGAGGATTCGGCAAGCGGCTCTGTAAATTCATCCGACAGCAAGGATTATGACGAGCCCGAATCCGGCGACCGGGAAAATGATGATAAAAACGGCGAGGAGGATAAAACCGACAATAATAACGATGAAGATAAGGGCAGCGATACCGGCGATAACAGCGAAAACGGCAGTGAAGACAGCGGAAACCGAGAAGACAGCGAACCGACAACCGCTCCGTCGCCTGCTCCGTCAGCAAGTCCCGATGAGGAAGTATTTAACGATGTATAAAAAAGTATGGCTCATTTTGCGAAGTAACCCGGGCGTAAATTAAATACGGAGGTGCTTGGCAGGGCGATTTCGCCTGCTTAAATTAAACCAAAAAATATAAAGGGGAATGAGAACATGGAAAGCAAATACAAAAGAGTGATGCTCAAAATCAGCGGTGAAGCGATGTCCGGCCATAAGGGGTTTGGGCTTGACACTCCCACCATCGACAGAATTGCGGAAAAAATCAAGGAGGCAGTGGAGCTCGGCGTTGAAGTTTCAATCGTTGTGGGCGGCGGCAATTTTTGGCGCGGCAGGTCCGGCGGAAACATGGACAGAACCCGTGCCGACCATATGGGTATGCTGGCAACGGTTATAAATTCTTTGGCGCTTCTCGACGCAATCGAACAGCAGGGTGTTCCTGCCCGTGTTCAGACGGCAATCGAAATGCGTCAGATTGCGGAACCTTATATCCGTTCAAAGGCTGTCCGCCATTTAGAAAAGGGCAGAGTTGTTATTTTCGCCTGCGGAAGCGGTAACCCGTTCTTTTCTACGGACACGGCAGCGGCGCTTCGTGCGGCGGAAATGAATGCGGATATTATTCTTCTGGCCAAGGCGGTTGACGGCGTTTATGACAGCGACCCCCATACCAACCCCGACGCACAAAAATTTGATTCCCTCCGCTATATTGATGTTATAAGCAAAGGCTTGGGGGTTATGGACTCCACCGCAACAACACTTTGCATGGATAATAATATCCCTATTTTGGTGTTCGGTCTTGATGACCCGGAAAATATTATCCGCGGACTCAAGGGCGAAAAAATCGGTACTCTTGTATATTAAGTACGGAGTCGGCACATATTTGTGCCTTATTGTCGGAAGATTATGCAAAAACCGACATACTCATAAATTAAATTAAGAAGGTAAAGGCTGTGCTTAAAACAGGGATTCCTGCTTCGGTAAAAAACGGTGCAAGGCACAGTCTTCGGCAAAATACGCCTTATCTGCCCACGATAAGAACTGCGTATCATTTTCAGCAACTATTTGTGGGCAGAAAGTCTATGGAGGTTATTACTATGAAAAATGCAGAAATGAAAATGGAAAAGGCAATTGAGGCATTGAACAAGGATTTTGCGGCTATTCGCGCAGGCCGCGCAAATCCCGCTATTTTAGACAAGGTCACCGTTGAGTATTACGGCGCACCCACCCCCCTTGCTCAGGTGGGAACAATCTCCGTTCCCGAAGCAAGAACAATTGTTATTCAGCCCTGGGACGCATCTATTCTCGGCGACATTGAAAAGGCTATATTAAAATCAGATGTGGGGATAACCCCCAACAATGACGGAAAGTGCATCAGGCTCAATTTCCCGCCCCTTACGGAGGAAAGAAGAAAGGAGCTTGCCAAGGGTATTTCAAAGCGCGGCGAGGAGGCTAAGGTTGCTATAAGAGGAGTTCGCCGTGACGCTCTCGAAGGCTTCAAAAAACAGAAAAAGGACGGCGAAATAACGGAGGATGACCTTAAGGACCTTGAAACAAAAATCCAGAAGCTTACGGATAAATTCGTCAAGGAGGCGGAGGACGCCGTTTCCGCCAAGGAAAAGGAAATTATGGAGGTTTAATACCCCAATTATATACCTTAATTATATTGGGCGTTGTGAATACGCCTTTAACTGCCGGCTTATGTAAACTTCTGAAATCGGAGGCAAGCTATGCTTTTTAATCGAAAAAAAAACGCTCATGAAGAAAAAATTGACCCGCACAATCTGCCCCGCCACATAGGCGTTATTATGGACGGAAACGGCAGATGGGCGAAAAAACGGCATCTTCCCCGCTCTGCAGGACACAGGGCAGGCGCCGATACCTTTGAGAAAATTGTCAAATACTGCGACAAAATCGGAATAAAGGCGATAACCGCCTATGCGTTTTCCACCGAAAACTGGAATCGTCCAAAAGAAGAAGTTGACAATCTTATGAATCTGCTTTACGAATATCTTTTGCAGGCGGAAGAAAAATTTGCGGGCAAAAATATTATTCTGCGTGTTATAGGTGACCGCAGTGCGCTTTCGGACAAAATCAACAAAGCGATTGACCATGCCATCGAAATCACAAACGGCAATACGGGAATCGTGCTTAACATGGCGCTTAACTACGGCGGCAGAGACGAGATTGTCCGTGCGGCAAGAATTGCCGCCGCGGACGCCTTAAACGGGAAAATCGGCATTTCCGATATAAACGAGGACTATCTTGACAGACATATGTATACCGCCGACAATCCGCCTGTGGACCTTATTATCAGACCCAGCGGTGAAAAGCGGCTTTCCAACTTTCTGTTGTGGCAGGCGGCTTATGCCGAATTTTGGTACAGCGATATTAACTGGCCCGACTTTTCCGAGAAGGATATGGAGCAGGCGATTATCGATTATCAGAAACGCAGCAGGCGTTTCGGGAAGATATAATTAACTACGGCTAAGAGGTAATATTGTGCGGCAAGAATATATGATAAGCCGTTGGGGCTTTTGAGTTTATCGCCGCTTTTGCCTTGCCTCTTTGCTGAAAGGAAGGTATAATTATGAAAACAAGAATTATTACTGCTGTTGTTGCAATTCCGCTTCTCGTAGCGTTGCTTCTTCAGCCGTACGCGTCGGTGTGGGCTGCGGTTGTTTTTGCCGTATCCTTAATCGGTCTTTATGAATTTTATAAGGCAACGGGGCTTTTAAAAAGTAAGCCGCTTTGCATAATCGGGTGGCTCACGGCGCTGTATTTCCCGATTTGGTGGTTCTTTCCGCATATAAATATTGTTCCCTTTGCCGCTTTTTACATAATTCTTCTGTTTTTGGTTATGCTTTTGTTTAGCAAGACGGTTACCGCCGAGATGGTCGGACTTTTATTTATAAGCTCGATTTACATACCTTACCTTTTATCACATATAATAGGATTAAGGCTTTTAAACAACGGTCAGTACTATGTCTGGCTTATTCTCATCTGTGCGTTTATGACTGACAGCTTTGCATATTTTACGGGCAGAGCTTTCGGCAGACGCAAGCTCTGTCCTTCCATAAGTCCCAACAAAACTATCGCCGGCGCAATCGGAGGAGTTATCGGCTGCGGACTTTGCTGCCTTTTGTTCGGATTTATTATCGGACACTTCTTTAACTCGCATATGAATTTTATAAAGCTTTTTGTTCTCGGCATTATATGCTCCGTTGCGGCGCAGCTGGGTGACCTTACCGCCTCGGCAATCAAGCGCCAGCACGGCATTAAGGATTACGGAAATATTTTCCCGGGTCACGGCGGCATTCTTGACCGCCTCGACAGTATTTTATTTGTTGCCCCGGTTATGTTTTATTTTATTGTCAGAATCGGACTGTATTGATAAAGTCCGCATAAGGCATTTTATGACAAGCCCCAATGCGTAAAAAGCGTTTCCTTTTGGGGGATTTCTTATAATTATTGTGACAAAAGATAAGGGCAAACCAAGGTTTGCCCTTTAAATCAGGAGAAAATTATGAATATTTCAATTTTAGGCTCAACAGGTTCAATCGGGACACAGGCTCTTGCGGTTGCCGACGACCTTAAAGGGATAAAGGATATAACCGTTAAAGCGTTAAGCGGAAACAGGAATGTAGCGCTGCTTGAGGCTCAGGCAAGGAAATACACGCCTGACATTGTTGCGGCGTTTGACGAGAAATGCGCAAGCGACCTCAAGGTTCGCCTTGCAGATACTTCCTGCCGTGTTCTATCCGGAGAGGACGGTCTTATTGCCGTTGCCGCTCATCCGGATTCGGAGATGGTTTTATCCGCAATTGTAGGGTTTTCCGGACTTATTCCCACTATGCACGCCATTGACGAAAAAAAGGACATCGCTCTCGCAAACAAAGAGACGCTTGTTACGGCAGGAAGCCTTTTTATGGATAAAATTGCCGAAAACGGTGTGAAGCTGCTCCCCGTGGACAGCGAGCACTGCGCAATTTTTCAGTGCCTTGAGGGGAATCGCGGCAATAAAATACGAAAAATACTTTTAACTGCGTCCGGCGGACCGTTTTTCGGAAAAACCTATGACGGGCTTAAAAATGTTACCAAGGAAATGGCGCTTCGCCATCCTACCTGGAGCATGGGCGCAAAAATCACTATCGACAGTGCAACCCTTATGAACAAGGGCCTTGAAATTATTGAAGCGAAGTGGCTTTTCGGCGTCGATATTGACAATATTGAGGTGGTGGTTCAGCGTGAAAGCATAATTCACTCCATGGTGGAATATGAGGATTTGAGCGTTATTGCGCAAATGTCCCTGCCGTCAATGAAGCACCCGATTCAGTATGCCTTCACATATCCGAACCGTCTCCCGTCCGCCGACCCCCGTCTAAGCCTTAAGGACATCGGCACTCTGACATTTTCCGAGCCCGACGAGGACACCTTCAAGTGCCTTCGCCTTGCTAAAGAAGCGGGCAGGCAGGGCGGCATTATGCCAACGGTTTTAAACGCCGCAAACGAAGAGGCGGTTGAGCAGTTCTTAGACGGGAAAATAACCTTTACTCAGATAGGGGATTTGGTCGAAAAAGCCCTGTCCGATTACAAAAACATAACAAACCCAACAATTGACGAAATTTTAAGAGTTAATCAAGAAGTAAGGGAGCTTTTTAAATGACAGTTCTTATAATTCTATTTGCAATATTTATATTTTCCGTGATAATCTTTGTTCATGAGCTGGGACATTTTATAGCGGCAAGGATTTTCGGCGTTACGGTTCACGAGTTTGCCATCGGCATGGGGCCGGCGCTGTGGAAGCATAAGGGTAAAAGCGAAACGGAATATTCGGTTCGCTGCATACCAATCGGGGGATTCTGTGCAATGGAGGGCGAGGACGGCGACAGCGATGAGCCCGGCTCGTTTGCATCAAAGCCCAAATTCGCCCGTTTCATAATACTTGCAGCAGGCGCATTTATGAATGTTGTATTGGGATTTATTGTAAGCCTTATTGTTGTTCTCATGACTTGCAGCGGCGGCATTGCCACAAACAGAGTCGACAGTGTTGTGCCCGACGCTCCTTCGGCAAAATTTCTTCAGCCCGGTGATAAAATTGTTGAGATAAACGGTCACAGCATCAATATTCAGCAGGAGATTTCAGTCGGACTTTCCTTAGGCGACAATAACGACAGCTTTGATATTAAAGTCAGACGAGGCGGCAAAACCCTCTCGTTTAATGATGTTAAGTTATATGAACAGGAAACAAACGGCGTTAAGTATAAAATGGTCGGTATAATCTGCGCTGTCGATAAGCCGGGCTTTATAAGCGTTCTCCATGAAAGCTTTTTCCGGACGGTATATATGGGCAAAATTGTATTTCTGAGCCTTAGTATGCTGCTTCACGGCGAAGCAAAGATGAGCGATTTATCCGGGCCTGTGGGCGTTGTTGAACAAATGGGCAATGCCGCAAAAAGCGGCGGAGGCGGGCTTAACGGGTTTATTAACCTGCTGTATCTTGCAAGCTTCATTTCGGTCAATATAGGAATTATGAACCTCCTGCCCTTCCCGGCGCTGGACGGCGGAAGAATTTTCTTTATTATAATTGAATTTATAACCCGGCGAAGAATCCCTGCCGAAAAGGAAGGAATTGTCCATTTTATAGGACTTATCCTTCTGTTTGGGCTGATGATATTTGCAACATGGAACGATATTCTGCGACTTTTAAGTTAGGACGGTGGTCTGATGAAATCATATAAAAGCACGGTCAAGGCATGCTATGTCGGCTATTTCACACAAGCAATCATAAACAATCTTGCTCCTGTGTTTTTTGTTGTATTTCAGGAAAGCTTTGAAATCACCCTTGCCCAGATAAGCTGGCTGATTTTTATAAATTTCGGCGTTCAGATTATAACAGACATAGTTTCGGTTTTCTTTGTAGATAAGATTGGTTACCGAAAAGCAATCGTTTTGGCTCACGCAGCGAGCGTCATAGGGCTTGTTTTTCTCGGAATCCTTCCGCAGCTGCTCCCCGTTCCGTTTGTCGGATTGATTATTGCCATCGTGATTTACGCCTACGGAAGCGGACTTATCGAGGTTCTTGTCAGCCCGATTATTGACTCTATTCCCTCGGACAACAAATCCTCCGCCATGAGTTTGCTTCACTCGTTTTACTGCTGGGGTCAGCTAACGGTCATTCTTCTGACAACTGTTGCTCTTAAAATTATCGGAAATGGAATGTGGTTTGCAGTGCCCATCATATGGGCGATTATTCCCCTTGTGAATATGTTTAGCTTTATGCGCGTTCCGCTCGCGCCGGCTATTCCCGAGGAGGAGAAAACGCCTTTACGCAAGCTTCTTGGCTCACGGACTTTCGCTTTGCTGCTTGTTATGATGCTTTGCGCAGGCGCAACGGAAATGACGGTTTCTCAATGGTCCTCCCTCTTTGCGGAAAAGGGTCTTGGAGTCAATAAGGTGGTTGGCGATTTGCTTGGGCCTTGTCTTTTTGCCCTATTCATGGGAACTGGCAGGGCTGTTTACGGAATTTTCGGCGACCGGATGAATCTTAAGGCAAGTCTTATGGCTTGTGCGGTTTTGGGCGCTGTTTGTTATATAGTTATATCTCTTGCCCCATGGCCGTGGCTGTCTTTGGCGGCCTGTGCGGTAACGGGTCTTGCCTCAAGCCTTCTTTGGCCAGGCTTTTTCTCTCTTGCCTCAGCCTGCTACCCCGGCGGCGGCACACCGCTTTTCAGTATGCTTGCGGTTTTCGGAGATTTGGGCTGTACCTTCGGTCCGTATATTGCCGGAATTGTTGCCGATTTTGTGCAAAATCACACAGACCTCGGCGCTTATATCGGAATTTCCGCCCAACAGGCCGGTCTGAAAGCCGGAATCCTGACCTCCGTCATTTTCCCGATTATTATGATAATATTTTTAAGACAAATCAAAACGAAAGAGGCAGTATAATCATATTTAGGAAAAACAGCACGGTATGCTTTTTCAGGGGACAGCTTAACCTCTCTCCATAAAAAGAAGTTGAAGGCTTCGGCGCTTTCGGGTTATTCAAAAACCTTCGCCGGCTCTATGATATTTGTGAAAATTTCGGCGCAGATTTTTCTTAAGGAAACAGGCAAAATTGATACCGTGGATTTTGAAGGCAAGTACGAATTTGGCAAAGAGGTTCAGGAGTTGTTTGATATTTCCAATATGCTTCGGAAAATAGCATTTACAGAACGCAGTGCCGACATTTCAGATGCACCAAACAAAAAACTTGATATTGAGGTAAGGAAAGAGATTGTCCGCAAAATATGAGTCCGAAAAAGACAAAACTATGTATATCCCGCGAATGTATAAAATTTATATGGACGCAATCGACTATAAGGCAGACTACGAAAAGCTATACATAGATAAAATGATTAGATTTTTAAATTCATAAAAATACAGGCGGGCATCCGCCTGTATTTTTTGCCGTATGTTATGTTAAAATAGATATGTTACAATAAAAAAGACAACAACCGCAAAGCATCCGCCTGTATTTTTTGCCGTAAAACCTTGACTTATGATAAATTCTATGATATAATGAATGCGTTATGCGGATGTGGCGGAATTGGCAGACGCGCATGGTTCAGGTCCATGTGAAAGCGATTTCATGCAGGTTCAAGTCCTGTCATCCGCACCAAATAAGACTGACTATTTTGATAGAATAGTCGGTCTTTTCTTTTTATCAAAA
>JAEDLZ010000172.1 GCA_016303265.1 Clostridiales bacterium
GCCGTTGCTGCCGTCCACGCATCGCCTGCCGCACTTCCCTTTGAAAACGCAAGAAGCGTAACTCCCAGGCTTCCGACACCTGAAGCTGTGTACGGAACTGTTACCTCATACAATCCTTCCTCTCCCGAAACAGCTGTAACCGTTGCCGTTCCGGCAGTGATTGTACCTTCTGTCGCATATGCCATGCCTGCAAAACACATGGAAAATACAAGCAAAGCGGTTACGAGCGATGAGGCTCTCTTAAATAACTTTGATCTTTTCACACTGTCTCTCCCCCTTAATTCTCCTTTTTGATAAAGATGAATGAGTTTGAGAAAGAGACACAAACCCATCATCTAATCTTTCTACTTAATTATAACACGCCCAAATTTAATTTTCAATAGGTTTTTTTTTGATATTTGTTATAAATGTTCGCCCTTTTTATAGGTCATTTTGCCATATTCTACTCTAATACCATTCCGCCGTACAAATTTTTAAAAGTGTAGGTGGCTTCGCCGCCTGTTATATTAAACGAAAGATACTTTATCTTTTCAAGCGCAGACCCTGCGCCCGAAAACGAGGTTGTATCGCAAAGGGAAATATAACGAACACCGTTTTTAATTACAACGCCGTTATTTTCTCCGTTATATACAACGAAAATATTTTTTTGCCGTGCCGCTTCCGATAAGGTATCTTCAAACACACGCGCTTCGAGGCTGTCGGACAAATACGGAGTCGAGTCAAACAGTATGATAACATTCTTTTCCGCGCATGATGAGAGCTCCTGTGCCAGTTTATCCCACTGACCGTCTTTTCTTAAAGAGCCGGAGGAGGTGAGTGCGGCTGTTATTATTTTTGCACCGCCGTATGAATAATCGGCATAGCTTCCCGCCGTTACAATGTTTTGCGAGTCCTGCGTCAGTGATGAGATTATGCCTCCGCCTATAACCGCCGACATTGAATTTTTTCTGAAGGAATCGATTGCCCTTGCATAAACAAGCCTGTCAAGAAGCGTTTGATTTTCGGCGTTTGCCAAAATATTAAATTCCACTGAATTATCGAGCGTTTTATTCTTTTCATCCTCAGTTATTGATTCCGTAACATCAAGCCTGTATCCCGGGCAAATGAGCTTAATACATTTAAGTGCCTCTCCGCACGAAAGAGTAAGCTCCCCTGCACCGTCACGAAGTATTGCCGCGTTCATTCCGTTTAAACGAATGAAGGAGGTGTCATATTTGGGATTTAAAAGTGATAAATCACTTACAACAGCGGTGTTTCCGGTTTTGTCAAACACCATAATCATGGAAAGGGAAACAGTATCCCCATTTTTTACATTATAAGTATTCTGCGTATTTATCCCACAGACCTCTTCCTTTTTTATAACGGGAAATTCGATGGTTTGACAGAGAGTATCATTATAATAAAGCTCAAAAACGGTACTTTCCTTCCCTGCATGGAACACATTACCCCGGATTTCTCCGTCGCCCGATACAACCTTCCACACCGCTTCGTTGGATGATGCGGCAGGATTTTGGTTTTCATCGAAGAACACAAGAGAAACTGCCGATGTGTCTCCCTCTAAAACAAAGGACTTTTCGGCTTTTGCATAAACGCCCACTGCCGCACCCGGTTCTGCATTTGACACGACTGCAACTGCGTTTATAACCTTTCTGTTTTCGCTTGGCGAATTTATTGTGTGAAGTGCATTGTTTTCAAGGGTTTTACCAACCATTGCGGTTGAGCCGCCGCCATCAAAATTCATGGCATTTACACATCCAAGCTCAAGGCAAATATCCGCCAGCTCCGCAAGGGAAACGCCGCGGCTGATTTGCTGTCTGCCGTCAACCGTGATTAAATATACAATACTCCCGTCGGCGTTTGTTCCGATTGCCGTTCTCGGATTGTTGCCGTTTACCGCATGGGTGACAGGCGTTTTCTGACCGTCCTTTAAAAGAAGAGTTCCTCCGCCGAATGCCGTTTTTATCCCGTCTATTGAAGGCGACCCCGTCACGCTGAGCGACGCCGTTTCCCCAACATTCATATTCATATCAAGCATCGGAGTCATATTATCGTTAATCACAAGAATGTATCCGTTTTGGGGAATGCTTATTGTTCCGCCCA
>JAEDLZ010000043.1 GCA_016303265.1 Clostridiales bacterium
GGAAAGCTTCTTTCCCGTCTTTTTTATTATGGAAACAAGCTGAATTCCCGTTACAAGTCCATCCCCGGTTGTATTATGTTCAAGGAAAATTATATGTCCGGACTGCTCGCCGCCGAGGGAATAATCGTTCTCAAGCATATTTTCAAGCACATATCTGTCGCCTACTTTTGTCTTTTCAATTTGCAGCCCCTGCGCCTTTCCCATAACAAACAGTCCGAGATTACTCATAACCGTCGCAACTATAGTATCTTTTTTCAGCTTGCCGCATCTTCGCATATCCATGGCACAGACCGCCATGATTTTGTCCCCGTCAACGACTTCACCGTTTTCGTCAACGGCCAGAACACGGTCAGCGTCACCGTCGAAGGCAAGTCCTATGTCAGCTTTACTGCTTTTTACAAATTCACAAAGCTGCTTCATATGAGTTGACCCGCAATTGTCATTTATGTTAATTCCATTCGGCTTATCATTTATTGTCAAAACCTTTGCGCCCAGCCCCTCCAGAGCGGATTTTGCCGTAACGCTTGAAGCCCCGTTTGCACAGTCTATCGCAACAGTAATACCCTCAAAGCTTGTATCAACAGTACTTTGGGCAAACTCTATATATTTTTCACAAAGACCCTTACCCTTAGAAACCGTTCCGATTTTATCATGAGTAGGGCTTTCAATTTCTTCCGTATTATCAAGGATAATCCCCTCTATACGCTCCTCAATCGCATCACTGAGCTTATAGCCTGTACTGCTGAAATATTTGATTCCGTTATGCTCATACGGATTATGTGACGCAGAAATCATAACTCCTGCATCATACCCCTGAGTCCTAACCAGATAAGCAATTGCAGGTGTTGGTATAACCTCTGCCAGAACCGCCTCAGCCCCCACGCTGCATATACCGGCAACCAGCGCGGCTTCCAAAACGCCTCCGGATATTCTCGTATCACGGCCAACCAAAATCTTAGGTTTGTGCGCAGTTTCACAAGTAAGAACATACGCCCCCGCTCTCCCGACCTTATATGCAAGCTCGGGTGTTAATTCGCTGTTGGCTACTCCTCTGACACCGTCAGTTCCAAACAATCTTCCCATTTTACTATCCTCCTATGAATTACATTATATGTTAATTTCAGAAATTTGTCAATTTTTATTTATAATTTTTTGCGCCGCCTTAATCCCGTCTATGGCCGCGCTCATGATTCCGCCCGCATAGCCTGCCCCCTCTCCCGCAGGAAAGATACCTTTTATGCTTATACTCTCATAATTTTCGTCTCTCTGAATACGGACAGGCGCAGATGTCCTCATTTCAACGCCGGTAAGCACGGCGCCTCCGCTTGTATAGCCGGGCAGTTTCTTCTCAAAGCTCAAAAGTCCCTCACAAAGCGTCTGCGAAATAAAATCAGGTAAACATTCCCGAAGATTCGCAAAAACCGTCTTCCCCGTAAAAGTCGGCAATACCTCCTCAAACCCACTGCTTGTCCTGTTACTTACAAAATCCTTCGCCAGCTGTATCGGAGCGGAATAATTCCCTCCGCCCGCAATATAAGCAAGGCGCTCATACCTACGCTGAAATTCTATTCCGGCTAACGGATTATCGCTCATAAAATCCGAAGGATTGACCGTCACTACCAATGCGCTGTTTGCATTTCTGCCGCTGCGGGAATATTCACTCATACCGTTTATGACAAGTCCGCCCTCCTCAGAAGAGGAATTTGCGACAGTTCCGCCGGGACACATGCAAAACGAATAACAACTCCGCGCCCTTCCGTTATACACCAGTCGGTAGTCCGCCGCAGGCAAATCCGGATTTTTGTATTCACTTCCGTACTGCATCTTATTTATAAATTCCTGTGTATGTTCAATCCGCACCCCTGCGGCAAAAGCCTTCTGTGTGAGCTTAACATTTCTTCTTTGCAGCATTTTATAAGTGTCGCGGCTGCTGTGTCCTATAGCAACTATCAGCTTTTCACATTCAATACTTTCATTATTGTTTATCTTAATTCCGCAAATTTTGTCGTTTTTTGTAATTATATCGGTAAGGCAAGAATTGAACCGAACCATTCCGCCCAGTTTTTCAATTTCCAGCCGCATATTTTTCACAACCGATTTAAGCATATCCGTCCCGATATGGGGTTTTGCCTTATACAAAATATCATTGGGAGCACCGAATTTAACAAAGGTTTCGAGAACAATACGCTGCAGCGGGTCGCCGATTCTTGTTGTCAGCTTTCCGTCGGAAAAAGTGCCTGCACCGCCCTCTCCGAACTGAACATTACAGTTTGGGTCCAAAACACCGGATTTCCATAGCCTGTCAACCGTTTCCGTCCTTTTGTCAACATCCGCTCCGCGCTCAACAACTATGGGACAAAGGCCCTGCCTTGCCAGGAAATATGCCGCAAACAGTCCGCAGGGGCCTGTTCCTGCCACTATTATTTTTCCGCACAGCCTTTTTTTGCTTTCCCCAAAAAGCAATTCAGGCTCGCTTAAAATCTTTATATCATTATTTTTTCGCCGTTCAAACTCATCTGCCGGCATATTCGTTTCCGCAATAACGGCGCAGACATAATGAATATTATTCTTTCGCCTTGCGTCAAGCGATTTTCTGCACAGTTGCTTAATTTCTGCCCCTATTCCCATTTTGCAGAGAATCTTTTTTGCCGCTTGAAAAATATCTTCATCCTTATGTTTTATCGGCATTTTGATATTATTTAATATAAATTTCATTTCATCACCGCTTTATGCTTTCGTATAAGAAAGTCATTGTGTATCGGGCTTCCTCATATCCGTACGCAAAAGGGGCGATCGTTTTCGCCCCTTTTTAAATTACTCTCGCTTGACCTCTGCCGGTTTTAATCCTTTAGTCGCTGCCAACTTTAACCTTAACAGACGCTATCCCGTTTACAACCGTAACCGTATCCGGAATATTGAGCTCAAGCGTAATATTCCCATCCTTATCTTCTTTTTTATTCTTTATACTTTCTGTGTAAATTTCATCAATGCTTTCATCGGAGGAATATATCTCAACCTCCGAAGGCGTTACGCTCACGGCATGGGAATAATCTTCTGCATCGGTAATTTTAATCGGCACCGTCCTTGTTTTGCCAACCAACACCGCTGCCGTAACCGTTTTATCACTCATCTCAATAAATTTATACGCCGCGTGACCCTTATCAATAACATTCCCCGATTTATCCTTCAAAAATATGTCGTATTCTGCGGACTTATCGTCAGTTAAGTTATCGCAGTTAATTTTTATATATGCACCCTTAATATCGTCTATATAGGTCTTTGCTCCCTCAACGGTGACAGTATCGATTGACAAATACGGCTTACCATATACAATATAGCCCTTGGGCATATCCCCGTCAAATTCCGGTTCAATCGTAAACTGCTTGCCGGCAGCCTTATCAATTTTAACTGTCGCATATTCTTCGGAACAGTCAACAATTTCAACTCTGTTATTTGAAGACGAGGCTGTAATTTTAATATTTTCATAGCTTCCCGCCTTGGATATTGAAGAGAGGGTACATTCGGCAGAAATATTACTGTTTTTCAGACTCATAACCTCAGAGCGGCTGCCGCTTACCTTAATATCAACGCTGTCAACGCTTTCATCAATAAGGATAAGGTCATCCGGCAGAGAATTTTCAATATATGTGACCGGGACATCGTCAATCGTAACTTCGATTTCCGGGTCAACAATATATATTACATACAGCCATACCAAAATTGCTATAAGAAGCGAAACTATTTTTAAAACATAGTCCTTAACAAAAATCTTTTTAATCATTTGTTACGCTCCTTTCTGGCAAAGACATTTCTTCTGCTGTTTTTGTCGTTTTTTTCAACATCAAGAAGTGTAACAAGCTGTTCTTCAAGCTGTTCCGGGGTAAGCCCCGATTTCAGCACACCGTCAAGAGCAACAGATATTTTTCCCGTTTCCTCCGAAACAATAACAACAACCGCATCAGCCTCCTCGGAAAGCCCTATTCCTGCACGGTGTCGGGTTCCCAGTTCTTTGCTTAAGGAAGGATTTTGCGTAAGGGGCAAAAAGCAGGTTGCGGCTGCAATCTCATTGTTTCTTATAACCATTGCACCGTCATGAAGCGGCGTTTTCGGTATAAAAATATTGATGATAAGCTCCGAACTCACTATTGCGTTGATGTCAATACCCGTGGCGATTATCTCCCCCAGCTTTTCCGCGCGCTCAAAAACAATCAAGGCGCCGATACGGCTTTTCGACATACTTCTGCACGCCTCAACCGTTTCTTTGATTGTCCGTCTGGTTCTTTCCTCATCCTCATCTTCAAAATTAAACACTTTTCCCATACCCCGTCTGCCGAGATGCTCAAGACCGCGGCGCAGTTCGGGCTGAAATACTATAAGTATCGCTATAAGTCCAAGCTGCATCGCATTTCCGAGAAAATAGTACACTGCGTGCAAATTGGCAAAATAGCTGACCTGCATAATAATTATTAAAATTATAATTCCCTTGAGAAGCTGGATAGTTCTCGTATCCCTGATAAATTTCAAACCCTTATAAATCACATAAGCAACCAGTAAAATATCAATTATATCAGTGATTTGCACAAGGGAAAACTGTTGAAGAAAAGTATTGAAAAATCTTTCCACAACCACGACACCCTTTCAGTAATCTTAATACGCTTTTCCCCAATAAACCATTTTCTTTGCCGGTTTTCCGCAGCAGACGCACCGGTCTGAAATTTTTTCCTGCTCAAACGGCATACAGCGCGATGTTGCCGTCGTTTCCTCCTTTATCTTCTCCTCGCAAGCCACATCACCGCACCACATAGCCTTAACAAATCCGCCCTTTTCCGCGATGCATTTTTTAAACTCATCATAGGTTCGGGCTGTGCTTGTCTTTTCCTCTCTGTTCTTAAGAGCGGCGTCAAACATTTCTTTTTGTATATCGTTTAAAAGATTCTCGATTTCATCTTCGATGTTATTAAGAGAAACAAATTTCTTTTCCCTTGTTATGCGGCTTACAAGAACCGCCTGATTCTTTTCAATATCCTTAGGCCCTATCTCAAGTCTTACCGGAACGCCCAGCATTTCATATTCGCTGAACTTCCAGCCCGGTGATTTATCACTGTCATCAAGCTTCACTCTGAACCTTTCGGAAAGTCTGCCGCACAGCTCGCTTGCCTTATCAAGAACGCCCTCCTTATGCTGCGCAACAGGAACTATCGCGACCTGAACGGGAGCAATTCTCGGCGGCAGCTTAAGTCCTGCATCATCGCCGTGAACCATAATAATCGCACCGATTATGCGGGTCGACATTCCCCATGATGTCTGATGTACATATTTAAGTTCATTGTTTTCATCCGTATATTGAATACCAAAAGCCCTGGCAAAGCCGTCCCCGAAATTATGGCTTGTTCCGGATTGAAGAGCCTTGCCGTCATGCATAAGGCTTTCAATTGTGTAAGTGGCATTTGCGCCGGCAAACTTTTCTTTATCGGTTTTTCTGCCTTTTATAACCGGGATTGCGAGAACTTCTTCGCAAAAATCCGCATAGACATTAAGCATTCTGAGCGTTTCTTCCTGCGCCTCTTCCTCCGTGGCATGGGCAGTGTGTCCCTCCTGCCACAAAAATTCCGAACTGCGCAAAAACGGTCTGGTCGTCTTTTCCCACCTTACAACGCTGCACCATTGATTACACAGCTTCGGCAAATCACGGTACGAATGAATCGCCCCGGCATAATAATTACAAAAAAGTGTTTCGGAAGTCGGTCTTACGCAAAGTCTTTCCGCCAGCTTTTCGTTTCCGCCGTGAGTAACCCATGCAACCTCGGGGGCAAAGCCCTCTACATGGTCTTTTTCCTTTTGCAGCAAGCTCTCCGGGATAAATACAGGCATATAAACATTCTTGTGTCCGGTTGCCTTAAACCTGCTGTCAAGCTCCTTTTGGATATTTTCCCATATAGCGTATCCATACGGCTCTATCACCATACATCCCCTGACGCCGGAATAATCGCAAAGATGCGCCTTTTTAATTATATCGGTATACCATTGAGCAAAATCCTCATCCATAGGAGTTATTTCCTCAACAAGCTTTTTTTCATCCTTAGCCAATAACCTCAATCCTTTCACTTTACCGTTAATTATATATTTGAGCGGCAGTCTGCAAAGAACGGTATAATCCCCCGCAAATTTCCGCTGAGCACTGCCAAAATATTGAATATATTTAAGAAGCATACCCGTTATAAGTATACGAAAAAAAACACAGTCTGTCAAGGTTTATAAGGCACTTTTTTTAAATTTATATACTTTCAAATAATAAAATCGGACCATGGGTCCGATTTTATAAGCTTAGTTTTCAAAAAACGCTTTATATCCTTTATACGCCATATAAATATCCGCTTTACCGGCTATTTCGTACGGGGAATGCATAGAAAGCAGTGCAACTCCGCAGTCAATAACATCCATATCAAGATTTGCAACAAACTGCGCAATGGTTCCGCCGCCGCCGCCGTCAACCTTCCCAAGCTCACCAATCTGCCAGTTTACTCCGTTTTCTTCAAATATATTACGAATCTTTGCTACAAATTCCGCTCCGGCGTCACTTGCTCCGCTTTTTCCTCTTGAGCCCGTATATTTTGTTATCAGCAAACCGTTGTTAATATACGCCGTATTGTTTTTCTCGCAGGTTTCCGGGAAGTTCGGGTCAAACGCCGCGCCGACATCTGCGGACAGGCACTGCGAATTTGATAAAACCTCACGAAGGTAAAAATCGCTTGTTTCTTTTTCCTTAAGCATGCAAAGCTTTGCGAGGACATTTTCAAAATACCGTGACTGCATACCCGTGCATCCCATGCTTCCTATTTCCTCCTTATCTACAAGAAGGCAAACAGAGGTTTTTTCGGGAACACCCATATCTATTACCGCCTGAAGCGCCGTATACGCACAAACTCTGTCGTCCTGACCGTAGCCGGCTATCATACTTCTGTCAAAGCCCAAATCTCTCGCTTCAAATGCCGGAACAACCTCAATTTCACTGCTTAACAAATCCGCTTCTGTTATATCATATTTCTCGTTTAAATATTTAAGAATGTTATACTTAACCTTATCCTTTTCTGCGTCGTCCGCTTCGATATTTCCGAGAATAATATTAAGACTTTCACCGGAAATTGCCTCGCCTAACGGTTTTTTTGCCTGTTCCTGTCCAAGATGCGGCAATATATCGGAAATGCAGAAAATCGGATCATTTTCATCCTCGCCTATATTGACTTTAATCTGTGTTCCGTCCTTTTTAACAATTACGCCGTGAATTGTAAGCGGTATGGTCAGCCAATGAAATTTCTTTATTCCACCGTAATAATGAGTTTTAAAAAACGCAATTCCGTTATCCTCATAAAGGGGGTTCGGCTTTAAATCAAGGCGAGGCGAGTCAATATGTGCGCCTACAAGATTTATACCGTCCTTAAGCGGTTTTTTCCCTATCACCGCCGCAAAAATGCCCTTGCCGCGGTTTACAGTATACACCTTATCTCCCGCTTTAAGACTTCCAATACTTTCAAGCGGCACAAAGCCCGCTCTTTCGAGAGCCTGGTACGCCTCCTCGCAAAATTCACGCTCCGTCTTTGCCTTTGTTATAAATTTACGGTATCCCTCACAAAATTCAAAAACCTTCTCCTTTTCGCTGCTCTCCAATTCTGAAAAACCGTTCTTTTTTGAATAAGCTAATTCCATTTTTATCTTCCTTTCTTTTTAGTATATCTCTCTGTATATGTCATAGCTTCTCATAACTTTATCAACATAATCATTTGTTTCCTTATAGGGCGTGTAATCAAGTCCGCCTTTGCCGTCGGCAAAATTCTCGTCGTCAAGCCATTTTGAAACATTGCCGATTCCGCCGTTATAAGCAATAAGCGCAAGCTCTTTATCATTACCGAAAATTTCCATCAATCTGCTTAAATAATAGCAGCCTATTCGTATATTCGCCTCGGGATTTGTCAGGCTTTCGGGAATATTATACCCGAAATTTTCCTTCTCATTGCATTCCCTTGCGGTTTCCTCCATAAGCTGCATAAGCCCCACTGCGCCCGCCTCGGATACGGCGTCGGGGTCAAATTTGCTCTCTGTCTGAATAACCGCATAAACAAAATATTCATCCAGTTCATATTCTTTTGAATATTTTTCTACCAACTCTTCATACTGCTTAGGATAAAAATAACGAAGCAGCATCGTCTTTCCGCCATAAAAGAAGAACCAAACAACCGCAAGCGCCAAAATAATCAGCCACACCACAGTTTTTGTCGATCTTAAAAGGCAGCACCCTTTTCTTTTCAAGCATTTATCTCCTTACATTGTTATAGATTTCATGTACCGCATTTCGCATTTCTTCAATATTATTGTTTACAATACAAATATCCGCCAGTTTTTTATATTCCTCATTGCTGAGCTGATTTTGTATTCTTGCCGCAACCTCCTCTCTTGATAAGCCATCCCTTTCCATAACTCTTTTGATTCTCTTCTCTTCATCTGCGATTATCGCAATTGTCAGATTGCATTTAATTTGAAAATCCGGAGAAAAAAGCAGCGGCACATCGAGAACCACCACATCCTCCTTTGAAAGAGCGACTTCTCTTTGCATTTCGTCAAAAATATGTTTATGCGTTATCTCATTTAAGACAGATAGCTTTTTCCTGTCGGAAAACACAATTTTTGCCAGCTTTTTGCGGTCAAGCTCTCCGCTTTCCAAAAGAATATCTTTTCCGAAATATCCGGCAAGCTCATCATAAGCGCTGCCGCCCTTTTCTGAAACTTTGTGAGCGACTTTGTCCGCATCAATTACCTTCGCGCCAAGCAATTCAAACTCACGGCACGCTGTACTTTTTCCGGAGCCTATTCCGCCCGTAACTCCAATTATCTTCATAATGTTCCCTTCAATTATTTTGTATCATACCAACTTTGTCCCGTATTAAGGTCGACCTCAAGGGGGACAGCCATTTTCGCCGCCCCCTCCATTTCAGCTCTGACAATTTTCTTAACCTGCTCCAATTCTTCCGGATAGGCTTCGACGATAAGCTCATCGTGAATCTGAAGTATCAGCTTTGATTTAAGTCCGTTATCTCTCAGCGCGCGGAATACATTGACCATTGCAATTTTAATTATATCCGCCGCCGAGCCTTGAATCGGCGCATTCATTGCAACCCTTTCGCCGAATGAGCGGGTTATATGGTTACTTGCCCTAAGCTCCGGCATATATCTTCTTCTGCCGAAAATTGTGGACACATATCCGTCTTTTTTCCCTGACTCTATCACTTCGTCCAAATATCTTTTGATATTGGGGTAATTTTCAAAGTAGTCCTCTATATACTGCTTTGCTTCCTTAAAAGATATACCCAAATCCTGCGCAAGAGAAAACTCGCTTATTCCGTATACAATTCCGAAATTAACCGCCTTTGCCCTTGTCCGCATTTCCGAGGTAACACTGTCAATAGGCGTTTTAAACACTTGAGCCGCCGTTTGCGTGTGAACATCTGTTCCGCTAAGAAAAGCGTTCTGCATATTCTTATCATCCGAAATGTGTGACAAAACTCTAAGCTCTATCTGGGAATAATCCGCGTCAACAAAGGTCTTTCCGTCAGCCGCCCTGAACATTTTTCTCATCTGCCTGCCGAGGGGAGTCCTTACGGGGATATTCTGTAAATTCGGCTCTGTACTGCTTATTCTGCCGGTGGCAGTGACAGTCTGATTAAAGTTTGAGTGAATCCGTCCCGTATTCGGATTTATAACCGCCAGAAGGCCGTCAACATAAGTTGATTTAAGCTTTGTGAACTGCCGGTACTCCAGAATGTCCTTTACGATAGGGTGAACATCCTTAAGTTTTTCAAGAATATCCGCATTTGTCGAATACCCGGTTTTTGTTTTTTTCCCGTGGGGCAGTCCTAAATCCGCAAACAGCACCTCGCCCAGCTGTTTCGGTGAGTTTATGTTAAATTCTTTGCCTGCATAAGAATAAATCGAATTTGTCAGCTCATTGATTTTAACGGATAATTCATCTCCGAATTTAACCAGCGCCTCACGGTCGACAAGAACACCCTCAATCTGCATTGCGGCAAGAACCTCAATAAGCGGCATCTCGATTTTAAAGCACAGCTCCTCCTGGTTGTTTTCTTTAATCTTTTCCGTAAGCTTTTCATAAAGTTTTTCTATGGCAAACAATTTATTTGCCGCAGTTTCGGCGGCGTTTTCAAAATTACCGTCACCGAAATCCATCATAAGCTGACCGTTTGTTTCCTCTGCGCCCTCTCTTTGAGCAACGCCCGCAATTTCACAGGCAATATCTGCCAGGTCATAGCTGCTGCGGACAGGATTTATAATGTATGCGCCTATCATAACATCAAATTCCGTATTTTTAAATCCTATTCCGCGTTTATTAAGTCTGATTATGTCATCCTTTATGTTATACCCGATTTTTGCGCAGCCGCTCTCAAAAAAGCTCTTAAGCACATTATCCGAGGGATTTTCGATAATAAAATAATTTTCCCCCAAAGACAGTGCAAGATATACCTCGTCCGCATCATAGCAGTAACAAACCTTCTCTTTATCCGCAATATTTTCTAATATGCTTTCATCCGCCGCGGCGCACCGTTTATCACACATAAGCTCTT
>JAEDLZ010000044.1 GCA_016303265.1 Clostridiales bacterium
GACGAAGCAAGACACGGAAAAGGCTTTGAAGGTATGCTTAAGAGATACTTTGGTTAATTATATTTAAAAAGGAGAAACAGTAATGGCTAAATATGTATGTCCTTGCGGGTATGTTTACGACCCGGAGGTCGGCGATGTTGAAAACGGAATAGCTCCCGGAACTGCATGGGAGGATGTTCCCGAAGATTTTGTTTGCCCGACCTGCGGTCTTGGCAAAGACGCATTTGAAGAGGAATAATAAACAACTATGGGGTTGCAGCAAAATGATTTCATTTTGCTGCAACCCCATTGATGCTTTATAAAACAATGCAGAATGAACAAACTGAGCAAAAGCAAGGGTTATCCTCGCTTTTGGTTACCCGAAGGCGTACAAATGTGCGCCGAGAAGCATCCCTGTTTCACCTGAAAAGCCGCTTTCTTTATCTCTCAAAGTTATGTTCCTTTACGGGCGAATGCTGTACTCTAACAATAACTTTCCCGGCTCTCCCTTAACAAAAATACTACTCCTTATCAACTAACGCAAAGGAAAATTCAAGACTTACACAGAGCTTACCGTTCACATAGCCTTTGCCCTCTCCGAATCGGAAAGGTCCCTTTTCCTTTGTTATCCGGCACTTTGTTTCAAAGGTGTCCCCCGGCTTGACCTGATTTTTAAACTTCACCTTATCGAGGCTTGTAAAAAACGGCAGCTTGCCCTCCATACCGTCGGAAATAAATCCGCAGGCGGACTGAGCAATAATTTCACACAGAATAACACCCGGAACAACGGGATTACCGGGAAAATGACCCTTTAAAAACCACTCGTCACCGCTTATATATTTCTTTCCGCAGGACATACCGTCAATAAATTCAACCTCGTCCACAAGCAGCATATTGTCCCTATGGGGCAAAACTTTCATTATCTCTTCCTTATTCATAATACACCCCTAAATTTTCTTGAAAACAAGGCTGGCGTTGTGTCCGCCGAATCCCAACGAAGTCGAGAGCGCCGCACATATATCTGCCTTAACCGCCTTATTGGGTGTGCAGTCAATATCACACTCAGGATCCGCTTCCCTGTATCCGATTGTAGGCGGTATAATCCCCTCGCAAAGCGCCTTAACGGCTGCAATTGCCTCAATTCCGCCTGCCGCGCCGAGAGCATGACCTGTCATGGATTTGGTTGAGCTCATATGTATCTTATATGCATTCTCCCCAAAAGCTTTTTTCAGCGCCTTTGTTTCAGTCTTATCATTAAGGGGCGTACTTGTTCCGTGGGTGTTGACATAAATATTCGTTTCGCCCTCAATACCTGCCTCTTTAACAGAGTCCTCAATCGCCTTTGCAACCCATGCTGCCTCCATATCCGGAGCTGTTACATGATAGGCGTCGCAAGTGCTTCCGTATCCCCCTATCTCGCAGTAAATCTTTGCGCCGCGGTTTACAGCGTGTTCATATTCCTCAAGAATCAGGATTCCCGCACCCTCGCCCATTATGAATCCGTTTCGTCTTGCGTCAAATGGTATCGACGCCGTTTCCGGGTCATCCGAGGTTGAAAGCGCCATACAGTTTATAAATCCCGCAAAGGCAAGGGGAGTTATTGCCGCTTCGCTTCCGCCTGCAACCATTGCGTCCGCATAGCCATGCTTTATATGGCGGTATGCCTCTCCTATACAATGAGAGCTTGTTGCACAAGCCGTGGTTATACACAGGCACGAACCGTTAAGCTTATATTTTATGGCAATATTCCCTGCCGCAATATTTGTTATCATTTTCGGCACGAACATGGGAGAAACTCTTTTCGGGCCCTTATCAAGGAGGTTGCTGTGTTCCTCGCAAAGAGTATTTATTCCTCCGATTCCTGCGCCCACATAGACGCCGATTCTGTCGCTTTCAATCTTGCCCTCTATTCCGCTGTCTTCCATTGCCTGAGCTGCCGCCGCCATAGCATACTGCGTATACAAATCGGTTTTTCTGACAGACGGCTTCTCCATATACAAAAGCGGGTCAAAATCCTTGACCTCTGCGCCGAGTGCGGCTTTGAAGTCTGTCGTGTCGAATTTTGTCACCTTTGCTATGCCGTTTTTGCCGTTTTTAAGTCCGTCCCAAAAGGCTTCCACATCGTTCCCGATAGGCGTTACAGCCCCAAGACCCGTCACAACTACTCTTCTCATATAATTCTCCATTCCGCCGCCCTGCCCGGCACAAATAATAATCAAATTTCTCTTATCCGCAGGGCAAGGAATGATAAGAGATTTTCAGCCCATGGGCGCTTTCGAAGCTTAAACCGCAGAATTTCGTATGACTTCCGAAAACTCCTGCGTTTTGGGAAAGCGCCGTAAATTGCGCTTCACTTTGTTTGACAAGCCTTTGCCAAACAGCGTATCCTTGCTTGCGCAGCAACGCCGCACGGGCAATCAGTTCTTTTTAAAGCTAATGCGAAAATTCATTTCACATTATTTTCTTTCTATATTGCAAGTCCGCCGTCAATGCGGATAACTTCACCTGTTATATAATCATTTCCGCTTAAAAATACCGCAAGAGAAGCCACTTCCTCCGGCTTTCCCATTCTTCCCAGAGGAATCTCTTCAAGAATCTCCGGGCGGTCCTTAAAGCTCTCGGTCATGTCTGTTTCGATAAATCCGGGAGCGATTGCGTTACAGCAAACATTTCTCCCTGCAAGCTCTCTTGCAACGGACTTGGTAAGACCTATGATTCCTGCCTTTGAGGCAGAATAATTCGCCTGCCCCGCATTTCCCATAATGCCCGAAACAGAGCTTATATTTATAATCTTTCCGCCCCGCTTTTTCATAAAATGCGAATAGCAGCTTTTTATCATATTAAAAGCGCCCTTGAGGTTGACATCGATAACCCGCTCAAAGTCCTCCTCCTTCATTCGGAGCATGAGCGAATCCCTCGTTATCCCCGCATTATTTACAAGAACATCAATCCCGCCGAAATCTTCAATTATTGCCTTCACGGTTTCACCGCAATCATCAAGACTTTCCACCTGACAGCAGTATGCCTTTGCGCCCTTTCCGTATTCAAGGCACTCTTTAACGGTTTCCTCCGCTTTTTCGCGGTTTCCGCTGTATATTACGGCAATATTATCACCGCATTTTGCAAATTCAAGGGCAATGGCTCTGCCTATCCCCCTTGAACCGCCCGTCACAACTACCGTTTTATCCATTATTCTTCACCGCCTCAATGGTTTGCGCCAGGGTTTCGGCATTCTCCACATTATATATTTTTGCGTCGGGAGCCATCTTTTTGATAAGTCCCGATAAAACCTTGCCAACGCCTGTTTCAATGAAAGTGTCAAACCCATCGTTTACCATATTTTCAATTGTAGTCTGCCACAAAACGGGATTGTTTATTTGTTCAAGCAGAGTTTCGCCGACATTTTCGCCGTAGGGCCGGGCTGTTCTGTTGGCATAAACGGGAATCTGCGGCGTCCTTATATCAAACTCCGCCAAGACTGCCCTCATGCTCTCTGCGGCGCTGTTCATAAACGGAGAATGAAACCCTCCGGCAACCGCAAGGTCCACTATACGGCACTTATATTCGCTCATAGCCTCTTTAAATCTTGCAATCGAATCAAGCTCCCCCGCCACAACAGTCTGTGCAGGGCTGTTGAAATTCACGGGATACACTCCGCCGACCTTTTCGCAAACCGACTTTATGGTTTCGCTGTCAATTTTCATAACAGCCGTCATAGCGGTTTCCTTCTCCTCCGACGCCTTTTGCATGAGGATGCCTCGCTGAGAAACAATCCTAAACCCGTCCTCCGGAGTGTATGCCCCTGCAAAAGCAAGAGCGGCTATCTCGCCGAGAGAAAAACCCGCAGCCCCCTCCGGCTCAATACCATTTTCGCGAAGTGCCAGCGCCGCTCCCAAATCCGCAAGGTACATACACGGCTGGGTATTGCTTGTTATCTTAAGCTCCTCCGCACTGCCCTCAAAGGACTGCTTCTTCGTTCCCGGTCTTATATTCTCGGCGGCATCGTAGAGCGCTCTAACGCTTTCGCAGTTTTCATAAAGCTCCTTGCCCATTCCGCCGTATTGCGCTCCCTGTCCTGAAAAAACAAATGCTATTTTACCCATATCTTCGCCCCGCTTAATACCTTTTCGGTATCTTCCATAATTTCTTCAATGATTTCCGCCGCTGTCTGCTCACGATTTACCATTCCTGCAATCTGACCGCAGGGGAAACAGCCTTTCTTCTCATCGCCCTCAACTGCCGCAAGGCGAAGTGCGCCGACTCCCATTGCTTCCAAATCATCGTCTGAAATTCCTGTGTATTCCGCTCTGGAGTAACCCCTTGAAAACGGAGTTTTAAGACTGCGCACAGGATGTCCTAAACGCTTGCCTGTTACGATAGTCGATATATCGCTTGCCTTGAGCACCTTATCCTTATAGTTTTCGTGAACGCCGCACTCCTTTGCAACAAGGAATCTCGTTCCCATCTGAACGCCCGACGCGCCAAGCATAAATGCCGCCGCAACGCCTCGGCCGTCAGCTATTCCGCCTGCCGCTATAACGGGAATCGAAACTGCGTCACACACCTGGGGTACAAGAGGCATTGTTGAAATCTCACCCACATGACCGCCGGACTCTCCGCCCTCAGCGACAACTGCAAAAGCTCCGCAGCGTTCCATTTTCTTCGCCATTGCAACAGAGGCAATAACAGGAATAACCTTTATTCCGTTTTCAATCCACATCGGCATAAAAGCCGCCGGAGAGCCTGCTCCCGTTGTAATAATCTTAACGCCCTCCTCGGCCACCGTATGAGCAACTTCTTCTGCGTGAGGGCTCATAAGCATAACATTAACCGCAAAGGGTTTATCCGTAAGCTCTCTGGCTATTTTTATCTGCTCACGGAGATACTCCCCGTTTAAATTCATCGCCGCAATTATTCCCAGACCGCCTGCGTTTGAAACTGCCGCCGCAAGCTTTCCGTCGGCAATCCACGCCATTCCGCCCTGAAAAATCGGATATTTTATACCGAGCTTTTCACAAATCGGTGAACAAATCATATCTTTAACCTTTCCTTTCCGAGGCGCCGTGCCATGCCAAAACCTTAGGACTTCCTCTGTCCGCAATCTTACACCGCTCACCCCTCACTGTGGGATTTTGTCCGTACTTTTATTTTTCTACCACTCCATGAGGCAAACGCCGCTTGACAGTCCGCCGCCGAAAGCAGTCATTATTATCTTATCGCCGCGGCAAAGCAGTCCGCCTCGGTTCATCTCATCCAGAGAAATCGGTACTGACGCTCCGCCCGTATTTCCGTACTTGTCAATATTCATAAAGAATTTATCCGACGCCATTTCAAGGCGTTTCGCCGCAAAATGAATAATCCTTGCATTCGCTTGATGGGGAACAATATATTTTATATCGTCGCCGGTGAGGTTGTTGCGCCTAAGAATTTCGGATACGCCACCGCACATATTCTCAACTGCGAATTTAAAGGTTTCCTGACCGTTCATATATATGTACGGGGGCTTTTCTTCCACCGTATAAAAAGGCGAGTTCCCCGGATGCGACGGAATTTTTATAACATCGTCGCCGCCGACCGTTTTAATAAACGAATCAATATAGCTGTCACCCTGTCCGAGTACAGCCGCCCCGGCGCCGTCACCGAAGATAACACAGGTATTCCTGTCGGTGTAATCAACCAGCTTGGAAAGCCGTTCCGCCGCCACCACCAACGCATTCTTAACCTTGCCTCCCGCAAAAAAGCCGTACGCCGTTTCCAGTGCGAACAAAAAGCCCGAACACGCACTGTTTATATCAAAGGCGGGGCAGTTCGCTCCGATTGCCTGCTGTATCTTCGCCGCAACCGTCGGACAAACATCCTCTCCGCTTATGGTTGCACATATTATAATATCAATATCCTCCGGTGCGGTTTTGCTGTTTTCAAGAGCCGCCTTCGCCGCCTCTATCCCCATAAACGATGTGTTCTCGTCGGTGCAGATACGGCGCTCTTTTATTCCCACTCGCTTACTTATCCATTCATCACTGGTTTCAACCATTTTTTCAAGTTCTTCATTTGCAAGAACCCGTTTGGGAACATAGCTTCCCGTTCCGAGTATCCTGAAACTCATAATTACACCTCCAAAATCTCATCGTTTGACATTCGATTTTTCCCTGAAATATTTCACAAGCCGCTCCAAGGATTTAATAATAACCTCAAGCTGCTCTTCACTTAATACCTCGCCTATAAAGTCCATCATCTCATCATGGAATTGTTTATGTTTCTCGTTAATTACCGCGCCGTCCTGCGTCAGCGTAACAAGCACCACCCGTCTGTCATAATCCGCCCTTTGCCGTTTCAGATAGCCCTTATTGACCAGGACATTAACCGCCGTTGTAAGAGACCCCGGCGAAACCACAAGAACCCTAGCTATATTCGCCATGGTATTGCCGCCGGATGCTTCAAGCATGGAAACAGCCTCTATAATATGCATTTCCCGGACAGATAAATCCGTCCTGCCGATTTTTCGCAGGCTTTGATCCTCCCACGCAAGGATTTCATTAAATGTATTAACGAAAAATCCGTTCAGCCGTTTTCTTTGCTCCCCAGTCATCAGCTTTCCCCTTACAATTATTTTAATTTAAAATATTTTTAATTTAAAAGTATTTTATCATATTGTTACCATTATGTCAAGTTAATTTATAGCAAAACCGACAGAAAATACCCGACAAACTCCTCTCCCGGTTATGCAAATTCGGACAATTTATGCGTTCTTTGCGGCAATATAATTAAATTTTTGGTTATTTCTCTTATTGAAATTTGGTTCTATTGCTGTTATAATTACAAAATAGGAAATAAATCGCTTTGCGAATGAAATTTTCGAAGCAAGTTTACAATTTTTATTGAGGTGAAAGGAATGGCGACACAAACTCTGACGGAAGGCAAGGTCTTCCCCACACTCATCAGATTTACGGTTCCGTTGCTTATAAGCGTTATATTTCAGCAGCTTTATAATATTGCCGACAGCATTATAGTCGGTCAGTTCCTGGGCGAATCGGCTTTTGCGGCGGTCAGCAATGCCACGGAAATTACATATATATATCTGTCCTTTGCAATGGCGGCGAACATTGCCGTATCCGTTCCGGTTTCACAGTTTTTCGGTGCAAAAATGTATCGCGACCTTAAAACAACCACAACAACCGTCATGCTTTTTTGCTTGGGACTTAGCATATTATTATCCGCAGCGGGCATTGTTTTCCTTAATCAGATTCTAAGTACGGTCAATACCCCGTCCGAAATTTTCCGTGACTGCAAACTGTACCTTTATGTATACATAGGAGGATATATAACTCTTATGTTTTACAACATATGTAACGGCTTGTACACGGCAATGGGTGATTCTAAGACTCCCCTTTATTTTCTGATAATGTCCTCGTTGTTAAACATCGGGCTTGATATATGGTTCGTCGGTTTTCTTCCCTTCGGGGTTGCCGGAGCCGCTGCTGCAACTATTATAGCGCAGGGTCTTGCCTGCACTTTGTCCTTTATTCTTATTCTTAAAAGGATTAACTCGCTGGATTTCGGCGGCAAAACAGCTCCGCTGTTTTCGGGAAAGCTGCTTAAAAAATTTATAGGCATTGCCATTCCGACCGCAGTACAGCAGCTCAGTGTTTCCGTCGGAAACATATTTATCCAGAGCCGCATTAACCTTTTCGGCAAAGCGGCAATTGCAGGTTTTGGCGGCGCAACCAAGCTGAACAATTTTACGCTTTTCTGTTTAGGCGCACCAACGAACAGTCTTTCCGCCTTTGTTGCGCAAAACATCGGCGCCGACAGATTGGACCGTGTAAAAAAAGGCTTCCGAACCGCACTGTTAATCTGCCTTTCCATAGGCATATTATTTGCCCTTGCCTATGTTATATTTGCAAACCGGCTGATTTCTCTTCTGATTGACAATCCCTCCGGGGCGGCAATGGAAGCGGGCGTTTCATTTTTACGGACAGTTTGTCCCTTCTACCTTGTTATATCCGCAAAATTCAGTTTTGACGGGGTTTTCCGAGGTGCGGGATATATGTTTCCGTATATGCTGGCAACCTTTACGGATTTGGTTTTAAGAGTTATACTGTCCTTTATCTTTGCCGACTTGTTCGGCGTTACGGGAGTATGGTGGTCATGGCCCTTCGGCTGGGCGGCCGCCGTTATTATAATTTCTGTCTTTTATGTATCCGGCTCATGGGAGAAGCGCCGGCTTATATAAAGCTTGCTTGTTTATAAAACAAAAAATATTGTAAGGCCGCAACCGTAAATCTTCAACGCCGTCTTAAAAAAGCCACGGCATTACAGCGCATATTCATAAATGCCTGCAAAAGCATTATCATAAAATAGGAACCCGACCCGATAACGCAATCAAAGATTGCGGTCGGGTACCCCAAAACCTTGTTGTTTTCACAATAAAAAGCGGAGTGATTCAGCGTTAATAAGAACCACCCCGCTTTTTTGAAAGATTGAGCTTTTATTATCGGCTGCCGCAAAGCTGCCGTGGCCGCGGCAAAATGATTTTTAAAGAGCCATTTGCTGCACCGATAATTTCAGAATATCTCCGACAACAGTTTGAATTTAGCTGTTTTCGGGGATTATTTTGTTTAGTGTCGTCAAGAAGCTGTTTTGCCGCGGCCTCCCTTTTGTCTTTTATACCATTTTCTGTCTGAGATATTTCTCCCGTGTGGCAAGACCTCCCCTTATATGGCGTTCCTGCTTATTCTCATCAAGAATTTCTCTCGCCGCCTCCCATAAAACATGATTTATTCTCGGCAACCGCTCCGTTATATCTTTATGTACGGTGGATTTGGAAATGCCGAACTTTTTTGCTGCATCCCGAACCGTACATTTATTTTCTATTATGTAATTTGCAAGATCTATTGTTCGTGATTCAATATCATACTGCTGCATAAGCGTCACTCCCATATATTGTTTGCTATTGATAATATATGAAAGCTTTTCTTTTTTTAGTACGCTAAGGCGAAAAGGCAAAAAAGATTTTATTTTCCCGCCGGACATACCCCCTCCGTCCCTGTATCCGCAGAAAACGGCATTGTCCGCAGAGGGGACATTGCAATCCTGCTTTGCATTCGTTTGCATATCAGACAAAATTACCCTCTCTGACGGGAGTTTATGCTCCGTCAGGGAGGGCTGCCGCATTAAAATGTTATGCTCTCTCTTTTAACCTACTTAATGTTTGCGTCGCCTGTGGCGGGATTATCTATAAGTTTTCCGTTTTCCTCAAATCGTGAGCCGTGGCAGGGACAGTCCCATGTATGCTCGGCTTTATTCCATTTAAGGGCACAGCCAAGGTGCGGACAGCGTCTTGCCGTTGGCGTCAGCAAATTCGCCGCCGCCTCAAAACCGTTTGCCAAAAGCTGCGGCTTTGCCATACTTCTGGAGCCGAATATATGTTCAAATTCATTCCTCTTTCCCTGCACCATATCACAAAAAATCTTTGCCGCCGCCATAGACGATGTCATTCCCCATTTATTAAAACCCGATGCCGTATATAAATTCGGCGTACGCTTTGAGTACTGTCCGATATAAGGAACGGAATCAAGGCTCATGCAGTCCTGTGTTGCCCATTGGTACTTTAATTTTGCCTGGGGATAATATTTATTCGCAAAGCTGCTTAGCTCTTCCCATCCGCCGCCATGCTTGCCTGTACGGTGACTTCCTCCCCCGATAAGCAACAGGTCGTCATAAGTTCTGAGGGATATTCCTTTTAAATTCTCATCGACATACATTCCGTCAAGATTGCCGCAGCCCGAATACGCCGACACATAAGAACGGTGCTGATATAGCTTTAAAAAGTAGCCGCCGTGCTTATTTATAAAAGGAAAATGCGTCGTAACTATAATTTTCTTTGCCGTGATTTTTCCGCTGTCTGCGATTGCCGCATCGGGTGTAATGTCGCGGATAAAAGTGTTTTCGTACACATTCAGGTTTTTTGCGATTTCCGCAATAAATTTAAGGGGATTAAACTGCGCCTGATTCGGAAATCTTACTGCGCCCTGAGTTTGAAAAGGCAGCTTTGGATTTTCGACAAACTCTGCCGGAAATCCCAAAGATACTGCCGCCTTAACCTCATTCTCTATCTCTTTTCTGTCGGTCAGAGAATAGGTATAGGCAGGCTTTTTCTCAAAATCACAGTCAATGCTTTTGCACAACCGTTCATATTCGCAGAGTGCGCTTTGATTTGCCTCTAAATACATCTGCGCCTTCTCCCTGCCCGATTTTCGTATCAGCTTGTCATATATAAGTCCGTGCAGAGAGGTGATTTTCGCTGTTGTGTTTTTCGTTATTCCCGACCCGATTCTGCTGCCCTCAACGAGAATATAGTCTATCCCGGACTGCCCTAGAAAATAAGCGGTAAGCAAGCCGCAGATTCCGCCGCCGATAATCAGGACATCCGTCCTTTTATCTCCGCTGAGTTTATCAAATTCCGGTAATCTCACACTGTCTGACCATACCGATTTTTTCATATCGTTCCTCCAAATTCTTTAATA
>JAEDLZ010000045.1 GCA_016303265.1 Clostridiales bacterium
GTAAGTACTATGGACAATATCATTATAACGACACTGGAGCTGCCTCTTTGCGTAAGAGGTGTCACTGCCCTGCAAGACTGCGGAAAATATAATATTTATATTAACAGTCGTTATACCGTAAAAGTACGGAACGAAATCTTGCGGCAGGAGCTATGTAAGGTGGAAAATTTTGATTTTGCCGATTTTAAGAAATTTGAATTTGAGGAATAATGGCAAAAGTGATCTAAGTTTTGCCAAACCTTAAGATTAAAGCAAGGAGGGCAGAAGCCCCCCTTGCTTTAATCTTATAGATGGTTTTGATCTATAAATTTTGCAAAAAGCCGCCCCTTTCGGTGGGCGAATACTACCCTTTTCGGTGGGCAAAGCCGCGCCCTTTCCGGTGGGCGAATACCGCCTTTTCGTGATGATGAATGCCGCCCTTCTTAGAAGCGAAGACAGCCTCTGCCTACCGCAGTAAGAGAAAGCGTTAAAATATATATGGGTCTAAATCTTAAATTTATCTGCATCTTTTTGGTCGATAAGACAGGAAATTTCCGTTTCGGCAGTTGTTATCATCTTAACCGCAACCCCACTCTTATAAAGTTCGGAGAATATGCTGGCGGCAGTACCGCTTTCGTATTTCATCTGTTCGCTTTTGAAAGTGATTTTCGAGTTATAGCCGTTAATTTCGGTAGATATTGACGGAGAAATTGCCTTAAAAATTTTCGTGACCGAAATTATTTTGTCCAGGTCGCCCTGGTCAAGAGTGAAAGACAGATTGAATTTATCCTTAAGCGGTGCGGTCTGGCTTATCATGTCAATGTTTATGCCGAGGTCCGCAATTTCCGATAAAATCTTAACAAGATTTCCCATGTCGGAGGGGATATTGTTAACAGTAACCATTGCTACATCATGTGTAATACCTATGTCCATGTAATTAAGCTCCTTCATATTATTATATATTATGAGTAAAATCGTATCGTGATAAGATTTATCCTATCATAATCAAGTTAAATTAGGTTAAACCGATCTTAATTGTTTAATAAATCTTTCATGGAAAACAGCCCGTTTTCCTTATCCTTCATAAATTCTGCCGCACGGACAGCGCCGACGGCAAAGACTTCCTTTGAAGTTGCGGAATGTTTAAGCTCTATAACCTCGTCGTTTCCGGCAAAAATAATGCTGTGCTCACCGACAATCGTGCCGCCGCGAAGAGAATGAATGCCGATTTCCCTTTTATCACGCTTACGGCGGACACTGTGACGGTCGTAAGTATATTCAGGCTTATATGAAATTGCATCGGAAATTGCGTCGGCAATTGCGATTGCCGTGCCGCTGGGAGCGTCAAGTTTCTGATTGTGATGCTTTTCTATGATTTCTATGTCGAAATTATTTTCCAGTACCTTTGCGGCTCTTTGAACAAGGTCAATAATAAGATTCACTCCTAAAGACATATTGGCAGAAAAGAAAATGGGAGTATCCTTTGAATCAAATTCAATTCTGGACAACTGGTCGGCGGAAAGCCCCGTAGTGCATATAACCGCAGGAATATGATTGATTTTCGCAAAATCCAGAATACCGTCGGTCAATGACGGGTGGGAAAAGTCGATAATAACATCAGGCCTTTCCGGGATTTCGGACAAATCGGTGTAAACCGTGAAATCGGCGGGAGATGATGAAACAATGTCATATCCCGCAATAATTTCTGCGTTTTCGCTCTGAGAAACGACGCGGCAAACCGCATGACCCATTTTCCCGTTTGCACCGCAAAGTAAAATTTTTGTCATTTGTATTCAACACCTTATCAGAATTTTAAACCGTAATTTTCATATTACCGGAGATATTATCAGAATTTTAAACCGTAATTTTTCATAGCCTGTTTAAGCTTTTCCAAATTTTCCTCCTCCATGGAGCAAAGAGGAAGTCTGACTTCACCCACATTAAAACCGAGAAGATTCATAGCCGTTTTAATGGGAATAGGATTAACCTCAAGGAAAAGCGCATGAATCAGCTCTATCATTTTGAGATAGACGGCTCTTGCCCCGTAGGTATCACCGTCTAAAAACTTTTGGCAGACATCATGGGTTTCGTCGGGAAGAATATTGGCGATAACCGATATAACGCCCTTGCCGCCGAGGGACATCATGGGAAGAATAACATCATCGTTGCCGGAATAAAGAACAAGGTCTGTATATGCGGCAATCTGACCGGCAAGAGCAAGACTTCCCGTTGCCTCTTTAACACCAATAATATTGGGAATTTCGTCAAGCTTTTTAAAAGTATCGATAGATATGGCACAGCCTGTTCGTCCCGGAATATTATAAAGAATTATAGGCAGCGAAACTCTGTCAGCCACAGCCTTAAAATGAAGATACAGCCCCTTCTGGGTAGCCTTGTTATAGTATGGGGTAACAAGCAAAAGCCCGTCACAGCCCACCTTTTCGGCATATTCGGAAAACATTACTGCGTGATGCGTGTCGTTGCTGCCCGTACCTGCAATAACCGTGATTCTGCCTGCCGCATATTCGGCGGCAAATTTGAGAGTTGCAAGATGGTCCTCGTTGGGAATGGTCGGCGCCTCGCCCGTGGTTGCACAAACAACCACAGCGTCGGTTTTATGTTCGATGTGATAATCGATAAGCTCACCGAGCTTTTCGTAATCAATCTTATCACCCTTAAACGGAGTAACAAGAGCAACGGCGCTTCCGGTAAAAAGTGGTTTTTTCATAAACGAACTCCTCCTTAAAACTAATCAAGATAACCTTTTGCCGCCAGAAGCTCCGCCATAAGAACAGCCCCGCCGGCAGCCCCTCTGAGTGTGTTATGTGAAAGACATACAAATTTATAATCGTATTGCTTATCCTCTCTGAGCCGTCCCACGGAAACAGCCATACCGCCTTCAAGATTGCGGTCAAGCTTAGCCTGAGGACGGTTATCCTCTTCAAAATAATGGAGAAACTGCTTCGGAGCAGAGGGAAGCTGAAGCTCCTGCGGAACACCTGAAAACTCAGCCCACGCTTTTTTGATTTCGTCTATGGTCGGCTTTTTCTCAAAGCTTACAAAAACAGCGGCAGTGTGGCCGTCGGAAACGGGAACGCGAAGGCATTGAGTTGTGATATTCGGGGCTGAAGCGTCCACAATTTTGTCGCCTTCAACCCTGCCCCAGATTTTAAGAGGCTCGATTTCGCTTTTCTCTTCTTCACCGCCGATGAAAGGAATAATATTATCCAAAATATCCGGGAAAGTTTCAAATGTCTTTCCTGCACCTGATATTGCCTGATATGTACAAGCAAGAACATTTTTAATACCGTATTTCATAAGAGGATGGAGCGCGGGAACATAGCTCTGAAGCGAGCAGTTGGACTTAACGGCAACAAAGCCGCGTTTTGTTCCGAGTCGCTTTCTCTGGGCATTGATGATTTCTGCGTGTTCCGGATTGATTTCGGGAACAATCATAGGAACATCCGGAGTGTGTCTGTGAGCTGAATTGTTTGAAATAACAGGACATTCCGCTTTAGCATAAGCCTCCTCAAGGGCACGGATTTCGTCCTTCTTCATATCAACGGCACAGAAAACAAAGTCAACCCGGGCCGCAATTTTATCTATATCATCGGCTGCATTGTAAACAACCATCGATTTAACGGATTCGGGAATGGGAGTAGTCATAGCCCAGCGACCGCCGAGCGCCTCCTCATAAGTCTTTCCGGCACTTCTGGGAGAAGCGGCGAGGAGAACCAAATCAAACCACGGATGTTTCTCCATGAGCGTGATAAATCTCTGACCCACCATACCGGTAGCGCCTATAATGCCAACCTTATATTTTTTCATAATGTAACTGCCTCCTTAAAAATTATGCAGGGTATATTTAAAATAGGTCTTGACAATACACGAAATACCTACCATAATATTATATGTCAATGCGGTATAATTGTCAAATACTTTTTTTAAAATATGAAACGATTTGGGTAATTGTAACATATTTTTAATACTTTTGGCAAAGGATTTTCAACGGTATTTGTCGAAATTAGGTGAAAACCCCAAAAATTTCGGGAAAGGTACGGACGGTTTATGAAGAAATTTATTGTATTTATTATAACTTTGACGGCGGTTGTTATCGGCTGCATGGCGGAGGCGTCCGCATACAGTACGGTAGATAATGTGCGCATAGGAATTTATTACGGCTCCAACGCCCGGGCAGAATATACTCTTGACTGCGAAAGCGGCTTTTATGTGGGGTATTATGACGGACGGAGCTTCATCTCCGCCGGGGAGAGCGGGCTTACCCGGCTTAAGATTGTTAAAGGCGGCGGCAATTCTGTAGAAGCGGTCAATCCTTTAACCGGAGAAACGGTATATTCGTTTGACACAACCTCGTATGGGCTTGGGATTGTTCCCAAGGCGGACAGAATGAAAATAACCGCGTCGGCATCGGGAACATACCGGGGCGGATTTGATTTCAGAGTATTTTCGGGCGGAAACATAACTGCAGTTAATGTTGTTCCTCTGGACAGTTACTTATACGGAGTGATTTCACGGGAAATGTCACCGAGCTGGCCTAAGGAGGCGCTTAAGGCACAGGCAGTTTGCGCAAGAAATTTTGCTGTCGGCAGACTTAACCATCATAAGGAATATGGCTTCGACCTATGCAATACCGTGTGCTGTCAGGCATATTCCGGGGTCGATTACGAGGCGGCAGGCTCATACGCTCCGGTTGATGAAACCTCAGGGAAGGTTCTTCTTTGCGGAACAGAGCTTGTTCAAACAGTCTATTCCTCATCAATGGGACCTTGTACGGAGGATGTAAAAAATGTGTGGGGAAGTAATTTTTCATATCTCGTCAGTGTAAGCAACGAATATGAAGATACGGCAAACATCCCCAACGGCGTATGGACTAAGGAACTGACGAAAGCCCGTGCAACCGAAATAATGAACAGCAAAGGTTATAATATAGGTGAAGTCGTGTCCGTAAAGGCACTTGAATATACTCCGGCAGGCAGAGTGCTGCGGCTTGAAGTCACGGGAACGAGCGGTTCAAAAATTTTTGAAAGAGAAAGCTGCCGCACAATATTTTCCGAGGCAACCCTGAGTCAGATGTATACGGTTACGGGCGGAGGGGAAACAAGCTATCCCAATATCTATGTTTTGGGAAGCAGCGGAAAATCCGCACTTCCTCTGAATAATGCCGGCGTTCTCGGCGGCAATGCGCCGTCGGCGGTATACGCAACGGACGGTACAGGTACGGCGGTATATCAAGGCACGGTCAGCACGAGCGACAGCTTTATTTTTTCGGGTCAGGGCTGGGGCCACGGCGTCGGTATGAGCCAGTACGGAGCAAAAGGAATGGCGGAAGCAGGCTTTGATTACGAGGCGATTCTGACCCACTATTATACAGGAACACATATAGAGGGATAAGATATGAATACAAAGGATTTTTATTATGACCTGCCGCAGGAGCTTATTGCCCAGAAACCTCTTGAAAACAGGAGCGATTCAAGGCTTATGATTCTGAACCGTGAAACAGGGGAAACAGAGCACAGGCATTTCTATGATATAGCGGACCTTCTTAATGCAGGGGACTGCCTTGTTATGAACAACACAAGGGTTATTCCTGCCAGACTTTATGGCGCAAAGGAAGGAACGGGCGGCAAAATAGAGTTTTTGCTTCTTAAGCGGATTGATATAAACACCTGGGAGGTTATTTTAAAGCCCGGGAAAAAGGCGAAAAAGGGCAGCCGCTTTGAATTTGGCGGAGGACTTCTCAAGGCGGAGGTTATTGAAGTAAAGACCGACGGCAACAGGATAGTGCGTTTTGAATATGACGGCATATGGGAGGAGCTTTTGGATAAGCTGGGCGAAATGCCGCTTCCGCCGTATATTCACGAAAAATTGCAGGATCGGGAAAGGTATCAGACGGTATATTCCAAAATTGAGGGAAGTGCGGCGGCGCCTACGGCAGGGCTTCATTTCACAAAGGAATTGCTTGAAAAAATAAAAAGCAAGGGAGTAAAGCTTGCATTTGTGACGCTTCATGTGGGGCTTGGAACATTTCGTCCCGTTTCGGTTGATAATGTTGAGGAACATAAAATGCATTCGGAGTATTATGAGATTTCCGAGGAAGCGGCAAAAATAATAAATGAAACCCGAAGAAACGGCGGGCGTATTATTGCGGTAGGAACGACCTCTGTCAGAACTTTGGAAAGCTGTGCCGATGAAAACGGCTTTTTGAAGGAGTGCTGCGGAAATACCGAAATATTCATTTATCCGGGATATAAGTTCAGGGCGGTTGACGCTATTGTGACTAATTTTCATCTTCCCGAGTCGACGCTCTTAATGCTTATTTCGGCATTTTCCGACAAGGAAAAGGTGTTTAAAGCATACAGGGAAGCGATAGACAAAAAATATCGTTTTTTCAGCTTCGGCGACGCAATGTTTATATGTTAGGCGGAAAAATGACGGTACGGAGGATTATATATGTTTACAATTAAGAAAAAGGAAGGTGCGGCAAGACGGGGCGAGTTTAAAACCGTCCACGGCACGATTCAGACCCCGGTTTTTATGAATGTCGGTACTGCCGCGGCAATAAAGGGGGCATTGTCTGCCTTTGACCTGAAGGAAATCGGCTGTCAGGTGGAACTGTCAAACACATACCACCTGCATTTAAGACCGGGCGACGAAGTTGTGCGCAAAATGGGCGGATTGCATAAATTCATGAACTGGGACGGACCTATACTCACAGACAGTGGCGGATTTCAGGTATTTTCCTTGGCAAAATTGAGAAAAATAAAGGAAGAAGGAGTATATTTTTCCTCCCACATAGACGGCAGAAGAATTTTTATGGGACCTGAGGAGAGTATGCAGATTCAGTCCAATCTTGGCTCAACGATTGCCATGGCGTTTGACGAATGTGTGGAAAATCCGTGCGAGAAGGAATACGCAAAAGAAGCGTCAGAGCGGACGATTCGCTGGCTTAAACGCTGCCGGGCGGAAATGACGCGGCTAAACAGCCTGCCCGACACGGTCAATCCGAATCAGATGCTGTTCGGCATCAATCAGGGCTGTACCTATCGGGATTTAAGAATTGAAAACATGAAGGCTGTTGCGGAAATCGATTTGGACGGAGTTGCAATAGGCGGACTTGCAGTGGGCGAACCGGCTGAGGTTATGTATGATATAATTGAGGCGGTGGAGCCCTTTGCTCCCGCTGAAAAGCCGAGGTATCTTATGGGAGTGGGGACGCCTGTTAATATAATTGAGAGCGTTTACCGGGGCGTTGATTTCTTTGACTGCGTCATGCCCAGCAGAAACGCCAGACATGGGCACTTGTTCACATCGGAAGGAATACGCAACATAATGAATGCAAAATACGAAACGGATGAAAAGCCGATTGACCCAAGCTGCGGCTGCCCGACCTGCCGGAATTTTTCAAGAAGCTATATAAGACATCTCTTCAAAGCGGGAGAAATGCTTGGTATGCGCCTTGCGGTGACGCATAATTTGTATTTCTACAATAACCTTATGCGGGAAATAAGAGATGCTCTGGATGAAGGCAGGTTTGGCGAGTACCGAAAAGAGAAAATTGATATTCTCGGAAAAAGAATTTAAATATTTTGCAAGAAAACACTTGCAAAATACAGGAAAACAGGGTATAATCATAAAAAAGCTTTATTGGAGGTAAGAAAATGTTAGAAACAGTAGTTTATGCAGCGGGCGAAACCGCTGAACAGGCAAGTATGTGGCCTTCAATTATTATGATAGTTGCAATGCTTGCAATTTTTTGGTTTATATTGATAAGACCGCAAAAAAAGAAAGAAAAGGAACTTAAAAATATGCTTGCCGCACTTAAGGTTGGCGATGAGGTCGCAACAATAGGCGGTATTCACGGCAAAATCGTTAAAATTAAGGACGAGCTGTTCGTTATCGAATCAGGCGTTGGCAACAATAAATCAACAATTACGGTTGACCGCGGGTCTGTTGCAAGATTTTTAAAGCAGGCGCCGGAGAATAAGACTTCCGATGAATTGTCGGAAGCGCCGTCAGAGGATAATAAGGAATAAGAAGCATCTCCGAATCATATATTTTACAAAGATTATGATTCGGAGGTTTTTTATGTCAAGGACGGGTTATATAAAAGATAATACGGAAACAAAAAGATTCGATATCGTACATACTGTCAAATGCCTTGTAATGTCGTATCTCCTGTCGGTAATACTTTTGTTTATTTTGTCGGTAATTGCCGCGGCAAAGGACCTGAGCGGAGAAACGGTAAATATCTGCATAACGGTTATAACGGGAATAAGTGTGATATTCTGTGGATTTATGACGGCAAGAGGAGCTGTCCGCGGAGGACTTATAAACGGAACGGCGGCAGGACTGCTGTATACGATTCTGCTTTACGCCGTCGGAAGCATAGTAAACGGAAGCCTTGCCTTTAACGCCGCAACCGTGACAGCGCTTATCGTGGGGATAGTATGCGGAGCGGTAGGCGGAGTTTTGGGAATAAATACACGAAAAAGAAGATAAATATTGACATAAGAAGCAAAATGCCTTATACTGTAAGCATATGTTGAAAAAAGGAGCAAACAAATGAAAAAATTCGGGCAATGATTGCTTTTGCTGTTATTGCGGCGTTGACGGTTTGTTTCGGAGGCTGCAAATGCAGGCAAGAAAATTTACATAACAGTAAACGGGGAAATTGTTTCCGCCCCCACGGTTCAGAGCACAATCAATGACACAACCTGCGTTATAACGGGTGATTTCGCTAAGGAAGAAGCGCAGATGCTTGCTTCGCAAATCAAGTCGGGTCAGCTTCCTTTCAGCCTTAAGGTTATGGAGCAAGAGCTGTAAACGCAACTCTCGGTGCAGACGCTCTTAAGCGTGCGGTTACGGACTTGATATGCGGCGAAGCGGAAAATAGGTTTACACAAGAGGTATGATGGAAAAATGAAAAAAGTTAAAGCAATAACAATTATGATGATATTGATACTGGCGGCGGTTTTCGTATCGGGCTGTTCCGATAATGGCGCAGGTGAAGAAATCAAAGCAGGACCTATATCCTTTGTGGATGAAGAAGGGCATATTCTGTTAGACGGAAGCCAAATTAAAAAAGCGATTGGAATTCTCGGCGGCAGTGAGTATGCGGTTGAGATAATATTTACCGAAGACGGTCAGGCTGCCTTTGCCAAAGCCACAGAGGACAATATAGGCAGGCAAATAATTATTAAGGTGGGAGATCAGATTATTTCCGAGTCGGAAATTACGGAAAAGCTTGATATTGATAAATGCGTTATCAGAGGAAATTACACCAAGGATAAGGTTGATAAAATAGTTGACGCAATAAATCAGGGGTTAAGCTCAAAAAAGACGGGTACTGCCGATAATACGGACGAGGAAAAGACGGAGGGAGAAAACGAGGAGTCCGATTCGCCGGGAAATAAGGAGGAAGCCTCAAAAGATCAGGTGACCTTTACCGATGAAAACGGAGCAGTACTTTTAAGTGGCAGTCATATCAAAAAAGTATCCGGCGCCGAAAACAGCGGCAAATACGGAATTAAATTTGAATTTACGGAAGAAGGAAGGGCGGCGTTTGCCGATGCTACGGCGAATAATATCGGTCGGGTGATTTATGTAAAGCTTGGAGATAGGGTTATATCAAAAATCGGGGTATCTCAGCAAATAGATTCGGACACCTGCGTTATATCGGGCAGTTTCACAAAGGAAAGCCTGAAAGAAACGGTAGACGCCATAAACGAAGGACTTAAATGATAAATAGCCAAAAGCCGCCGTAACGGCGGCTTTTTCGCTGATTACGGAAATTCAGAAGCAATAAATTTAACAAAAAGTCTTGACTAAATCAGAAGAAAAATATATAATAAAAGAACATGGGCAATTGTAAGGAACTGCTCATATGAAACGGTAAATAATTAAAATTTAATACTTTCAGCTCATAAGCATGAGGCACGGGGCATTCGCTTTTATGCCCGGGGTAGTATGACAAAGGAGGAAATGAAGTGTCGAAAAGTATTATAAAACTTTCAGCGGTAATTATAATCATCGCAGTGCTTACTTGGCTGGCAATATGCGGTGTACAGTTTACCGACACAAAACAAATTTACGGAATAACAAGTGAAGGCGGCATAACGCAGGGCCTTGACTTAAACGGCGGGTCCGTTATCGTATTCAAAGCGGACAAGACAAATCCTTCATCGGAGGATATGAACACGGCTGCGGCGGTTCTTCAAACCCGTCTTACAAATCTGGGATACACGGAGGCCGAGGTAACAATTCAGGGCGATAATTCCATAAGAGTTGAAATCCCGTCTTTCTCAAATCCGGAGGAGGCGGCGGAAACCCTCGGCGCAACAGCACAGCTTAAGTTTTACGATGAAAACGGATTTGATACAACAGGCAATATCCTTGAAGGCGCCGAAGCTGTTAT
>JAEDLZ010000046.1 GCA_016303265.1 Clostridiales bacterium
TTTGCGACAGCTTTCTTAATATATCACTTTTTCCCCCTTTTGTCAACCCCTTTTTTCGCTTTTTTTCGATTTTTTTATTTTTTTATCTTTTTCTCGCTAAATCCCCTAATTTACAGCAGTTCTTCAATATGGAACCCCTCTTGATGCGGTATATGCTCCACAAGTTTTGAAAACATTGTAAATTCGCCCATAAACTGCTCCTTCGCTTTCAGCTTGGCATATTTTTCACTTTGTGACAGACTTATGTCTATTTGTTCTATATCATCGGTTTTAATGGTAAGCGCTGTCCATATGCTTTTTCTCTCCCATTCGTCTTTTATCAGGCTCAGGTATGCCGATGCTTCCTCCCAATCATCGTTTAGAACACATTCTTCCGTTTTATCGGATAAATCCCTTATTTTATTGCCCAAACGCACCATTGATACCGAATGAATTATAATCAGTGCAAGAATAACAACAAAAGTTATACATGAGCCTATAAATCTTTTCATTGATTCTTCTCCTTCTTTATTATATAAACCTTACCGTTCTTATCTGCGCTCATACAGAATATATCTTTCGTGTCTTTTACAGAATTTGAAACCAGCTGTTTATCAAGCCATTTTCTGTTAAATCCTATACTTTTCAGATTCTTTTCGTTGACCTTTCCGCCTTCAATCACCACATAGCTTAATTCCACAGGCTCTGCTTTTATATTTAAATCGCCCGTTGTCACCGTTTTGTTGTCGGAATTCATAATCACGCTGACATTACCGTTGGTTTCCACTATAACAAAATCCACCTCATCAAACCCCGCTGCACCATTGTTTCTTATAATTCCCATTAAATCATTTACATTAAAGCGTTCCTTTTCCATCTCTTTTTGGTTGAGTTTTCCCTTGGAAAACAGCACGCTGGGGGTTCCGTAAAGTATTTTCCGAAAAAAACGATTTTTATATGCCGCAAACGAAATAATAACCTCCATTATAAGCAGCAGCGCTATTGCAATAACCGACGACGCAATGGGCTGAGAGCTTTCCTGAATCGGCATGGCGGCAACTTCGGAGATAACTATGGTTACCACCAGTTCTGACGGCTCAAGCTCGCCTATCTGTCGTTTACCCATAAGTCTGATAACCGCTATAACAAAAATGTACATTATTATTGTTCTCACAAATGTTATGAACAAATTAACCACCGTCCTTTATGATAATATTATCCAAGGCCGAGAAATTTATACAAAAATCTGTTTTTATTTTCTTTTATTTTCTTGACTTTGATGTCAAAAAATGTTATCCTTGTTTTGTATATAAAAAAGAAAGGTAGAATCGGTATTATGAAACAATTATCCGAAATTGCTCAAAGAGTTGAAGAACTACGCGAAATTTCCGGCTATTCCGTTGAGTATGTGGCTGACAAAACAGGTGTGTCCGTCAACGAATACAAGGAGCTTACATCAGGAAACACGGATTTCAGTTTTACATTTATTTACAAATGCGCCCAGTGCTTTGGCGTTGATGTTACCGATATTATTAAGGGTGAGAGCCCCACATTGACATCCTATACTGTTTCAAGACAGGGAGAGGGGCTTCCGCTTGTCCGCAGAAAAGGATTCATTTACAATAATCTTGCATATTTATTCAAGAACCGCGCCGCAGAGCCTTTTCGGGTTCGCGCACCCTATATTCCCGACGAGCAGGACGAACCTATAAAGCTCAGCACTCATACGGGACAGGAATTTGATTTGATTTTAAAAGGGAGTCTTAAGGTTCAGATAGGCGACCACACAGAAATTCTCAACCCCGGAGATACAATTTATTACGACAGTGCAACGCCTCACGGTATGATTGCAATAGGGGGCGAGCCTTGCGAATTTATTGCGGTGGTTATGGCTCCTCAGGGTGAGGACGGGTCCTATATGCAGGATGTTATGGGCGAACAAAATGCCGATTCCGCTCTTCAGGCTCCGCAGGTTTCAAGAGTTTACGAAAAGTTTATTAAACCCGTTGAAGATGAAAACGGGATTTTAAAATCCATCTCTTTCGTAAACGAGGACAAATATAATTTTGCTTTCGATACTGTTGATGAGCTTGCAAAAAAGTGTCCTGATAAAATCGCTCTCATATATGTAGATAACGATAAAAACGAACGCAGATTCACCTTCAGAGAAATAAGCGAATACAGTTCAAAAACCGCTCACTACTTTGAATCCTTGGGAATAAAAAAGGGCGATAAGGTTATGTTGGTTTTAAAGCGTCACTATCAGTTCTGGTTCTCCATTCTTGCTCTTCACAAAATCGGCGCAGTTGTTATTCCTGCAACCAATCAGCTTGTTAAACACGATTTTGAATACCGTTTCAAGGCGGGGGACATTTCGGCGATTGTCTGTACAAGTGACGGCGATGTAGGACATCAGGTTGATTTGGCAATTGAAGAAAACGGCCTTAACATAACAAGAATTATGGTCGGCAGAGTTCTCAGCGAAAAATGGCACGACTTCAATGCCGATATTGAGAAATTTCCGTCGGTTTATTTGCGCACCGAGGATTCCGCCTGCGGTGACGATGATATGCTTATGTTCTTCACATCCGGAACGACAGGCTATCCCAAAATTGCCGCGCACAGCTACAAATATGCTCTCGGTCACTTTATAACCGCAAAATATTGGCACAAGGTTAATCCCGACGGAATTCATTTCACAATTTCCGATACCGGCTGGGGCAAGGCTCTCTGGGGCAAGCTATACGGACAATGGCTTTGCGAAACCGCAATATTCGTTTATGATTTTGAGCGTTTTCATGCAGAGGATATTCTTCCTATGTTTGCAAAATACAACATAACCACTTTCTGCGCACCGCCTACAATGTACAGATTCTTCATTAAGGAGGATTTGTCAAAATACGATTTGTCATCCCTGGAATATGCGACGACAGCCGGCGAGGCTCTTAATCCTGAAGTATTTTATCAATTTTATAAAGCTACAGGGCTTAAACCTATCGAAGGTTTCGGACAGACAGAAACAACCCTTGTTGTCGGAAACCTTGTCGGGACAAATCCAAAGCCCGGTTCAATGGGTAAACCGACGCCGCTTTATGATGTGCGCATAGTGCTTCCTGACGGAACCCCCGCCGCATCGGGCGAAACGGGTGAAATCGTTATAAACACTCAAAACCGTATTCCCTGCGGATTGTTCAAAGGGTACTACAAAGATAAAAAGCTCACTGACGAAGCATGGCATGACGGCTTTTACCACACCGGCGATACCGCCTGGTGCGACGAGGACGGTTACTTGTGGTATGTGGGCAGAACTGACGATATTATCAAGTCCTCCGGCTACCGCATCGGTCCATTTGAGATTGAAAGCGTTATTATGGAGCTCCCTTATGTTCTTGAATGTGCGGTAACTGCCGCTCCCGACCCCTTAAGAGGTCAAATTGTTAAGGCAAACATCGTTTTAACAAAAGGTACTGTCGCAACGGACGAGCTTGTTAAGGAAATTCAAAATTATGTGAAAGAAAATACCGCTCCTTACAAATATCCGAGGATAGTTGAATTTTTTGATGAACTTCCTAAAACAATAAGCGGAAAAATCCGCCGCGTCGAGCTTAGAGAAAACAAATAATTTTGAATAAAAACCTCTTTTGTGGGAAAAATCTTCCACAAGAGAGGTTTTTTTGTGCAAAAAAAACACTTAAAACCTCCATCGGATTTGCTGTGCATATGCAAAACCCAATCACATATGCGCAAAATTTCCGCTATACGCCTTGTCAGCCCACAGATGAGGTTCGGAAAATTTTATTATGTTTGTGGGCAGAAAGGCTATGAAGATTTTATGAGAAATTATGCAGCAATAGCGGATATTTTTGCCCGTGAAATTCTCGATTCAAGAGGTAACCCCACTGTCGAGGCGGAGGTTACTCTTGAGGACGGGTCAGTCGGGCGTGCCGCTGTTCCGTCAGGTGCGTCAACAGGCGCTTTTGAAGCCTGCGAGCTTCGTGACGGCGGAGAACGGTATATGGGAAACGGAGTTTCCAAAGCAGTTGCAAATGTGAACGGCGAAATTGCCGATACTCTTATCGGACTTAACGCCTTTGACCAGTCCGCAATTGACCACGCCTTAATAAGGCTTGACGGAACGCCGGACAAGTCCCGGCTTGGCGCAAACGCCATACTGAGCGTTTCTCTCGCCTGCGCAAAAGCCTGTGCCGAAGCCGCCGCTCTTCCTCTTTATCAGTATATCGGCGGAGTAAACGCAAAGACAATGCCTGTTCCAATGATGAATATTATAAACGGCGGCAAGCATGCCGACAACTCAATTTCCTGTCAGGAATTTATGATAATGCCCGTTGGCGCAAAAAACTTCAAAACCGCTCTGCAAAACTGCACCGAGGTTTTCCATACTCTGAAAAAGCTGCTTAAAGAAAAAGGATACTCCACTGCGGTTGGCGACGAAGGCGGATTTGCCCCCAACTTAGAAACCGACGAGGACGCCGTTAAACTCATCTTAGAAGCAATTGACCGTGCCGGCTTTAAGCCCTACGATGACTTCCGCATTGCCCTCGACCCCGCCTCAAGCGAGATGTATGACGCGGCAAAAAAAGCCGGTAACGAAGGCAAATACAGCTTCTGGAAAACCGGCAAAACCCTCACCCGTGAGGAAATGGTTGCCTTTTGGGCGGATTGGGTAAGCAAATATCCGATAATTTCAATTGAGGACGGTATGTATGAAGAAGATTGGGAGGGTTGGAAAATTCTTACACGCAAGCTGGGGGACAAAATTCAGCTTGTGGGTGACGATTTATTCGTTACAAACACATCAAGACTGCAACGGGGAATAGCCTCAGGATGCGGAAATTCAATTCTGATAAAGGTAAATCAGATAGGAACTCTGACAGAAACACTTGACGCTATCCGTATGGCGCAAACCGCCGGGTATACCGCCATTGTTTCCCACCGAAGCGGAGAAACCGAGGATACAACCATTGCCTCCCTTGCGGTTGCTGTAAATGCCGGACAAATTAAAACCGGAGCACCATCAAGAACCGACCGTGTCGCAAAATACAACGAGCTTCTGCGCATTGAGGAGGAGCTTTGTATGTCTGCGGAATACAACGGCATAAATTCATTCTATAATATAAAATAAGCGCACACAAATAAACCCCTGAATTATCAGGGGTTTATTTATGCAACAGTATAAACTTTTCAATAAATACCGCTTTAAATATTAGGTAAAACTTTCCGTCGGACATACTTTCCCGTAAGAGCAAATAAAATCCCGTTTTTTCTGCTATATTTTCTTCTTAAGGGTACGCATAGAGTTTAAAATTGCTATAAAAGCGACGCCGACATCGGCAAAAACCGCTTCCCACATATTCGCAATTCCTGCGGCGCTAAGAATCAGGATAATTCCTTTTACACCGAGTGCAAATGTTATGTTCTGCCGCACAATTCGCATGGTTTTCCTCGCAATTTTAATCCCGACAGGAATTTTCGACGGCTTATCGTCCATCAAAACTATGTCTGCCGCCTCAATTGCCGCATCTGAGCCGATTCCGCCCATCGCGATTCCCACATCGGCAAGGGCAAGAACGGGGGCGTCATTGATTCCGTCTCCCACAAATGCAACCTTGCCGCTTGACTCACTTATTATTTTTTCCGTTTCCGAAACCTTGTCTGCCGGTAAAAGCTCCGCCAAGTAGCGCTTTATCCCAAGCTCCTTCGCAACGGGCTCTGCATTGTCACGGCTGTCGCCCGTAAGCATAACCGTATCAAAAACACCGGCGCTGTAAAGCTCTTTTACAGCCTCTTTGCTGTCCTCTTTAATTCTGTCGGCTATAACTATGCTTCCTATGAACTCTCCGTCAGCGGCAACATACACAACAGTGCCCAAAACATCGGGCTTTACGATGTCTATTCCGTTATCCGCCATAAGTTTCACATTTCCCGCAAGGATTTCCCTGCCGCCTTTTACTGCCCTTATTCCCTTGCCTGCAACTTCCAAGATTTCATCCGCGCTGTCATCCTTGCCGAATTTTTTTGTAATTGCCTCTGCAATCGGATGATTTGAACCGCTTTCGGCAACTGCCGCCGCTTTTGAAAGTTCCTCTTCGGATACTCCGCAGGGATTTACTGAAACGACCTCAAATTTACCCTTCGTAAGCGTCCCCGTTTTATCAAATATAACCGTTTTGCATTGCGCTAAGCTTTCAAGATAGTTGGAACCCTTTACCAGAATTCCGTTTCTGGACGCTCCGCCAATTCCGCCAAAAAACGACAGCGGAACGGAAATAACCAGCGCACAAGGGCAGGACACAACCAAAAAAATCAACGCCCTGTGTATCCAAGAGGCAAGACCACCCACAAAAATCGGCGGAATAAACGCAAGGCATACCGCTGCGCACACAACTGCCGGGGTATAATAAAGAGAAAATCTTGTTATAAAATTTTCGGACCTTGCCTTATTCATACTTGAATTTTCCACAAGCTCCAGTATTTTAGATACGGTCGAGTCGGAAAATTCCTTTTCCGCCCGAACCCGAATAAGTCCCGTAAGGTTTATAACGCCGCTGCTTATGCGGTCGCCCTCCTCTGCCTTGCGGGGAACCGATTCTCCCGTAAGCGGCGCTGTGTTAAGGGTAGTTGAGCCGCTTATTACAGTTCCGTCAAGAGGAACTTTTTCGCCCGGGCGGACAACAATTATATCTCCGATGCCGACTTCGTTTGGGTCAACCTTAAAAATTTCGCCGTCCTTTTCAAGATTGGCATACTCCGGACATATATCCATAAGGTCGGATATGGATTTTCGGCTTTTCCCCACGGCATAGCTCTGAAACAGCTCACCTACTTGATAAAACAGCATAACGGCAACCGCTTCGTTATATTCTCCGGCAAATATGGCTCCGATTGTCGCAATCGCCATAAGGAAGTTTTCGTCAAAAAACTTCCCCTTGAAAATACGCACGGCAGCGCCTTTTAGTACGCTGTAGCCCACAGAGATATACGCAATCGCCAAAAAGGCATATCTTATATATTCATTGGGGACAAAAAACGCTGCGGCAAAAAGCACAAATGAAATTATAATCCTTATAAGCAGTTGTTTCTCCTTCTTGCTCATGGTTAATACGAAACCTCGCAATCCGGCTCAACATCCTTGCAAATTTCAATCGCCTCTTTTACAACGCGCTCGGCATCCGCCTCGTCCGTTTCAATAACCATTCTCTGAGTAAGAAAACTCACCTTTGCGCTGTGAACCCCTTCAATTTTCTTAACTCCGTTTTCTATGCTTGCGGCACAATGCGCACAATCAAGTCCTTCAATTTTAAAAACCTTTTTCATAATGTACTCCTCCTACTCCGTTATATGCTCCATCCCCTGCCCTAAAATGCTCCTTACATGGTCATCGGACAGTGAATAAAAAACGGTTTTTCCTTCTCGTCTGAATCTCACAAGACGGGCTTGCTTTAAAATTCTGAGCTGATGGGATATTGCCGAAATGCTTATACCGAGAAGCCCGGCTATGTCGCAAACGCACATTTCCGACTCAAACAAAGCATACAAAATTTTAATTCTTGTCGTATCTCCGAAAACCTTATATAGCTCCGCCAAATCGTAAAGCGTTTCCTCCTCCGGCATTATCCCCCTCACTTTTTCAAGTAACTCGTCATGAATATGCATGAATTCACAGCTCGGCAGAAGCTCCCCCTCTTCAATTTTTTGCTTGCCGTCACTTTTCATATTCCTGCACCTCTCATTTTTTCATTTGAATTATTGTTCAATTGTTATTCTATCACATAGTATTATATTTGTCAATACTTTTTTATATTTATCTGTATAAATGTCTGACATTATTAAATTCTACAAATTTATTCCACAAAGCCTTGTCAACAATTCCCGTCCGGGGCACATCAAAAAGCCTTTGCAGATTTTTTACGGCAATTTCGGTTTCTCTGTCGAAAGTGCCGCTTACCGTCACATTCTCCGGGCGGTTCAGTTCCTCATCAAGCCGTCTTAAAACTACCTGCAAAACATAAATTTCATCGCTTGTATCACCTATTTTAAATTCTACGGCCTCCTGGGGAAATATTCTCACCGCAGCAGCCGGTGCGGCAGCCTTTAAAATCAGCAAATACTTCGCATAAAGTTTATTCCATGTTTCTTCGTTCACCCGTCCCGTGGGAATTATGTTATTTTCGCGCTGAAAATTTTTCACCGCCTCCTCTGTTTCCTTGCCGAAAACTCCATCCGGATTGATCAGGGTTTTATCGCCTCTTGCCATTTGTATTGCTCTTAAATATGTCTGAATTTCGTATACATTGGCCCGGTTATCTCGCATTGATGTCATAATTTTCCTCCTCCATATAATTATGTCTCCGATGACACTTCGTATCCCGGATACTGCCCCGGAGATTTCAGCTCTCCGTTTACCACATCATTATAGACCTCCGATATGGCAACCCATGCCACGGGTCCCACAAAGCCTGTTACCTGCAGTCCGAACTGTTCCTGAAAGGCGATAACCGCCTTCTGGGTTTGTTCGCCGAAATAGCCTGTAACCGAAACATCCGGTACCGAGTCATAATATTCGGAGATTTTACTGAGGTAACCCTGCAGTATTCTCACGCTGTCGCCCTGACTTCCCATGCTGAGCGGAGTTCCGGGGTATGGCACTGTATTGTTTCCCACGGTTTCCTCAGTTAAGTCCTCTACCATACCGAGATAAACATTGGATATTAAGTTCCAGGTTTCCTCATCTACCGCTCCGGTTACCTCCAGCCCGTAATACTGCTGAAACGACCGGACAGCGGCGGCTGTCCGGCTGCCGTAAATTCCGTCCGCATCTACCTGAGGAATCGCATTATTGAATATTGCAATGAGCTTTAAATAATACTGCAAAGCCTTAACGCCGTCGCCCCGGTCACCTTCCACAAGCGGACCTTTATATTGCTTGGAAATATCCTGAATGGTCTGACCCTCCGAATCAACCTCCGCCAGCTTCTTAACCGCCACATATATAGATTGAAGCTGATACCATGTACCCTTTCCCACTATTCCGTCTACACTCAGGTTGAAGGTCGACTGAAATTTTCTTACTGCCGCATCCGTTTCCAAATCGAAAATTCCCGTTGGATTTGCAATTTTCGGAATAAGCGGATAATTGAGAGAAATCCAGTTTAGCTGATTCTGCACACGGCGCACCGGGTCCCCTGCGCTTCCTATCCGCAAAGGAGTGCCGGGATATGACTCCGTAATATTCTCAATCGGTGCGTCAAAAACCAGCTCTATATTATCTCCGTAATAATGTGTAAGTATTTCATACGGAACATATCCTGCCTCCGCAAGATCTACGCTCCCCCACTGGGAAAGTCCGTTGCATTGAACCTCAATTCCGTCGCAATATACCGCAAAAAGCGGCTCTATATATCCTTGCCGCCTTATGTAATCGTCAAAAATTTCACTGACAATCTCGTTTATATTTTCAAATATATTTCTCCCCTTAACATAAGACTGGTCATAGGCAGTTGAGTTTGTAATGTCAAAATCATAGCCTCTTGAACGATACCATTCCGTATAGATTCTGTTAAGTGCAAAAGAAATCTGAGCATATATATTTGCCCTTATTGCACTTTCGGGCCATGTAGGATAAATCTCGCTTGAGGCTACATTTTTTATATACTCCGCAAACGGTACGGTTACATTTTCCGCAGGGGAATCGGGCGCACCCAAATGAACCGTTATATATTCGGGAATAACCGGTGTTCCTGTCATAAAATTTTCTCCTTTCCGGTATCATAAATTTGGCTCTGTGTCAACAAATTGTTCTTCTTCCGGTGCATATCCCAAAGGCAAGGGAAGAAGTGTAACCCGCTGCACCGTTATCTCTCCTCCGAATATGGGAACATCAATGTTCTCCACCGGATAGTAGCCCTCCTTACTGGTCTGTATCTTGTAATTACTGTAATTATCCGTATTTCCCGGACTCATCGAATTTGTCCTTGGCGGCGCAGAAAGCTCTATTGTTTCGGTTTTTCCGTTTCGGTCTGTTGTCAAAATTCTCTCAGTCTGATCTGTTGAGCTGACCGTCACATGAGCATTCTCAATAGGAAGCCCCATTCCCGCAGTATTAACCTGAACAACAAGATACCCCGTATCAATATTTTTTGCCATAATAACCTCCGTATCAAAGGCATATTTGCCCGATTTTCTTAACTATATTTATGCAAAAGGGCTTGACAATATATCAATTTTGATGTATTATATTATGGTAAAAATTTTTAAGACATTGCGGTCTGTTGGATAAATTAAACACCATTATACTGATGATTGAGCATAATTTGATATATGTTTCCGTAGCTCAGCCGGATAGAGCGACCGCCTCCTAA
>JAEDLZ010000173.1 GCA_016303265.1 Clostridiales bacterium
GTTTGCTGTGGGAGAACCGCCTCTTTGGATATGTCCGAGAATTGTTGCACGAGCCTCAAGCCCCACAAGCTGCTCAAGCTGCTCTGCAACTTGGTTTGCTATTCCACCCAGTCTGATGGGGTCAGGACTGTTTTCAACAACCTTTGAAACCGTAACCTTGCCGCCCTTCGGCTTTGCCCCCTCGGCAACGACAACGATTGCATAGTTCTTTCCTCTTGCATTGTTTTTCTTAATCTGTTCTGCAACCTTGTTTATATCATATTCGATTTCAGGAATAAGTATAGCGTCTGCTCCGCCGCTTATACCCATTGATAATGCAAGAAATCCGGCATATCTGCCCATCGCCTCAACAACAACTATTCTACTGTGGGATTCTGCCGTTGTTTTAAGGCGGTCAATAGCCTCTGTCGCCGTGTCAACAGCTGTATCAAAACCGAATGTGGCTTCTGTTGCAGCAAGGTCGTTATCGATTGTTTTCGGAACGCCGATAACCTTAACTCCTTTTCTCGAGAAATCACGGGCGCTTGTAAGCGTACCGTCTCCGCCGATAACAACGAGTGCGTCAATTCCGGCTTCTTTAAGGTTCTTAATGCCTACATCCGATACATCTCCGTGACATTCCTTGCCGTTTTCGTCCGTATAAGTATAATCGAACAAATTATCCTTATTTGAGCTGTAAAGAATTGTACCGCCCTTGGAAATAATCCCCGTAACATTTTTTAATTCAAGCTTTACAAATTCATCTCCGCCAAGATACAGTCCGCGATAGCCATGCTTAATACCCACAACCTCAAGACCGTATTTCAAGATTGCGGTTTTTGTAACCGCACGGATTACCGCATTAAGCCCCGGGCAGTCTCCGCCGCCTGTCATAACGCCGATTTTTTTAATTTCACTCATAATACACATAGCCTTTCTTCCACAATAATAATATATCACTTCCGTGAATCTGTGCAAAACTGTCTGTGGACGGGCAGTTTGCCAAAAACCGAAATACACATTTAAATTACAATTCATATAAATTTGTGACCCCGGATGTTTGCTTTGTTAATATTTTCTCCAACAGGTTTTTATCTATACTTTAAACCCGATTGTCAATATTGTAACATTTTACATTGTACTATATATTTTTCCATTTTTCAAGTATATTTTTAATTTTTTTGTAAAATTTTCTATTTTTTGGTTTTTTCTTCATAAAAAGCTTTTTTGCGTTTATAGGTATTGCCATTTGTAAAATTATGTGATACAATATATTTGGTTAAATTTTGAATAAATGCAAAATGCATTTTTGAAAGGAAGTAAACTTCAATGGAAAAAGAAAAAGTTATTCAAAGGATTACCGATGTCGGTATTGTTGCCGTTGTTCGTGCAGAGAGCGCAGAGCAGGCAAAGAAAATCGCCGACGCTTGTATTGAGGGCGGCGTTCCCGCAATCGAGCTTACCTTCACGGTGCCGAAGGCTGACAAAGTCATTGCCGAGCTTTCAGACGCATATTCAGAGGACGAAATTATTCTCGGTGCAGGCACTGTTATGGACAGCGAAACCGCAAGAATTGCCATTCTTGCCGGCGCTCAGTACATTGTCAGTCCCTACTTTGACCCGGAAACGGCAAAGCTTTGCAACCGCTACAGAGTTCCTTATATGCCGGGCTGTATGACAATCAAGGAGGTTGTTGCCGCTATGGAGGCGGGCGCTGACATTATTAAGATATTCCCGGGCGAGGTTTTCGGTCCTAAAATTATCAAAGCGATAAACGGTCCTGTTCCGCAGGCTAAGATGATGCCCACCGGCGGCGTTTCCGCCGACAATGTTGCCGAATGGATTAAGGCAGGCGCTGTTGCCGTCGGCGCAGGCGGCGCATTAACCGCAGGCGCAAAAACCGGCGACTATGCGGCAATCACGGCTCAGGGCAAAAAATTTGTTGAAAACATCAAAGCTGCCCGTGCCGCTTTGGGTAAATAATATTTTACATAGATAAGGAGTGTTCTTTATGGCAAAAATAGTT
>JAEDLZ010000047.1 GCA_016303265.1 Clostridiales bacterium
CATTTTTTATAAGATAACTCACATACTCCTGTGCAGCAGCCCTTATGTCCGCAAGCTCATCTTCAAACGGCACCTGCCGGGCTTCTGCGCTTTCCTGATTTTGACCTACCTTTTCATCCATCGCATCATAATCAATTAAAACTTCCGCCTCTTCCTCTTCCTGCCTGCGGCAGCCCGTAAAGGAAAAAACCGTTACAACACACAATATAAGCAAGCATATCCTTTTCATGTAAATTTTATCCCCCTTTTTATATAAATTCTGTTTCCCTTCCGCCCGCAAAATCAACGGAACCCATTTAACACCCGGCCGTGAGCAGACAAGGCGTTAAACCGGGATTATTGTCCGTGCACACTTTCATTCCGTCCGCAAGGCAAAACCCCCGCAAGGACAGGCAATGACAGTATATTGTCCCCGCGCTGTCACCCTAAAAATTTTACTGCCGAAATAAGAAATAAAAGTGTCAGTATAATAATTACCGCCGAAATAATGCGTTGAAGCGCCCTGCCAAGCTTACTCAGCCCGGTGCGGACGAGCGGATTTGCCACATACACATAGATAAACTCAAACGCCGCAAAGCTGACGCAGCTTTCGCAGCAAATACGGCCGTTTATATTAAAAAGTCTGCCGCCGTAATTCTTCGGAATATACCCAAAAAGCTTCTCAAAGCCCAAAGACATGAAATATTCCAAAAAACCGAATATAACCACCGACATAACAATAAGCAGAATCGGCGTTGGATTTATATCCTTTCCCGCTTTTCCTATCAGCCTGAAAATCTGCGCGGCAAGGAGCATACAAGCCCCTGCAAACATTGCGTAAAGCACCGTTGCCGCATCAATCTGTAATTTATACGGAGGATATATGAGCCAGCTTGAAACCACATCGTATATCCAATATAAAACACTCATCAGGAAAAAGCCCGTTATGTAAACCGAAAAGCCGCTCGTTTTAAATTTGCCGCATGCCATGCTGAATTTCACCTCGCAAGAAAATTCTTCATAACCTCAACCGAATTTTTCGCCGCCATTTCCATAAATGCGGGGTAATCCATTTTCGCTTCGCCGTCCGCACTGTCCGATATTGCCCTGACAACACAGAAATCCACGCCGTTTACATAACAAACCTGACCGACCGCTCCGCCTTCCATTTCGCAGGCTATGGCGTCAAAATTTTCCCTTATGCGTCTCTTCTGAGCGCTGCTGCTTATAAACTGGTCACCGGACGCGATAATTCCGATTTCGCACTTTATGCCCAAGGACGAAACACTGTCTCTGAATTTCTCAACGGTTTTTCTGCCGCATGGAATCTCAATAACATTTATCCCCGAAATAAGCCCCACAGGATCGCCTATGGGCGAAGTGTCCATATCATGCTGAACGACCGCCGAAGCCACGGCAATATCGCCTATGCCCAGCTTTTCCGTAAGCGTTCCGCCGACGCCGATATTGATAATCGTTTCGGGGCTGTATCTAAGTATCATTGTCTGAGCGCAAATTGCGGCAAACACCTTTCCGACTCCGCTTTGAGCCGCAACGACCTCTCTGCCGCAGACAGTGCCGCAAACAAACTCAATTCCGCTTATATTTTCCGTTTTTTTATTTTCAAGCACAGCCTTAATCCCGTCAATTTCGGGCTTCATCGCACCTATTATTCCTATCATAAACCCTACAGCCTTTCCGCCCGCATACAGCAATTAAAGTGTTCGCCGCCTTGCCTGCGGACGGGCAAACGGTTATATTCCGCCCGAAAGCCAAAGAAACTTTCACAGCGGCAATTTACATACGACATAATTTCTATATAAGTTCATCACTGCTTAAAGCTATGGTAAACGGTCCGTCGTTTAAGAGGCTTACCTTCATGTCCGCCCCAAAAACCCCCGTCTGTGTTTTAGAAAATCTTTCACCGCAAAGCTCTGCGGCATATTCATAAAGCTCATTTGCTTTGTCGGGCTTTGCCGCCTCAATGAAGCTGGGTCTGTTGCCCTTTTTGCAGTTTGCATAAAGGGTGAACTGGGATATAAGCAAAACCTCGGCGCCGACATCGGCACAGCTCAGATTGGTCTTTCCGTTGTCGTCCTCGAAAATTCTCAGCTTATATATTTTTTCAATCATCTTCTTCGTGATTTCCTTCGTGTCGCCCTCACCGACGCCCAGAAAAAGGAGCAGTCCCTTTCCGATTTCGCCTACAGCTTCTCCTCCGACCGTCACGCTTGCGTTTTGAACTCTCTGCAATACAATTTTCATATAAATACCTCTTTGCCGCGCCGAAAATCCGACCGTAATTTTTCTCTTTGCCGATAAAACTTCTGCACGGCAGCAAATTACGCCTTACACAAAATCAGCGCGTCATATTCAGACACGCTAATTTTAACACATATTTTTCCGTTCGTCAATGACCCGACGCCTTTTTCTTTAATCTTTATTTTTTATTTCGTCAAAAGACTGACGAAGCGTAAGGCAGGAGGCTTCAAACTTTGCTTTTTCATTTTCCGTAATCTCGATTTCAAGAATATCCTCAATGCCGTTCCTTCCTATAATGCACGGAACGCCCACATAAACGCCGCTTTGGCCGTATTCTCCGTTAAGCTTTGCCGATACTGTCAATACGCTGTTTTCGTTGCCCAGAACCGCCTTGGTAAGCCTTACCAGCGACATTCCGATTCCGTAATAGGTGGCATTTTTTGCCTTTATTATGGTATAGGCGGAGGTTCTGACCTGTTCGCTGATTTTTTCCAGTTCCTCAAGATGATACTGCGGATGTTCATTTATTATATCAAGAATCCGTTTTGTTGAAAGCAATGCCTGAGACCATGGCACAAATTCGCTGTCGCCGTGCTCGCCTATAACATAGCCGTGAATATTTCTCGGGTCAACGGAAAAATATTCGCCTGCCATATAGCGAAGTCTTGCCGTGTCCAGAATCGTCCCGGTTCCGATAACTCTTTTGGGTTCAAATCCCGAACATTCCTGAACCACTCTCGTCATAATATCAACAGGGTTTGTTGCAACAACCACAATCCCCGAAAATCCCGAATCTGTGATGCTTTTCGTCACGCTTTCCAGCACCTTTGCGTTTCTTTGCAGAAGGTCAAGCCTTGTTTCGCCGTCCTTTTGGGCAACCCCTGCGCAGATAACAATAATATCTGCGTCGCTGCATTCTTCATAGCCGCCTGCCGTTATCCTCATGCGATTTGACGCAAAGGGAAGTCCGTGGTTTAAGTCCATCGCCTCTCCCTCGGCGCGCTCGCGATTCAAATCAATCAGAACCATCTCGTCACACACGCCCTGATTAAGCATGGCGTAGGCATAGCTCATACCCACCATTCCCGTTCCCACAACGGCAACCTTTCTTTTATCGTAAAATTCCCGAATGTTCATATTTGTCACTCCTTTTTGTTTAAGTATGCTCAGAAATTACTGTTTTTATTTGTCTTATGCCAAAGTTGCTGTCGGATTTCCGGTAAATTTTCGATTTTTATCATCGTAATAATCCTTCATATGAAATTTTTGAAAATATTTCCTGTCTTGCAATAAAGGCTGTATTTTTGCACCGCATACAAGCGCAGGCAAAATACGCCGTCAAACATACGAAGCAATCAAAAAGGGAAATATTGCGCCCCTATTGTTTCATTTGTGTTAAATTTTAACTACTTTTTGATAAAGTCGTGCAATTTCGTCATCTTTATGCTATACTTATACTGTATAATTATGCAGGAAAAGGTTTTACATAAACCCCATACAGGAGGAATTAACATGATAAACATTATCGAAATTCTGAAATCGGTCGTTTTCGGTATTATCCAGGGAATAACAGAATGGCTGCCTATAAGCAGTACAGGGCATCTTCTTCTGCTCAATCAGTTTCTTAATCTCAGCTGCAGCGACGACTTTTGGAATATGTTCAAGGTTGTTATCCAGTTCGGGTCGATTCTCGCCGTTCTTGTTCTTTATTTTCATAAACTCAACCCCTTCTCGCCCAAAAAATCTTCGGTGCAGAAAAAGGATACATGGATTTTGTGGTCAAAGGTTATAATCGCCGTCATTCCTGCGGGAGTTGCGGGAATTTTATTTGAGGACATAATTGACGGATACCTCTCAACCCCCTTGGTTATTGCTTTGGCTCTTATAATTTACGGCGTCTTATTCATTGTTATTGAGGGACGGAAGAAAAGCCCTAAAACATCAAATTTATCAGACCTTTCTTATAAAACCGCATTTTTGATTGGATGCTTTCAGATTCTTGCTCTGATTCCGGGAACATCAAGAAGCGGCTCAACTATTCTCGGTGCAATTCTTTTAGGGACATCGAGAACCGTTGCGTCGGAGTTTTCATTTTTCCTTGCAATCCCGGTCATGCTCGGTGCAAGCGCGCTTAAAATGCTGGGCTTCGGACTTTCTTTCACACCTAACGAATGGGCGGTTCTGATTACCGGAACTCTTGTTTCATTCATTGTATCGATTATCGCTATAAAATTCCTCATGGATTATATAAGAAAGCACGACTTTAGGGCATTCGGCTATTACCGCATAGTCCTGGGCATAATAGTTCTCCTTTACTTCGGACTGATGTATGCGGCTTAAAATACATTCCCCGAAAATTTCGCTAAAGGCTCATTTTCGGGAGCTTTTCCCCGGGCGGCAGGTTCAAGCCGCTTTGCCTGTCTGCGGCGCCGATAAGAGGGCGCTGTGCAATGAGTGCGCTTTTTTGCCCGCCGCCGGCACGGAAACGGACTTCGACGAAAGAATGGTGATATAATTATGGCTGACACAAAATCAAGGAACACCCGAAAAAATTCAAAGAATACGAAAAATTCTCAAAAGCCCCGTTCCTCAAAAGCGGCGGCTTCGGGAGAAAAGCTTTTGAGCAACGAGGTCAAGGGTATAATTGTTCTGGCGCTCGGGCTTTTTATAGGTCTTTCCTTTCTGCTTAAATCCGCCATGGGGATTGCAGGCGAGTTCACAAGAAACATTTTAACCGGACTTTTCGGCAATGCGGCGGCAATTTCAACGGTATTCATTTTGTGGATAGGGATAAATCTGTTTATCGATAAAAGAGAAAAAGCGCAAAGCTACAAGCCATGGCTGTTTATCGGACTTATGCTGGCAACTTCGATAATTTTCGGGCTTATTGATAATCAGAGCAGTCTTGACGACCTGAATATTCCCAAGCTGTATCTTCAGGGTCAGAAAGGTGTTGGCGGCGGCGCCTTCGGCGGTGTTTTGTGTATTCTCCTTTGCAGACTTATCGGCAAGGTTGGGCTTTGGATTTTCTCGGTTGCAGGGCTGCTGATTTTTATAACCTTCCTGACGGGGGTATCCTTCGGAAAGCTCTTCCGTAAAATCGGCGGAACTATCCATAAACGTTCAAAGGAGCGCATAGAGGCGGCAAAAACCCGCCGCCGTGAAAGGGCGGAAAACGAGGACTTCGGGGAAGATTATGCCGACGAGTCCGAAAAAAATCTTGTTCCCCTTCCAAAAGACAGATATTTTGAGGACGATGAGCTTGTCCCCAATAAAAAGTCCGGCAAAAAACAGAAAAAAACCGATAACGAAGTTGAGGAATTTATTACACCCGAGCCTGCAAATTCATTTATTCTTACGGAGGATTTCTTCCCCCAGCTGGCAGAATTTGAAGACGGCGAAAGTGCCGATGAACCGTCGCTTCGGTCGGACGCACCGTTCCACCCGAAGGATGTTTCAACGGGTGTTATAACCCCCGTCCGGCAGTCTGAAAGCGCCGTACCGAATTCGTCAGGAATTTTGACCCGACTCCCGGACAGCGAAGGGAATTTCAAAGAAGATTCCGACGATTTTGAGCCGCCAACCCTTGAGAGCATGGAGGAGCGGCTCGACCCCGCAACGCAAGCCGCAATCGACAAGGGCGTTCCCATGGATCGTGCGGTTGAGGCAGGTCAGCGTCTTAAAAAGGGTGAGGTTATTGAGGCAGCAAACCAGATAAGCAGCGCCGTAGAAAAATCCATTGAGGCGACAAGGATTATCAATTATAAAATGCCGCCCCTTTCACTTTTGAACAAGGTTTCGGCAAAGACCCAGAACAGAGATGAGGTCAAAGCAGAGCTTGAAGATAAGGCAAACCGCCTGCTTGAAACTCTCGCAAGCTTCCGCGTGGAGGCAAAAATTCTCAACATAACTCAGGGTCCCACCGTAACCCGGTTTGAGCTTCAGCCTGCGCCCGGAATAAAGGTTGCAAAAATAACCAACCTTTCAAACGACATTGCCTTAAGCCTTGCCGCAACAGGCGTAAGAATCGAAGCGCCCATTCCCGGCAAATCCGCCGTAGGCATTGAGATTCCCAACGAGAAGTCGAGCGCCGTTCACATCCGCGAAGTTCTGGATACCGACGCATTCCGCAACTTCAAATCAAAAACCGCCTTTGCCATAGGCAAGGATATAAGCGGAACAAGCGTTATAGCGGATATTGCCCAGTTTCCGCACATTCTTATTGCAGGCGCAACGGGGTCGGGCAAGAGCGTCTGCATAAACTCACTTATCGCAAGTATTTTATATAAGGCACGCCCGGACGAGGTAAAGCTTATTATGATTGACCCGAAAATGGTTGAGCTTGGCGTCTATAACGGGATTCCGCACCTTCTTATCCCCGTTGTGACAAATCCGAAACACGCCGCAGGGGCTCTTAACTGGGCGGTTGCGGAAATGAAAAAACGCTATGCAATGCTAAAGGACAACAAGGTTCGCAACATAAGCGGCTATAACAAGCTTATGGATGAAAACGGAACGCCCGAACTCAAAATGCCGGAAATTGTCATTATTATAGACGAGCTTGCCGACCTTATGGTGGCGGCGAGAAGCGAGGTGGAATCCTCGATTAACTCACTGGCAGCTCTTGCGCGGGCTGCGGGAATGTATCTTGTTATTGCAACGCAAAGACCATCGGTTGATGTTATAACAGGCGTAATTAAGGCAAACATTCCGTCAAGAATTGCCTTTGCGGTTTCCTCTCATGTAGACAGCCGCACAATAATTGACACAGTGGGCGCCGAGAAGCTGCTGGGAAAGGGCGATATGCTCTACTTCCCCCGAGGCGCGGCAAAACCGACCAGAATTCAAGGCAACTTTCTGTCGGACAGCGAAATCGAGGGCATCATAGACTTCATTAAAAACCAATATGAGGCGGAATACGATGAATCAATAATTGAGCAGATTGAAAAGGAGCCGGATGATACCCGGACCTCCGATGACGGCGAACCGATTTCAAACGAGCGTGACGACCTTTTTATTAAAGCGGTCGAAATGGTTGTGGATTCGGGACAAGCCTCTGTTGCAATGTTTCAGCGGAAATTCAAAATCGGTTACCAAAGGGCCGCAAGGCTTATTGACCGCATGGAGGAACTTAACATAATCGGTCCCTATGAGGGAACAAAACCCCGACAGGTGAAAATGACCCGACAGGAATTCAACGAAATGCTCATGAATGACGATGAATAAATCTCTTCAAGTGTGGGAAAACTCGTTTAAAACAGCCGATTTTCATATTATTGTTGTGCATAATAGACATCTTTGTATATTCTAATTTGTGTATTTTTAACAATCTTTCAAAAAAAATGCCAAAACTATGGAAATTTCGGCAAAAATGTAGTAAAATATACCTGTCTTGTAAAAGAGTACAATAAATTTCTTAAAATAAAGGAGAGTATGAAAAATGAACAAGCAAGAATTAATTTCAGTTATTGCTGAGAATGCAGGTCTTTCAAAGAAAGATTCAGAAGCTGCTCTTAAGGCTTTCTTATCAGCAGTTGAGGATGCCCTCGTTAAAGGTGACAAGGTTCAGTTAGTTGGCTTTGGCACATTTGAAGTTCGCGAGAGAGCTGCAAGAACAGGCAGAAATCCGCAGACAGGCGTTGAAATGAAGATTGCCGCTGCTAAAGTACCCGCATTCAAGGCAGGTAAATCCTTAAAGGATAAGCTTAACTAATTTGTTTTTTACGAGGGCACCTTTTGGGGTGTCCTCGTTTTTTTATAATAAACCGGGCAATAATAAATCGGGGAAATATAAAGCCGATATTTCCCCTGCGGCAACGGCAGTAGCGGCGACAGCGGCGGTGGCGACGGCAGCGGCGGCGGCACGGCGGCAACGACAGCGACAGCGGCGGCACGGCGGTAACACGGCGGCGGCTCTAAGTCACGATTCGCCCCTTTATAGTGGTATAATAGAGGTGTTAAAAATGAGCAGTTAAGACGCCATGGCGGCTCGGCGGCTGCGGCGGCTCTATATTTTTTATTTTCGGAGGAAACAATATGGCAAGTTATTCATACAAAACATCGGGCGTTTGTTCCCGTGAAATTTTCTTTGACATAGACGACGGGATTGTTCATAATGTCCGTTTTATCTTAGGCTGCGGAGGCAATACGCAAGGCGTTGCGGCTCTGGCAGAGGGTATGCCGGTGGACGAGGTTATCGCCCGTCTTAAGGATATAGACTGCAACGGACGGGGAACTTCCTGTCCGGCACAGCTTGCAAAGGCACTTGAAGAAGCAGAAAAAAATTCTTAATATTTAGGAGGCTTAATTTAATAATGTTTGATGCGGAGAAGGTCAAAAATGACTGTGTTGAGTGGATAAGGGATTTTTTTGAGAAAAACGGCAGCGGCTGCAATGCGGTTGTGGGTATTTCGGGCGGAAAGGATAGCTCTGTCACCGCCGCGCTTTGCGTTGAGGCGCTCGGCCGCGACCGTGTTATAGGGGTCTTAATGCCCTGCGGTGAGCAGAGTGATATTGACTGCTCGCAAAAATTGGTTGATTTTCTGGGTATTAAAAGCTTTACAGTTAACATTTTCGATGCGGTAAACGGTCTTAAAAACAGTATACCCGGCGAGCTTTCATTAAGCACCCAGGCAAATACAAATCTCCCGCCAAGGATAAGAATGTCAACGCTTTACGCCGTTTCCCAAAGTCTGAACGGCCGTGTTGCCAACACTTGCAACCTGTCTGAGGACTGGGTTGGATATGCAACAAGATACGGTGACGGGGCAGGGGATTTTTCGCCGCTTTCAAATCTCACCGTTGCGGAGGTTAAGGAAATCGGAAGGGTTTTGAATCTGCCATCGGATTTGGTTGACAAAACGCCCATTGACGGGCTCTGCGGAAAAACCGACGAGGATAATTTAGGCTTTACCTATGCGGTTTTGGACAAATATATCCGCACAGGCGAGATTGATGATGAAGAAGTTAAAGAAAAAATCGATAAAATGCACAAAAATAACCTTTTCAAGCTTTTGCCCATGCCCGCCTTCAAACCTGAAATCTAAAAGCAAAACTAAACAGGTAAAGCCGGGGCTTTCCTTATGTATAAAATGAATTTTAAAATAACTTTTCAAAAGGGAACCGCAAAATAGCTTTCCTCTGAAAATACGCAAAAACGGCGCTATTTCTCTAATTCAAGATGAAATAACGCCGTTTTTCCTGTCCATTTCCTATTTGTGCGGCTTTATGCGGCCTGCCGCCGCATAATTATTTTACTGCTCTTTTTTATATTTTCCTAAATATTCCCTATGCGGTTACGGTTTTCTTTCCCGAAGAGTCAGATTTCTTTTCTGCTTTGGCTTTTCCTGCCGCTTTTGCGCCTGCCATATTATCTCTGGCATTGGACAGCATAAGCTTTATACGATTTTCCTGATTGACCCTGGACGCACTGGCATCATAGTCTATTGCAACTATATTCACATCAGGGTTGGCGTCCTTTATGGGTTTCATCATACCTTTCCCGCAGATGTGGTTCGGCAGACAGCCAAAGGGCTGTGTACATATAATGTTTTTAATTCCTGCGTCGGCAAGCTCCACCATTTCCGCAGGCAAAAGCCAGCCCTCTCCCATTTTACAGCCAAGACCGATATACTCCGATATAAGCTCCACCGTATGCTCAAAATAACCCGGGGCACGGAATCGCCCGTCCTCCTCGTATATTTCTATAATCTCTCTCTGCTTTTTCAGAAGATACCTGTAGGCAATTTTAGTCAGCGTATAAAATGCGCGGTTTCCTTTTCTGTAAAGCTCATAATCCTTAATATTGTCATAAACACAATAAAGGCAGAAATCCATAAGCCCGGGCATTGTCACCTCCGCCCCCTCGGAAACAAGAAAGCTTTCCAGATTGTTATTGCCGAGCGGCGAATACTTAACATAAATCTCGCCCACAACGCCAACCTGAACCTTCTCCTCCTTTGTCATGGGGATATTTGCAAATGCGTCAATTATTTTGGCAAAATTTCT
>JAEDLZ010000048.1 GCA_016303265.1 Clostridiales bacterium
GAAATTCTCCGTGACGGATGCAAATACAACCTTCATTTTGAGAAGGGAAACAATGTGGGCGGTCTAATGAAAACCGCTTTCAGACACAGGCATACGGGGACGAAAATTCACTGGAAGCCGGATCTTGATGTTTTTACCGACATAGATATTCCCTTAGAGCATTATCAGGAGATTATAAAGAAGCAGGCGGTTGTTAATTCCGGAGTGAAGTTTGTGCTTAAAAACGAGTACGCAAAGGGGCAGTACGAGGAGTTTGAGTATTATTACGAAAACGGTATAACGGATTATGTTGCAGAGCTTTCCGGAGGAAAGGAAAAGACTGCCATTCATTATATTGAGGCGGAACGAAAGGGCCGTGACCGTGAGGACAAAGAGGACTATAAGGTGAAGATGAGCTTTGCCTTTTGTATGAATAACGAGGTCAATATTATTGAATATTATCATAATTCAAGCTTTCTCGAATACGGCGGTTCGCCCGATAAGGCGGTAAAAAACGCTTTTGTGTACGCAATTGACAAGTATCTTAAGTTAAACAACAAATATAAAAAGAACGAAGCGAAGATAACCTTTGCCGATGTTGCGGACAGCCTTATTCTGGTGAGTAATTCCTTCTCAACCGTGACAAGCTATGAAAACCAGACAAAAAAGGCGATAACCAACAAATTTATTCAGGAGGCAATGACCGAATTTCTCCGAGAACAGCTTGATGTATACTTTATTGAAAACAAGGCGGACGCCGAGAAATTTTCAGAGCAGGTTTTGGTCAACAAAAGAAGCCGTGAATCCGCGGAAAAAACCAGAATTGATGTAAAAAAGAAGCTGGGCGGCTCAATGGACGCTATGAACAGGGTTAAAAAGTTTGTTGACTGCCGTACGAAGGACATAAATAAGCGTGAAGTTTATATCGTGGAGGGTGACTCCGCTCTGGGCGCCTGTAAGCTTGGGAGGGACAGCAACTTCCAGGCAATTATCCCTATAAGGGGAAAGATTCTTAACTGCCTTAAGGCGGATTACAATAAGATTTTTGCAAGTGAAATTATCGTTGATTTGCTTAAGGTTCTGGGCTGCGGAGTTGAAATAAGCAGTAAGCATAATAAAGACCTTAACTCCTTTGACCTTGCAAATTTAAGGTGGAACAAGGTGATAATCTGTACCGATGCCGATGTGGACGGCTTTCAGATAAGAACCCTGGTTTTAACCATGATATACCGGTTAGCTCCGACCCTTATAGAAAAAGGTTATGTTTATATAGCGGAGTCACCGCTTTATGAAATAGGGACAAAGGATAAAACCTATTTTGCCTATGACGAAAAGGAAAAAACGGAAATTCTCACAAAGCTTGAGGGAAAAAAATATACGATTCAGCGGAGCAAGGGTCTTGGCGAGAACCAACCGGAAATGATGTGGGAAACCACAATGAATCCCGAAACAAGACGACTTATAAAGGTTATGCCGTCGGATGTAGAGAAAACGCAGGAGGTCTTTGAACTTTTGCTTGGCGACAACCTTGCCGGAAGAAAAGAGTATATAGCAGAACACGGTCACGAATATATCGATATGCTTGATGTAATGTAAGGAGGCGAGGCAGATGGCAAGAAAGAAAAAGACGGAAGAGGAAAGGGCTTTCGTTCCCGCCCCTGCAAGGGAACAGAAAATAGTTGATACTCTTGAGATAAACTATATGCCATATGCAATGAGCGTTATAGTTTCCCGTGCCATTCCGGAGATTGACGGCTTCAAGCCGTCCCACAGGAAGCTTCTGTATACCATGTATAAAATGGGACTTATAAACGGAAGGCTTACAAAGTCCGCCAATGTTGTGGGTTCAACAATGAAGCTTAATCCCCACGGCGATGCGGCAATATACGAAACAATGGTAAGGCTTACAGAGGGGCATCAGGCGCTTTTACACCCTTTTGTTGAGTCAAAGGGTAATTTCGGAAGGCAGTATTCCCGCGATATGGCATATGCCGCCGCCCGTTATACAGAGGTTAAGCTTGCCCCTGTGTGCACAGAAATTTTTCGTGATATTGACAAGGATACCGTCGATATGGCGGATAACTATGACGGAAGTATGAAGGAGCCGACCCTTCTGCCGGTGTCCTTTCCCAATATTCTGGTAAATCCGAATCAGGGGATTGCTGTGGGTATGGCGTCGAATATATGCAGCTTTAATCTTCGCGAAATCTGCGACGCGGCAATTGCCGTTATGAAGGACCCTGACGCAGAGCTTACGGATATACTCAAGGCTCCGGATTTTTCCACCGGCGGCGATGTGGTTTATAACCGGGAGCAAATGAGCGAAATATACCGTACCGGCAGAGGCAGCTTCAAAATCCGGGGCAGATACAGCTATGACAAGTCCGGCAACTGCATCGATATAACGGAAATTCCTTATACAACCACGGTTGAGGCTATAATCGAAAAAATAGTTGAGCTTATAAAGGGCGGAAAGCTGAAAGAAATTTCGGATATTCGTGACGAAACCGATAAAACGGGACTTAAAATTACCATTGACCTTAAAAAGGGTACGGACCCGGATAAGCTGATGGCAAAGCTTTATCGTATGACTCCGCTTCAGGACAGCTTTGGATGCAATTTCAACATTTTGGTTGAAGGCTCGCCCATGGTTCTGGGAGTCAACGATATTCTCTGCGAATGGCTGAGATTCCGCAAAAACTGCATAAAACGCTCTCTTGCTTTCGATATAGAGAAAAAGAGTGATAAGCTGCACCTTTTAAAGGGGCTTGAAAAAATCCTCCTCGATATAGACAAGGCGGTAAGGATTGTCCGTGAAACCGAGGACGATGAAATGGTTGTTCCCAACCTTATGAAAGGCTTTAAAATTGATGAGATTCAGGCGGAATATGTGGCGGAAATCAAGCTCCGCAACTTAAACAAGGACTATATTATAAAGAGAACGCAGGAAACGGAAAATCTTGAAAAGGAAATTGAGGAGCTTAAGAGTACTCTCGGCAGCAATGCAAATATTGAAAAAATCATTGAAAAGCAGCTTAAAGAGATTGCGAAAAAGTTTGGGAAGGACAGGAATACGGGAATAGTCTGCGAGGATGAAATTGACGATGTTCCCACAGAGAGCACTGTTCCCGATTATCCTGTAAAGCTGTTCCGTACGAGGGGAAATTACCTTAAAAAGATTTCTCTTGTGTCGCTGAGAACAAGCGGCGAGCATAAGCTTAAGGAGGACGACGAAATCGTTCAGATTATTGAGTGCAACAACAAGAGCGAAATAGTCCTTTTCGCAAGCAGCGGCGACGCCTACAAAATCAAGGCATACGATGTTCCCGACTGCAAGGCAAGTCAGATGGGTGAATATATGCCGAACCTTTTGAAAATGGAAAGCGGAGAAAAGGTTCTCGGCATGGCGGCAACAGATGACTTTAAGGGGTGGGTTTTGTTTGCCTTTGAAAACGGGAAAATGGCAAAAATTCCGCTCAGCGCCTACGAAACAAAACAGAACAGACGAAAGCTCTCAAAGGCATATTCCGTAAAGTCCCCCGTTGCTGAAATTATCCCTATATCTGAAGACTGTGACATGGTTGCAATAAGCAATATAGGGAAAGCGTTGGTATTTAATACAGCAGCAATCGCTGAAAAGACAACAAAAAATTCGCAGGGCGTTGCGGTTATGATTCCGAAAAAGGACAGCGTTGTTTCGGAGGTAAAGCCGCTTTCTGATGCGGGTATAAAAAATGTAAGCTATTATCGGACAAAAAATATTCCCGCCAAAGGTGCATTTTTAAAGGAAGAGGACACGGGCTTTGAACAGATGTCCTTGCTTGACTGACAAAAGCTTTGTTAATGAATTTCATAAGCGTGCATAAAATGTATTGACGGGCATTTCATGGAGGCGCTTATGAAGAACAGAGATTTCGTCGGATATGAAACGGGCATTGCGATAGTCGGCGGACTGACGGTTGCCTTTGCGATTGTGCTGGCAGTCCGTATGTTTTCCCCTGTTATATGTGAGAGGGCAGGGTCGCAGCTTCAGAGCGATATTACGGTAATCTGCAACGAGGCGGTTCTGGACTATATAGATTCATCGGATTTAAAATATACGGATATAATAAGCATTGAACGCAGCGCAGACGGCAATATCAGGGCGATGAATACGGAAATTGCAAATGTGAACCGTATGAAATCAGGTATATTGCTTGATATTCAGAGGAAAATAGACGAAATTGAGGAAATCGGAGTAACCTTTCCGATAAACGGTTTTTTCGGCTTTGGCGGAGGTATTGAAATTCCCGTTAAGCTGATTTCCGTTGAGTGCGTTGAGGCAGAGCTTGAGCCCGCCTTTGAAAGTGTCGGCATAAATCAGACGAGGCTGGATATAACGCTGAAGGTCAAAGCAAGCGGAAAACTGCTGCTTGCGGGGCAGGACACGGAGGTTGAGGTTGCGACGGATGTCCCGATTGCTCAGACGATTATAGTGGGGGATGTTCCGGATACATATCTCAATGTGGAAAAAAATTCTGATTAAAGAGGGAAATTAAATGATTAAAGAGGAAATTGAAAAGCTGAGAGAGGAACTTAGCCGCCATAATTATAATTATTATGTACTCGATAACCCGACAATATCGGACTTTGAATACGATGCCATGATGCAAAGGCTGATAAAGCTTGAGGGGGAAAATCCTGAGTTTAAGGACCCTAATTCACCTTCGGTGCGTGTGGGCGGAGCGGTGCTTTCCAAGTTTGAGCAGGTTGAACATACGGTCAGGATGAACAGCCTGGGCGATGTTTTTTCCAAAGAGGAACTGTTTGAATTTGACGAAAGAGTTAAATCTTCGCTTGAGGGCAGGGAATATGAATATGTTGTGGAAATGAAGATTGACGGACTGTCTGTTTCCTTAGAATATGAAAACGGCAGCTTTGTCTGCGGTTCAACAAGAGGCGACGGAACAGTGGGCGAAAACATAACGGATAATCTCAAAACTGTCCGTTCGATTCCGCTTAAAATCGAAAATGCGCCGGAGTATTTGGAGGTTCGGGGCGAGGTATTTATGCCGAAAGCCTCTTTTGAAAAACTGAACGAGGAACGGGAGGAAAAGGGAGAAAGCTTGTTTGCCAACCCGAGGAATGCGGCAGCAGGCTCGCTTCGGCAGCTTGACAGTTCGGTTACGGCAAAGAGAAATTTGGATATATTTGTTTTCAATCTTCAGCAGATACGGGGAATGGAGCTTAAAACTCACAGGGAAACCCTTGACTACCTTGAGAAATTGGGCTTTAAGGTAAGCCCAAAGCGCAGCATTGCCAAAACCATAGAGGAGGCATATGAGGCAGTTCTTAAAATAGGCGAAAGCCGGGGAGCGCTGCCTTTTGATATTGACGGCGCAGTTATAAAGGTGAACAGCCTCAGCGAGCGGGAGCTTCTGGGCGAAACAACCAAAGTCCCCAGGTGGGCGATTGCATATAAATTCCCGGCGGAAACAAAGGAAACCATAGTCGAAGATATAGTTGTTCAGGTGGGAAGAACGGGGGTTGTAACGCCGAATGCGGTGTTTACACCTGTGAGAGTTGCAGGCTCAACGGTCAGCCGTGCGACCCTTCATAATGCGGATTATATAAAGGAAAAGGACATCAGAATAGGCGACACGGTGCGAATCCGTAAAGCGGGGGACATTATACCAGAGGTGGTTGAGGTGGTTAAGGAGAAAAGACTAAAAGGCGCAGTCCCCTATGAAATGCCCTTAAACTGCCCTGCCTGCGGAGAGCCGCTGATTCGCGAGGAGGGCGAGGCGGCGGTTCGCTGCATAAGCTCTGAGTGCCCGGCACAGCTTTCCCGAAGGATAATACATTTTGCTTCACGGGACGCAATGGATATTGAAGGCTTGGGAACGGAAATTGTTGAACAGCTTATAGACAGCCGTCTGATAGCCGATGCGGCGGACTTGTACTGCCTGGAATTTGAACAGCTTGTAAAGCTGGAACGCTTTGCGGAAAAATCGGCGCAAAATCTTATTGACGCCATAGAAAGGTCAAAGGAGAACAACCTCGACCGCCTTATTTTCGGATTGGGAATCCGCCATATAGGCGCAAAGGCTGCAAAGCTGCTTGCCGCACGGTTTAAGAGCATGAATGAAATAATGGCGGCATCTGCCGAAGAGATTGCGGAAATTGACGATTTTGGAATGATTATGGCAGAAAGCGTTGAAAAATACTTTGATGAAGCGGTTAATACCGAACTTATAAAACGCCTTGAAAGCTGCGGCGTGAATATGAGGTATGAGAGTGATACGGTTTCGGACAGCTTAGCCGGAAAAGTTTTTGTTTTGACGGGGACTTTGACCACATTAAAACGCGCAGAGGCACAAAAGCTGATAGAAAGCCGGGGCGGCAAGGTTTCGGGGAGTGTTTCTAAAAAGACGGATTTTGTTGTGGCAGGAGAAGATGCGGGCAGCAAGCTAAATAAGGCGCAGGAAATAGGAATTGCGATAATAACTGAGCAGGAGCTCCTTGATATGCTGAATGTGTAGGACAAAAAAGAAATTTGCAGATACGCCTGATGTGAAAAGTAACGGTGCTTTACGGGGCAAAATGTCAGATGGTGGCATTACGGTAAATATGTATTGCAATTTTAAGAGATTTATGGTATACTGAGCGAAACGAGAAATGTTGAGTTAGGTTCTTCCTTTGCATAAGGGAGTATTGTGAGGTGACTGTTTATGAATATTTGTGTATATGGGGCAGCAAGTAACATTATAGACGATATATATATAAAGGACGGAGAAAAGCTGGGAGCGGAAATTGCGAAGCGGGGACACGGTCTTGTGTTCGGCGGCGGTGCAGGAGGTCTTATGGGCGCCGCTGCAAGAGGTGTTTACGGCGGCGGAGGAAATATCGTCGGGGTTGCGCCGAAATTTTTCAATGTAGACGGGGCTCTGTTTGAAAACTGTAATGAGCTTATAAGGACGGAGACCATGCGTGAACGCAAGCAGACAATGGAGGACCGTGCCGACGGGTTTATTGTGACTCCGGGAGGCATAGGCACTTTTGAGGAATTTTTTGAAATACTGACCCTTAAGCAATTGGGCCGTCATAATAAGCCGATTGCCGTTTTGAACACAAACGGGTATTATGATGATATGGCGGCTTTTATTGAAAATGCAATAAATCAGAGATTTTTAAATAAAGAATGTAAACTTCTTTATGAATTTGTTGACAGCGCGAAGAAGGCTCTTGATTACATCGAAGGTTATGACATGGAGAAAATCAACATAACTAAGCTCAAAAGTATCTGAGCCTGTGGGAGCTGACAAATGAAAAGATTATTGATTAAGTATAAGCCGCAGCTTTTTTATATGCTGTTTGGCGGAATTACTACAGCGATTGATATAGCGCTGTGTATGCTGTGCCTTCATTATTTTGAGATGGGCACGGTTTTGAGTAACCTTATCGCATGGTTCGTGTCGGTGGCGTTTTCATTTATAACGAATAAGCTGTGGGTGTACGGCAGCCGAAGCATGAGGGCGAGAACTCTGATAAAGGAATTTATCGCTTACTATGTAGGCAGAGGGCTTTCCCTGATTGCGGGAACGATTGTTATGGTTATCGGCGTTGATTTGCTGCGGTGTAATTCTTTTGTCACCAAGCTGATTTCCGATATAGTAGTAACAATAATGAATTATTTTTTTGGATTTTTCGTGTTTAAAAAGGTTGCGCAGCATGTTAATGATTTATAGACTTTTGCAACGCTCTCTGCCCAATTTGGCGGGGGGCTTTGCTTTTTCTCATATATGGAACGGGAATAATCGCAAGCCCGAAATGCTGCTTCGGAGGATTTTGCAAAAGATTTTCAACGGAATTTGCCGTAAAAGGGCTGCGGTAAAATGATTTTTAAGCAGCGATTTGCTATGCCAAGGGTTTCTTAAACCAATGAAAATATCCCCGAAAACAGTTTGAATTTAACTGTTTTCGGGGATTATTTTGTTCAATGCTTTGTCAAAAGAGGCTATCTTTTTGCAACCCCTTTATAAATTCGGCTCTTGCTGCTTTTTTGTAAAGATAAAGAAGTGTCAGTTTTGCTTGCGTACAATGGTGTATTCGTCGCCGGGACGGAAGTAAGGGCAGCCCCTGTGAGAAAAGTAATTCAACCTTTCGAGGTCATCTTCATCCATATCAATAATGCAGGAATAGCAATCGTATTCCTCATCATATTCGTAGTTAATACAAAAATCGCAGTTTAAGCCATCCATTATTTTAAAACCTCGTAAACCTTTTCTTTTATTTTTTCGGCAAGAAGCTCATAGCCCTCTTCGATAAGGTGGATTCCGTCCTCGCAGTGATATTTATTTGTCCCGTCGAGAACGGAATAAAGGTCATTAACCGCAATGCCGTATTTTTCGGCAATCCGAACAGCTGCCCGGTTCCTTGCGATAACGCGGTGATTTCTTTCTGCAAGATTTTGCGTGTTGCCCCTTTCCCTTGCAGGGGTTGTAAGTCCGATTATAAGCTTTTTGTCAGGATATGTTTCGGTAAGAAACTTAATAACGCTTTCAAAATGTTCCTCATATTCCGCGTCGGATAAATGAAAGCCGTGCAAGCCGTTATTGAAATGGATAACCTTGTATTTTGGCTGCTGCGCAAGAACGAGAGAAATCGTCTTTGTAAGAGCCGGATTGTCAATACCCTTTGATGTTGCGTAGTTGTCGACATAAAAGTCGCCGGAGAGCGCTTCGGCGGCCTTATGGCGGTATCCCCTTGAAATTGAATCACCTATGAGCATAACGCGATCCCTTTTTTCGTCATTTGCGTGAATAACCCAAATATCATCCCATTCATAAGTTTCAAGCTTTGAGTTTATGTCTTTTTCCTCGTATGTATCCTTCCTCATACTAAGACCTCCCATAGTTTAATTAAAATTATATAAATTTGAATATTTTACATAAAAAGCGAAAATAAATAACATATAACAGGAACAAAAATCAGTGACGGCAAAAAATTTGCAACCTTAATTTTTGTTATTCCGGTAAGATTAAGCCCCAGAGCCAGAATCATAAGCCCGCCGGCGCAGGTGATTTCCGCAATGACAGCCTCGGAAAGAAACGGTGCGATATATGAGGCGAGAAGAACCAGCGTCCCCTGGAAAATAAAAACAAACGCCGCCGCAAACAAAACACCGATTCCAAGACTTGACGAGAGGACGCATGAGGAAAACAAATCCAGAATTGATTTAGTGTAAATCATGGAATTATCCCCCCGTATCCCCGATTGAAGCGAGCCGACAATGGTCATTGAACCTATGCAAAACAGCAGACAGGCGGTGACAAAGCCTTCCGTTACGGAGGTTTTCCCGGTTTTACTGAATTTTGCGGAAATACAGTCGCCAAGCATTGTGATTTTGCCGTCAATGTCAAGGAGCGTCCCCGCAAAAACTCCCAAAACCATTGACAGAATTAAAACGAGAGTGTTTTCTCCCTCTGAAATTCCCGAAATTCCCATGGCTATGGTACACAAACCTATGGCTGTCATAATGGCATTTTTGTATTTATCCCGTATTCCGTTTTTAAAAGTCAGACCTATGGCGCTGCCGATTAAAACCGTTAAAGTATTAAAAAGAACGCCGAGCATAGCATCTATCCTTTCTGCTTATTCCTTTGAGGGAGCTGAGTCAAAATAATTGCCGCAAACATAAGTGCGCAGCCGATTGCCTTTTTGAATCCGAAATCATCGCCTAAAAGTATAATTCCGGCAAGGGTGCCGAAAACGGATTCAAGACTTAAAATAATTGAGGCAACGGTGGGATTCATGTTTTTTTGTCCTACAATCTGAAGTGTATAAGCAACGCCGCAGGACATAACCCCTGCATAAGCAATGGGAAGCCATGCCGCCGCAACGCTGCCAATGCTTGGCTCTTCAAAAATAAACATAAGCACCGAAGATAAAATTCCGCAGGTGAAAAACTGAATACAGGAAAGCTTAACCCCATCAAATTCACCTGCAAAATGGTCAATAACAAGAATGTGGCAGGCAAAGAAAAACGCACATAAAAGTGTGAGGATTTCGCCTATGCCGAAGGTGAACTTATCGGTAACGCACAGGAAATACATACCGATTACGGCAAGAATAACGCTTAAAGCAATTTTAAGCGTCAGCGGTTTTTTCTCAAATATACCTATAAGGGGAACAAAAATCATATAAAGAGCGGTTATAAATGCGGATTTCCCCGAATCAATATATTTTATGCCTATTTGCTGAAAATTGCTGGCAAT
>JAEDLZ010000049.1 GCA_016303265.1 Clostridiales bacterium
GAAAGATATGCTTCAGATGAGCTCCTATGCCGTGCGCAAGCTTATTGAAGACAACCACATTCCTACACTTGAGTGCGGCAAGGGCAAAATCGTTGTCCTGCGCTCCACATTTGACGAGTTCCTGCAGAACAAGTACGGGTACATAGCTTAACTTAATATTCTTTAGAAGGCTCTTCACAGAATTTCTGTGGAGGGCTTTTGTTTTAGCATAGGGTTCTGTTATCAAAACGCAAGCTCTTTTTAGTCAAGCTTGCTTTTCGTTTTATTTGAGGTTTTTCCGTTTTCTTTGCGACATCCTACGTGAATTATTTTCACCTTACCGCTGAGAACCGGTAACGAGCCCCCCACCCTAATTTGTCAAAAAACTATATTTATAATATACGTGCGGGAGAAGGCGTGAAGCATTACGAAGACTTTAGTTACACGCCGATGGAGCCCCTTCCCAAAATTGCCTTTTAATTGCGGGGCTTTTCGGAACGAAAAGTTTTGCAATCACGAGGGGTGTGGGGGCGAGTGGGTTAGCCCCCACTTCTTTTTTCGCTTCCTTTTTTCTTTAAGATTCCGAAACAGTAATCATTACACTCAATTAAATTTACTAAAAATAATTAAGTCGTTTTGTTTGCAATTCTCATCAAACATATTCGTATTAAAGGAACAATTTTGTTAAGGAGATGCGAATGAACGATTACTATAACGAAAAAATCAAATTGCTTGAGTTGAACTACAGCGAATTCTCCCCTACGGAATATTATCGTATGATGTTTCCTAACGGTTCTTTTCAAATGCCAAAAGAGTCGAACGGAGACTATAAGCCAAACGGTATTCTACAATTCCGTTGTAAGGGCGAAGAGAAAGGAAAAATGCACAGCCGAATTATCAATGATGACCACAAAACAATCGATGACTGTCTCAAAGGAAACGATGAGTACAAAAATATAGATTTTGCTATTATTTCCGGTTGTGCTTATATCGGTCGCAGAAGAATATCGAAAAACGTACGGATGTGTTACGCAATAATAATTGACGTTGATTCCGTGAATAAGAACAATTTGATAAGTCTTTTAGGAATGTGTACAAATGATATTGTCCCTATGCCGACCGCAATTGTCGTTTCCGGAAACGGCGTACACGTTGTTTACATGCTGGACGAGCCTATTCCTACATATCCGGAAACCCTTGACGCTTTAAGCGACTTAAAAGCTATTCTTTCAAGAAAGCTATGGAACGAAAAAACAAGCACTGACTCTAAAATTCAATACCAAGGCATTACCCAAGGATACCGAATGGTAGGAACCAAAACAAAGCGAGGTCATGTCACCCGAGCGTTTAAAGTCGGAAACAAAGTCAGTATAGATGAATTGTTAAGCGTCTTGGAAAACATAAGCGAATATCCTTTAGGAAAAAAAGAACGAAAGAGCAAAACCTTTTCAAAGAGAATATTAAAATGTCTTAAAAATCGAAACCTCTACGAAGAGATGACAAAAACCCTTTGCGACGACATTACTCACGTCTCTTTAGAAGAAGCAAAAGTTAAGTGGCCTGATTGGTACGAAAAACGAATTGTTAACAAGGAAGCTCCCGGTCATTATATTTGCGGTAAGGGACTTTATACTTGGTGGTTAGAAACGATAAGCTCCAAGAAAAACGTCCATGTCGGCAATCGCAGAAACTGTATGTATTGCCTTGCCGCATTTGCCCAAAAATGCGACGTTCCCGAAGAAGAACTAACCAAAGACCTTGAAAACCTGTTCGGATTTTATCAATCGCTTTCAACGTGTAAAGAAGATGAGTTTACTGTTGAAGATATGAAATCCGCCATCAATTCTTTCAGGCAAAGCGATTTAACAAGAATGACAAAGAAACGGGTACATACTCTTACGGGAATAAATATTTCATCAAAGGAAAAGACTAAGCCCCGTAAAAATCGCAGTGAGCATCTTAAATACTGCCGTGCCAAGCGTGATTCAAACTATACAAACGGTACGCATTGGTACGACAGAGGTGGCAGACCGTCCAAAGAAGCCGTTATCAGCGATTATTTATGTAATCACCCGGACGTTAAAAACGTAGCTCAAATCGCCAAGGAATGCAACGTGAGCCGACAAACAGTATACAACTATATCAACAAAAAAAAGGCTCTTACTCATCAGACCGATAATTATGACAAGGAGTCCGACTCACCTGTTGATACTATCGAACAGCACATTGAATAGATATGGCACATTTTTTCACACTATCAATCTAAATTAAGCAAAAGAAAGGAAAATACCAATATGAATAAAAAAATTACAATTTATGCTGCATACGAAAAAACAGTATACAGGGATGATACTACCGGTTATAAAATTATAAAGGTAAAATTAACAGACCCATCCAAAGATATACTCGACGCTTTCGACAATCGCCTCACCATATTCGCAAAAGGTTATATTTCCGATTCACTATTCGTCTATCCCCTCAAGTTTGTCGGAACGATTTCAGGCAACAAATACGGCAAGACTCTTGATTTCTGTTCAGTCGAACCAACCTCAGACCAACGCGATAAAGCCATTGAGTTTTTGAGCTCAAATCATTTTTACGGCGTTTCTAAAAAAATAGCCGAAAGTATCCTTGACACCGTCGGAGAAGATATTTTTGATTTTCCGCTTAAACAGACAAAAGAAGAATCGATAGAAATATTATGCTCAATTAAAGGTATAGGCAAAAAGGTTGCCGAAAACATAGTTAACGTTTTATTCGATTCACAGCTTTCCAAAACAATATTTGATTATATCGCTAATTACGGCGGAAAATTTGCAAATTCGGAAAAGCTGTTAAAGCTTTATGGAAAAAACGCAATCGAAGAATTGAATAAAAACCCATATAAAATCGGCCCGGAGATAGGTCTATCTTTCCTTAGCTGCGACAGAATAGCCAGAGACAACGGGATTCAATATAACGACACGGAAAGATTACAATATCTTATTAAAAGGGCCTTTATAGAAGACTGGGTTAACGGAAATTCACATCCGGATATCAACACAATAATCAGTTATGTAAATGATTATTCCGCAAAACGTTCTGCTTTCCCCGATAAATGCTTCGAGGAAAAGGACATAATCGGAAGATGTTATTGTACGCCCGGAATTACCGTTGATTATGCTGATACACCTGATAGTGATTACACAGACGAAGATTCCTGTTGTGATAAATTTTATCTGAACGCCTCATATGAAAATCAATTAAATATTGTTACAAATGTCCGGCGAATACAACGTAAGAGGAATTCTGTTTACAGAAAATATATTAACATAAACAAAGTGATAGCTGAATGTGAGGAAGAATTAAAAATAAAATACAGCGAACAGCAAAAGAAATGCTTCAATTTTCTTTCCTCTACCGGCATCAAAATATTAACAGGCGGACCCGGCACCGGGAAATCCACTGTAATAAACGGATTGATACACGCTTACCAAACGCTTAATCCGTACTCAAAAATCGCTTTGATGGCTCCAACCGGCAGGGCAGCTCAACGAATGAGAGAAATTACAGGATTAAAAGCAGGTACAATCCACAAAACTCTGAAAATAAAACCGTTTGAAACAAATGATTTTATATTTGAGGCTTCTTATATTCATGATTTTCCTGCAGGCTTGATTATTATTGACGAAGCCTCGATGCTTGATGAACAGCTCGCCGCTGTAATGCTCTCGTGCTTCAGGGAAGATTCCACCGTTATACTTGTAGGCGATATTGACCAGCTACCGTCCGTAGGAGCCGGAAAAGTATTGGAAGATTTAATGAAATGTAAAGTGGACGACGAACCTCTCGAAAGAGTAAATCTCATTGTAAATTACAGGCAAAAAGGTAAAGCAACCATTATCAAAAACGCAAATCTTATCAACTCAGGTGACGGAAACATTGAAACGGACGAAAGCTTTATTTATAACGTTGTAAACACAGACGAGGAATTAAAAGAATGCGCAGTTAAAGCTTTTCTCTTGTGCTATGACAGCGATAATCCGTTCAGCGTTCAAATTCTTTGCCCTAAAAACAAGGGTATTGCCGGCGTCAAAGAATTAAATACAGAATTTCAGAATTATATCAACGGAGACAAGTCCAATATTCTGTCCGGCAAAGATTATAAATTTAAAATCGGGGATAAAGTTATGGCTACGGTCAACAACTACGAGTCGGAATATGTCAATGGCGATATCGGAATAATTAAAAGCTGCAACTCTAAGTCCTTCACAGTAGATTTCAGCGGCCGTTCGGTTGTTGTTGATAAAGCTCAGAAAGATGATTTCCAGCTGGCATACGCAACAACAATTCACAAATCGCAAGGAAGTCAATATGACACAGTTATTATTTGTCTACCGAAAGATTCTGACGGAATGATGTACAGAAATCTGCTTTACACCGCCATAACAAGAGCACAAAAACAGGTTTTTCTTTATTCCGCCGAGGGCAATGTCGAAAAGGCCGCCGAAAGAACAATCAGCGACCGTATATCGGACTTAGATGAAATGTTTGATAAAAAGAGCCTTTGAGTTGATATAATACCGATTGTAGTTTTATTCGAAATAACAACTGTGTGCAAAACCTTAATCATTTCAATTTTGCTTTTCTCATTTTTTCATAAGAAAATACAATGATAATGCTTCCGGCAGAAAATTAGATTTGCCTTACTGACAAACCATTTTGATACCTATTAAATTATTCACAGGCCACATCGTACTGCGAAGCGGCCTGTGATTTTATCCAAACAACTCATCTATCTTTTCTTGCAGAGTGCCTTCCTTTGAATATACAAGAGCATCGGCCTGACGGAAATTATGTTCGGTTATACTGTTGTCTTTGTCAAATCCAAGAATAAACCGTAATGCTATTCTGTAGATTATCTCTGTCGGGGCAAGTCCGTAAACCTGCTTTGCAAAAATATGCTGCAAACGTTCGGTGCTATCCGGATAAATCGCTTTAATTGATTCGCTGTTATAAAGCCGTTTTACAATTTCCGTAATATAAAGGCCTGACTTCATATACATATCAATGAACGTCTTATCGGGATTGTCAAAACAGCCGGGATTCTCAACCTCAAGCATATTCACCATTTTCCGGACTACCCATTTGGGCGTGTAAATCTGATTTGTTTTCTGTGGAGGAATATAGTCAAAAATGTCTTCCTTTTGGCTCTCGTCAAAGTAATCTGACAATTCTTCTCTTTTTCGCAGGAACTCTTTGACCGAATCGTTAAACACGACAGGGTCAAACAAGTTACCGTCAAAATGCTTGTTTTCACCTGTTTCGTTGTCGGTGTAATCACCGCCGTCACGCAAAAATCGGAATTGTTCGAGAGTTATGCTTGTAACCTCTATAAACACATCATCAGGTATTATTGTATCAAATTTGGCGAGCGTAACTTCATCCGTTCCATATGCCATCAAGAAAGACGGAATAGTTCTTGAAAAGCCTCTGAGATGGTCTTTAACAGATGTTTCGATTCCCTTTTTGGCTTCCTCTCTTTTATGCGTTTCGATTGTCTCAACAACTTCCTTGCCCGATGACTGAACAAAGCTGTCAACGGATTCAGTAAGTGCCTGCTTGAGCTTCTCTGCGGCGTCCTGCTTGCGGCGGTCAAACTCTGCGTTTATTTGCTCAGCGTCGACAGATTCGTCCTCAAGAGCTTTTTTACGCTCATTCTCAAGCATATTGCTCTTTATCTTAAACTCTCCGTAAACCTTGTTTACGGCAATTTCTGCGTTCATTTTGAGCTTCTTTTCAAGCCGTTTCTTCTCTGACGGCTTCAGCATTTCGCCGTATTGATTATCGGCTGTTTCTATAATCGGTGCAACAGCCTGAGTGTTAAACAAAACCTTAAGTCTTTCAAACTCGTCATCGGTCGAATCCGGAGTTTCCGCCTTAATTTCATCAATCTTTTCGATAAGAGTCTGACCTATATCGGAATAAAGCTTATCACCGAATACTTCGGTAGCTTTGCCGATAACATAGTCCTCAGTCAACGAGACCTCACCGTTATCATCAAGCGATAAATCGTTGCCGGTATCTTCGGTTATTCCAAGCTCGGCGTCCTTATCTTTTACAGGAGTGAAGCTGCCGATAATATCAAGCACCTCCTGCGGAGCGTGGAAAACATTGGCAATATTTTGGAAAAGAAAGTCGCTCATAAAGCCACGCCGTACAACTTCCTGAGAACGGATTTTTCTCGGAATCGACATAACCTTCTCGGCGTCAAGCTCAACCATTTCACCGTCAGAGTCCTCACCTATGATAGGGAAGAAGTTGAGCAACTCTCTGATATTTTCTTTCCTCGTGTCGGCGTCTCCACGACCGTCGGCTGTCTTGCTGTTCAGGTCGTTTGCAAACTCCTCAAACACAGTAAGCGTTCTTGCCGGGTCAAAGTCAAAAACATAAGCATTCTGTTTGCGCAGAAACTGACCGTTCACATTAAACAGACAAGGGTTCTGCGCTCTGAAAGCAGCCTGCATATAAAGAGCAGGACTTTTCATATTGCTGAGCATAAGAACAGCTGTCCATTCAGGAATTGTAACACCTGTTGTAAGCTGTCCGACAGAAAGCGTAATAGTCTTTTCGGACCTTGAAATTGCTTCCTTAACTTTATCATATGACTTCTGATTTTCATCGGCGTCGTCAAGTTTACCGTCACCTGCGGCAAGAATAATCTCATACTCGCTGAAAACCGGGTGTTCTTTCAGCTTCTTTGCGAGAGCTTTCGCACTGTCAACACGATTCAGTATCCAAAAAGTATGCTTTAATTCGTCCCGCAATTCCTGTGTTGAAAACGGGAATTTCGTCTGAGTAGTCAAAGCATCAAGGAACCTGTCAACGGAAGCGTCATATACAAATCTGCCGTTTTTCGTCTCAAAAAATGTGTTGAGGTCAAAGGCGTATTCTTCTGTTTCGCCCTGTATTTCGACCCCTTGACTGAGCTCTTCTCTGACGATTTCAGACATCTGATAAGTGAACATATTAAGTCTCGGCAAATCAGCATAAGGATTGCCCTCTCCGTCCTCAGAGCAAAAATCTCTTTTTCTCTTCTGCTCATCCGCATATGTCCAGTTAAATATAGCCTCCTGCGGGAACTTATCGTTTGCAAGAGCCTTGAACGGAGTTCCCGAAAGATGAAGTGTAAAATCACGCTTTACCTGATTGAAAGCAACATCTGTTTTATATGTATCGACGCCCTCGTGTGCCTCATCAACAATCAGAATATCCCAATGCATATCTGCAACTTCCTGCAGTTTTTCAAACTTTCCGCCGAAAGCAAGTGCACCTTTCATGTCCTGAAGGCTGACAAATTCTATGCAGTTATAATCTTCATCCATAACCGCATCAATATACTGAGAACGTGAAAGTACGCCTTTTCTGCCTTTTAGTGATTCTGTTTCACTAACGAAATAATATCCTGATTCCACACCGAGGAATTTTTCGTAATCGTCATACCACGAATTTGCTATTGCCGGACGGTTGGTAACTATCAGCACATTTTTTGCATTCATTCTTTTGCAAAGGTCATAGGCGGCAAGAGTTTTACCGAATCTCGGTTTAGCATTCCAAAGGAACTCTGCGTTATCATGTGCTAAAGAATATTTATATGCTCTGTCGACGGCTTCTTCCTGCTCGGTACGCAGTTCATACGGGATAACCTCATCTAACTTTTTGAGGATGCCCCTGTTCTCACGAAATTCCTGAAACCTAATTTTCGAATCCGGGACATGGATTTTGAACCACTCGTTCTGCCTGTTATTTTCATAGCCGAGCTTTCTTAAGTAGCTGTGGAAATCCTTATCTTTAAAAAGCTCGCCTGAGCCGTCGTCAAAAATAGCGTTGCCTTTCCACTCAAGGTTATAGAGCACATCGGCGGTATGTGTCTGCTGTTCAAGTCGTTTGTCGACCTCCTGCTCCGTGTAACCTATTTTGACCCAGCCGTTGTGCCTTGCAATCTCGGGGGTGGTGTAAGCATAAATCATCGGAACGACCGACTGAGCGGTTTTAATCTGAATCACTTATACCATCTCCTTAACGTGAGTTTCGATAAACTCGATTTCTTCGGGTGAAAGTCCGTATTTTTTATAGAGCTGCTTGTCAATATCCGCAACAGAAACAGACCAGTCAATATCGCTGTCGGGAGTGAAATCTTGAAGAGGAACATATTTAAATGTATCCTTATGATTGTGCTGTGTAATTTTCAAGACACCCAACATCGTTCTAAAAAATTTAGATTTAATATATTTTAATGTAGCCTCTGCCTGTTCTAAGTTATCAAAACTACCGATACCGATAAAAGATTGAGTATACCCGATTAGGGGTTCCCCGATTAGGGGTGTTGAAAGTACTTCTCCAATGGCTCCGCTACCATTTGATGCCGGTAGAATTACTTTATACTTATCTATAATTGGGCTTTCTTCAATATATTTTTTACTAATATACTTTATATAACGCTTATTGTCTATTAACCCAACTATACCAACATCACCATTTGTTTTCTCTTTTTTAAAAACATCTAACTGTTTAAAAATTGGTGTTGTTAATCGTTTTTCTTTTCCGTCACTTCCAATAACATTCACATATTGAGGATAGTCCATATACAAAATATCTAAATCAAATTTATTTTGAGGATATATATACTCATCAATTGAACTAAATCCAGCATGATGAACAACCTTTTTTACGATTTCATTCAATTCCTGAAAATGTGTAAAAGTACCAATAGCTCCAAAGTTTTTGTTGCTATCTCTATATGTAATGGCTACTCCGCCTTTGATATCTGTATTTGCAAACACTTTTGAGCTATCCTGTTCATAGTACATAACCTTAAAGTGCTCATCATTCAGCATCTTTTTCATCCAATCCTTCGGTGTCTTGCCTGCATTGAACAAGAAACGGGCAGGAGTAATCAATTCAACCTTGTCACTTACCTTAAATGCTTCATCCATAAACTGATTATAAATCGGTTTATCAGATGTTCCTTCCAATGTCTCCTGATACGGTGGGTTGCCGATTACAAAATCAAATTTCATATTATTTTCTTCCTTTCTTTAAATAGGAATACTTTATCGAGCGGTCTGCCCGCCAATCATATATTATACATTCTGTGCCCTCATCAGCACTGACAGTTTGCTCAAACAGTGCCGTATCGCCATTATCACCGGAAATGCTGTTGCCGATATCGCCGAACCATGAAAGCTGCTGAACCTCTTCCCGTGGCTTTCCTAAAGGAACTGTTCCTTTCAGTCCATCCATCTGCCAGATGTTCCATGCTATTATATTAGCGATTTTTTTCAGCTCCTGTGATTCGGGAGATTTTTTGTATCTTTCGGTGTAATAATCAACAAATGTCATCAGCAGGTTTATCCTCGCTATCAAAACATTGTCACCCTGATATTCGTAGCCGTAAACACTCTGAAACGCCCGGTAAACCCATTTAATCCATTCGGCATCATTGGTCACGTTCTCGTTTATTACTCTGAGCTTCCGGTCCAGAATACCGATTCTGTCTTCCGTCGGAATCATATCGCCGGTTGTGGTATCGTACCGTGAAACAAGATACGGAGCTTCGCCGCAGGTAATTTCAAGTCGGCGTGAATCAACATAATCCTTCCATGTCTTCCCTTCCGGAAATTCAATCCGGTCACGGTTGGTTACACGGCTCTCCCCGTCCTGACGGTTAAACACATCCTTACATCCGAACCATTCCTCGTCACAGTAGTTATTCATCAGGTTGCATATCCATGACGGGGTAAACACTTCAGCGTGCTTTCTTGTTCTGTTCGACTGCGCCTCAAGCGCCTTATATACTCTCGGCTGAATCAATCGGCTGTACGCTCCCGAAACAAGCTCGTCTGTTATCTGAGCTGTATCTTCAAAATACAAGCCGTAATTGCTGTATGTATCCGTCGCCCATATTATGTTTTGCTTCGTTGACTTGTCCTGCAACAATATCTTAATCGTTGCCTTAACCTCAGCAGAGTCAAAATTGATTAAAGCGTCCAGCCTTCTCACCTCCGATAAATTATATTTTACCATATATCGGAAAAAATATCAAATATTTTAACCACTCTTATCAAAAGAACCGGAAAAT
>JAEDLZ010000050.1 GCA_016303265.1 Clostridiales bacterium
AAGATATTTTTCGGTAACCTCATCAACAGGGAAAATTCCGTTTTTAGCTCCTGCTTCTATTGCCATATTGCAAATACAAAGTCTGTCGTCCATTGAAAGAGCGCTTACTCCCTCGCCGCAGAACTCCATACTCTTGTATAAGGCCCCGTCAACCCCTATTTTTCCTATAATAGTCAGAATAACATCCTTGCCGCTGCAATTTCCCGGCAGCTTGCCGGAAAGCTCAATCTTTATTGCCGACGGAACCTTAAACCATGCTGTACCGGTTGCCATTCCTGCCGCCATATCCGTGCTTCCCACGCCCGTTGAAAAAGCCCCGAGAGCTCCGTATGTACAGGTGTGGCTGTCTGCGCCGATAATACAGTCCCCGGCGGTAACAACACCCTGTTCCGGCAGCAACGCATGCTCGATTCCCATTTTCCCCACATCATAGAAATGGCTTATGCAATGGTCACAGGCAAATTCACGGCACTGCGCCGACTGCTCTGCGGCTTTTATATCCTTATTCGGAACAAAATGGTCAAGAACTATTGCAACCCTCTCTTTGTCAAAAACATCCGTAAAGCCCGCTTTCTTAAACTCGTTTACCGCCACGGGCGTTGTGATGTCATTTCCTAAAACTATATCCAGTTTTGCATTTATAAGCTGACCTGCCTCAACATAATCAAGTCCTGCATGAGCTGCAAGAATTTTTTGCGTCATTGTCATCTTCATAATTTTCACAGCCTTTCTTCCCACGCAAATAACAGCGAAAACCTTTTATATCCTTACCGTGGGCAGATAAGGCTATATTCCGCACTCCGATGTGCTTTTGCACTATTTCGTTTTGCCCGTCGGGGAAACATCCGATTTAACGATTTCCCGTTCCGCATCGTCGAATTACACAGTCGCACTCCGGCTTTTTGCAAAGAATAATTCTTCTTTCGAAAATATTCGCCTGCTACGCGGCTTATTCCGCATAAAGATTAGCGCAATATACGCTGCTATTCCTTCTCCTGCTTGCTTTTTAACATATTATTGTATGCACTGACAAGCGCATATGAACCGGCAAGTATAATGTCCGTATTCATACCTGCGCCCCAGTGCATTACGCCGTCCTCATTTTCAAGTCCGATGTACGCCACAGCCGCACTCTGCGAGCCGCAGGTACGCATACTGTGTTCGGTATACACCGAAAGCTTATAATTATCCCCCGTAAACTGCTTGAGCGCATTGCTGACTGCGTCAAGAGAACCGTTTCCTACAGCAAAAACCTCCGTCTGCTGACCGTCTTTTTCAAATATAATATCCGCATTTACTTTGCTGTCCTGCTGTGTAAACTTGACTTTTTCAAGCTTAACGGGCTCTGTCTTGTCAAAATATGTTCCTTTAAATATATCATGCACATCAGCAACCATAAGCTCTTTATGGCTGTGGTCTGAAATGCTTTTACATTTATAGCTCAAATGCTCTTTCATTCCCGCCGGGATTTCATAGCCGTAGGTCTGCTCAAGAAGATAGCCTATGCCGCCCTTTCCGCTTTGGGAATTAACTCTGATAACATCCGCATCATAGGTTCTTCCTATATCATGCGGGTCAATGGGTATGTACGGAACCGTCCATTGGTGAAGCTGCTTTTCATTACGCCATTTCATGCCCTTGGCAATTGCGTCCTGATGACTCCCCGAAAAGGCCGCAAACACTAAAGAACCGGCATAAGGCGAACGCTCATACACATGCATACGGGTACATTTTTCATATACTTCCGCAATATGAGGTATATCATGGAAATCAAGCTTTGGGTCCGTCCCGTGAGAATACATATTCATGGCGAGAGTTACAATGTCAACATTACCCGTTCTCTCACCGTTTCCGAAAAGCGTCCCCTCAACACGATCCGCCCCTGCCAAAAGGGCAAGCTCCGTATCCGCCACTCCTGTTCCGCGGTCATTGTGCGGATGTAGGCTAAGAGTGACATTTTCTCTGTATTTGAGGTTTTTGTCCATATACTCAACCTGGCTTGCATATATATGAGGCATACTCATTTCAACCGTAACAGGAAGATTTATTATGACATTATTATCTTTTGACGGCTCAAGAACATCCAATACCGCATTGCACACTTCAAGAGCATATTCCGGCTCTGTTCCCGTAAAGCTTTCGGGGGAATATTCAAATCTGAAATTTCCCTCATACTCGCCTGCAAGCTTTTTTACAAGCTTTGCCCCGTCAACTGCGATTTTCTTGATTTCCTCCTTCGACTTCTTAAACACCTGCTCCCGCTGTGCCACGCTGACAGAATTGTAAAAATGTATGATAGCGCTCGGCGCACCTTTGCAGGCGTCGAAGGTTTTGCGTATAATATGCTCGCGGCACTGAGTCAGAACCTGTACGGTAACATCGTCGGGTATCATATTTTTATCAATAAGCGTCCGCAAAAATTCATACTCGGTTTCAGAAGCCGCGGGAAAGCCCACTTCTATCTCCTTAAATCCGACCTCTAAAAGTAATTTGTAAAACTCAAGCTTTTCATTAAGATCCATGGGTATAATCAGGCTCTGATTACCGTCCCTTAAATCCACACTGCACCAGCTTGGCGCTTTCTCTATATGGTCCTTTTTAACCCAATCGAAGGTTACTTCGGGCGGGTTATAATATCCTGTGCTATACTTGCTTATATCCATTTGGTTCAGTCCTTTTCAATTATATTTCGGCTATAACATCAACTTCTACAAGTACGCCTTTGGGAAGTTCTTTTACTGCAACGCACGATCTTGCAGGCTTGCCGATAAAAAATTTTCCGTATACTTCGTTAAATGCTGAAAAATCTCCCATATCACTCAGAAAACAAGTAGTTTTAACTACCTTTTCAAGAGAGCTTTTTGCCTCACTTAGTATAGCGGAAATATTCTTGCATACCTGTTCGGTCTGTTCTTCAATTGTTTTTGCCTCTACATTGCCGTTTTCCGGGTTTATTGCAATCTGCCCCGATGCAAAAACAAATCCGTTTGAAACCTTTGCCTGCGAATACGGTCCTATTGCGTCAGGCGCATTTGGGGTGTAAATTGTTTTGCTCATCTTGCTTCTCCTTCCTATTTGCTTACTATCTTAAAGCCTTCTTCTTTCAGCCTTTCGGTTATCTCCTTTAAGTGTTCATGATTTCTTGTTTCCATCGCTATGCGCAGATAGCAGCCGTTAACATTTTCGGTCTTGCTTGCCCGCTCATGATGCACGCTTGTAACATTGCCTCCGCAGTCGGCTATTATCCTTGATACATCTTTTAGCTGTCCCGGCTTATCTATAAGCTCAATCAAAAGGCTCACCGACCGTCCGGAGCGCATAAGTCCTCTCTCTATAACTCTCGACAGTATAGTAACATCAATATTTCCGCCGGATACCACGCTTACAACCTTTTTGCCCTTTATGGGGAATTTATCGTACATCGCCGCGGCGACGGAAACAGCGCCGGCGCCCTCGGCAATCATCTTCTGGCGCTCTATAAGCGCCAGAATTGCGGAAGAAATTTCGTCCTCCGTTACTAAGGCAATATCGTCAACATATTTTGAAACTATATCATATGTATTTTCGCCCGGCTGTTTCACGGCAATACCGTCGGCAATCGTCGATACATTTTCAAGACAGGCAATATGTCCGCCATTTATAGAATTAAACATACTCGGCGCACCTGCCGCCTGAACTCCGTATACCTTCACGGAGGGCTTTATGGACTTTACGGCATAGGCTATGCCCGAAATCAGTCCTCCTCCGCCCACAGGGACGATAATTGCGTCAACATCATCCATATCTTTCACTATTTCAAGACCTATTGTACCCTGCCCTGCTATTACATCTTCATCATCAAAGGGGTGCACAAAGGTATAGCCCATTTCGTCTTTCAGTTCCATCGCCTTATTATAAGCGTCATCATAGCATCCCTCAACCAGGCACACCTCCGCATGATAACTCTTCGTTGCCTCTACCTTGGAAAGCGGAGCGCTGTCAGGCAGGCAAATCAGCGACGGAATTCCGCATTTTGAAGCCGCAAGTGCAACCCCCTGAGCATGATTGCCGGCTGAACAGGCTATTACCCCCTTTGCCTTTTCCTCGTCCGACAGGTTTGAAATCTTATATGCAGAGCCTCTTACCTTAAAAGAGCCGGTATTTTGTAGGTTTTCGGGTTTCAGGTATAGGCTGCAGCCCGGCGCAATGTCCTTTGTATTAGTCAGCGGTGTTTCTCTTATAATATCCTTCAGCGCCACCGAAGCATCAAAAATTTTATCAATTGTCAACATATAAAATCCCTTTCCGTTATAACAAGATTTCATTTAAAGTCTTTGCAAAAGCTTTAAACATAGTAATTAACCCTCACAATGACCGGTATACTGCCCGCCGCATTTAAGCAAAACAAGCCTACTGACATATCCGGCGGAGGACACTGTGAGAGGTTATAATTAAATAAAGTGCCGCACGGATCTATATCCTCCGCCGTGCAGTTTATTTAATTATAACTCTGCCTTTATTTTCTGCGTCTGCCATAATTGTACAAATATCGTCCGAAACAGATATTACTGTTTCGGACGGCATTCATCATAACTCTTTTTCGGCAGCCGCATATAAATTCTGAGCCGCTTTCGGCACCTCAGCGTTTTTGCTATTATATCATATTACGACTTTATTGTCAACTTTTTTCTGTATTTACTTGGGCATTTTACATAAAAAGAACAGCGGCAAAAAGCCGCCGTTCTTTTTTGTGAAATGTTTTAATGCTTATTTTCAACTTAACCGTTTGGGTTAAATCTACTCAACATCCTGGAGGGCGTCATAGCCTTCTTCGCCGGTACGAACCTTTACAACATTTTCAACATCGTAAACGAATATCTTACCGTCACCGATATGGCCTGTGTAAAGAACCTTTTTAGCGGTTTCGATTACACTTCTTACCGGAATCTTGCTTACTACTATGTCAACCTGAATTTTGGGAAGAAGATTTGTTTCAACCTCAACGCCTCTGTAATATTCGGGCTTACCCTTTTGGATTCCGCAGCCCAGAACATGAGATACGGTCATACCCGTAATGCCGAGGTCGGTCATCGCTTTCTTAAGAGCGTCAAATTTGGATTCCTTACATACAATTTCTACCTTTGTAAACTTAACTGCGTCCGGATTGTCGTTAAATGTGGGAACCTTCTTAACGGGAATTGCTTCTGCAACCGGAGTATCACCTGCAACTGTGGGGATATCATCGTAGCCTGCATAAGAAGTGTACTGGTCAACGCTGGGTGCAAAGTCTGCATAAGCGCTGGGAAGTCCATGCTCGGAAATATCAAGTCCGTTAAGTTCATCCTCTGCCGATGCACGAAGACCGGTTACCTTTTTGATTATCGTAAATGTTATAATCATCATAACCACCGCATAAGCCGCAACCGTTACAACACCAAGGAGCTGAACGCCGAGCTGATGGAAGGAGCCTGTGTAGAAAAGGCCGCTAAGACCTGCAGGAGCGTCAGGATTTGCCAAAAGGCCTACGGCAATTGTACCCCAGATACCGTTTGCCATATGTACGCCTACAGCACCAACCGGGTCGTCAATATGTAATTTAAGGTCAAGAAATTCAACAACAACAACTACGAGTATACCGGAAACGATGCCGACAACAGCCGCACCGACTGCGTCCATTGCGGCACAGCCTGCCGTTATACCGACAAGGCCCGCAAGCGACGCGTTAAGACACATTGAAACATCAGGCTTACCGTTTTTAATCCATGTATAAATCATTGTAGTACAGGTTGCAACCGCCGGGGCGATTGTTGTTGTAAGGAAGATTGAAGCAAGTTCGGACGCCGTTGTTGCAGCCGCGCCGTTAAAGCCGTACCAGCCGAGCCAGAGAATGAACACGCCAAGTGCGCCGAGGGGGATTGAATGTCCCGGGATAGCGTTTACCTTAACAACCTTGCCGTTTTTATCCTTAACGTATTTGCCGATACGGGGTCCAAGGATTATAGCTCCAATCAAAGCGGCAATACCGCCAACCATGTGAATTGCGCAAGAACCTGCATAATCGTGGAAGCCTAACTGGCTGAGCCAGCCGCCGCCCCAAATCCAGTGTGCCTCGATGGGGTAAACTATAAGTGAAATTACCGCAGAATAGATACAATATGAGGAGAACTTTGTTCTCTCTGCCATTGAACCGGAAACTATTGTTGCGGTTGTAGCGCAGAACACAAGGTTAAACACAAAGGTCGATGCCCCCGTGAAGCCTTCAGACGGGCTTGCAATGAAGTTTTTAAAATTTGCAAACAAATCCATATTCGGCAAGCCGATAAGTCCGAATAATGTATCCTCACCCATCATGAGCGTATAGCCGAGAAGTGAAAATACCACAGTACCTATACAGAAATCCATCAGATTTTTCATTATGATGTTTCCTGCATTCTTGGCTCTGGTGAAGCCTGTTTCAACCATTGCAAATCCTGCCTGCATCCAAAATACCAAAGCTGCTCCTATTAAATACCAAAATTCAACTGTCATAGTAAATCAAATCCTTTCCTTATATAATTATGGAAATTTTATTTTACACTGAATAACAAATCACCGTATGTGGGGAACGGCCAGTATTTTTCAGCCGTAAGCGTTTCCGCCTCATCCGCCGCCGCGCGAAGACTGTTCATCCCCGAAAGAACGACATCTCTTATAAATTCGGACTGTTCCTGTGTTTCCGAAATGGTTTTCAGCTTTGCAAGAGCCTCTTCAAGCTCCGCAGTTCTGCCCGCAATCTGGTCTGTAACAACGGACAGTCTGCTTATAAGCTCCGTTTCATATCCGCAGGCAACATCGGCAACAACCGCCTTCTTTGAAGCCGCCGCATTTGCAACTTCCGCCGTATATTCAACCACTGCCGGGAGAATTTCCTTCTTTGCCATATCAATCATCGTGTCAGCCTCAATTTTTACCGTATTGCAATAGTTTTCAAGCATAATCTCGCAGCGGGACTTCAGTTCTGCCTCAGAGAAAACATTATGAGATGTGAGCATATCAACATTCTTCTTATCCAAAAGGTGAGGCATACAATCGGGAGTTGTACGGTAGTTAAGAAGTCCTCTTTTCTCCGTTGCTTCCTTAATCCATTCGTCATCGTAGCCGTTGCCGTTGAATATAATTCTCTGGTGATCCTTTATGGTGTTTTTAATCATTTCATGAAGGGCAGTTTCAAAATCTGCCGCCTTTTCAAGACGGTCTGCATACACCTTAAGGGATTCGGCGACTGCCGCATTTAGCATAATATTTGCGCAGGCTATGCTGTTTGAAGAGCCGAGCATACGGAATTCAAACTTATTGCCTGTAAATGCAAACGGGCTCGTTCTGTTTCTGTCTGTCGTATCTACAGTGAACTTAGGCAGTACATCAACGCCCAGCTTCATCTGTTTCTTTTCCGCTCCGCTGTACGGAGTATCATTTACTATTGCGTCAAGGACTGCTGTAAGCTCATCCCCCAAGAATATCGAAATAACCGCCGGCGGTGCCTCGTTTGCGCCGAGTCTGTGGTCATTTCCTGCTGTTGCAACGGAAATTCTGAGCAAATCCTGATAATCGTCAACCGCTTTAATTACTGCGCAAAGGAACAGCAGGAACTGCGCATTTTCATAAGGTGTTTCGCCCGGGGAAAGCAGATTTGCGCCTGTGTTCGTTGAAATCGACCAGTTATTATGCTTTCCGCTTCCGTTAACGCCTGCAAAGGGCTTTTCGTGGAGCAGACACACAAGACCGTGCTTTGCAGCAACTTTGCGCATAATCTCCATTGTAAGCTGGTTATGGTCGGTGGCAATGTTTGTGGTTGTATATATAGGTGCAAGCTCATGCTGAGCCGGTGCAACCTCATTATGCTCCGTTTTTGCCAGAATTCCCAGCTTCCAGAGTTCGTCATTAAGCTCTTCCATATATGCCGCAACTCTCGGTTTGATTACTCCGAAGTAATGATCGTCCATTTCCTGACCCTTAGGGGATTTTGCACCGAATAGCGTACGGCCTGTATATATAAGGTCCTTTCTCTTTTCGTACATCTCTTTGGTGATGAGGAAATATTCCTGCTCAGGTCCGACGCTTGTGCGGACATATTTTACATCTTTATTTCCGAACAATCTGAGAATACGGATAGCCTGCCGGTTAAGCGCCTCCATTGAGCGAAGAAGCGGAGTTTTCTTATCAAGAGCCTCGCCGCCGTAGGAACAGAATGCCGTAGGAATACAAAGAGTCTTTCCTTTAATAAATGCGTATGAGGTGGGATCCCATGCAGTATAGCCTCTCGCCTCAAATGTGGCGCGGAGTCCGCCCGACGGGAATGATGATGCATCCGGCTCGCCTTTTATAAGCTCCTTGCCCGAAAACTCCATTATTACTCTGCCGTCCGGCGACGGGCTGATAAAGCTGTCATGCTTTTCCGCCGTAATTCCCGTCAGCGGCTGAAACCAATGAGTATAATGCGTTGCGCCGTGCTCAATCGCCCAGTCCTTCATAGCTGTTGCAACTGCATTTGCAACTGACAAATCAAGCTGTTTTCCCTCGTCAATTGTCTTTTTAAGCGAACGGTATACATCGGCGGACAAATTCGCCTTCATTACTCTGTCGTCAAAGACCAGACTTCCGAAATACTCAGATACTGTTTTCATATTGTTTTACCCCTTCTTATAAAATTTAACAAAAAAAGACGAGGATTCGCCAGATTCATCATCTGAGGCATCCTCGCCTTCTATGCCATGCATTATATACCAAAAAATTCGGTTTGTCAATACTTTTTTTCAAAAAATTTCAAAAATTTTTCCAAACCCTTGACAAGGTATGCTTTTTATGATACAATGGCTTACATAAAGAACGAGGATGTTCACTTTGGATTGTTGCGCCCAAAATGAACATCTTTTTTGTTTCTATGACAAATTTTCAGAAAGGACAAATTGATTATGAATCTTTTGGAAGGACAAGTAAGAATACCCTCCGGTTGTGCAATATCTGCCGTTATATCAAGAACCGGGCAGAAGATGACCGGCGAAAGTATCATAGAAAGTATGAAACCCATGCACGACCGTTCCAACGGGCTCGGCGGCGGCTTTGCTGCCTACGGAATTTATCCCGAGTACCGTGATTTTTATGCGCTTCATATATTTTATGATGATAACTTGGCGAGGTCGGAGTGTGAATCGTTTTTGAAGGACAGCTTTGAAATTGTTAAGGCGGAAAATATCCCCACACGAAAAATTAAAGCTATAACCGACGAACCTCTTATATGGAGATATTTTGTTGCGCCTCTTTCGTCCGTTCTTGCCCGTATGCAGCTTGACGAAAAGGAATTTGTTGCAAGGACGGTTATGAAAATAAATACCGAAATGAAAGGCACTTATGTTTTTTCAAGCGGAAAGAACATGGGCGCTTTCAAAGCGGTGGGCTTTCCCGAAGATGTAGGCGTGTTTTACAGGCTCGACGAGTATGAGGGCTACTCATGGACGGCTCACGGACGCTATCCCACGAATACCCCGGGATGGTGGGGCGGAGCTCATCCTTTTGCCCTGCTTGATTATTCTATTGTACACAACGGCGAAATATCATCTTACGACGCAAACCGCAGATTCATTGAAATGTTCGGTTATAAATGTACGCTTCAGACGGATACTGAGGTAATAACATATATTGCAGACTATCTGCTCCGCCGTCAGGGACTTTCTCTCTCAGAAACGGCGTCCGTTATTGCCGCTCCGTTCTGGGATACAATTTCCAAAAAGAGTGAGGAAGAGAAAAAGAAGCTTACATACCTTCGCACGGTATTTTCAAGCTTGCTTATAACAGGGCCTTTCTCCATTGTTCTCGGATTTGACGGCGGACTTATGGCTCTTAACGACAGGCTTAAGCTCCGTTCTATGGTTGTGGGCGAAAAGGACGATAAAGTGTTTATCGCCAGTGAGGAAGCGGCTATTCGGACAATGGAAAGCAATGTTGATAAAATCTATTCCCCCGCAGGCGGCGAGCCTGTAATCGTTAAAGTAAAGGACGGTGAGTTTTAATG
>JAEDLZ010000051.1 GCA_016303265.1 Clostridiales bacterium
CTTGCTCCTCTTAAAGGCTTCTGCCTTATCCATATCGGGGTTGTCTGCCAAAAGATAGGGTATCATTCTGTATTCGTATGCCTTGACAATACCGGGAATTATGAATAGTATAGTCCAGAGTATCGTATACAAGTCACGGAAAAACATTACCTTTACATTTCTCTTATAGTTTACATCAAAGCCTGTGCCCATATCTGATACATTGCCTCTATCCTGTAAAGCGTTCAGACGGAATTTGTTTACGCCGACCGCGAATGGATTGACTAACAACACGTATATGAGTGCTACCGCCGCCAGCGCCAAAACCATAATAACAGCAAAGCCGATGACTGCTCCGGCACTTTCAAGTGCCGCGTCTGCATTGCTCTGCGTATCTGCAGCCGAGTTTGAGCATAAGCCCGCTCCGCCTACAGCAGCGGCAAAAATCGCTGATACAAGCACCGACTTCCAGTAATTGCGCTTTACAGCCGCCTTACCTTTCTCTTTAAGTTCTTTTCTGTTCCACATAATCTTTCCTCCTTAAATTTTTTAATTCAGGCAGTGCACGAAAACAGGCTTACACTGCCAACAGCTTATTTTTTTCCGAAATGTGGGTGGGAGCAGTAGCTTGCCCCGTTTTCATAATGAAAATAAAAGCAGTTCCCGCATTTTCTTGAATTGACCATTCCCGCGGCAAGGTAGAAGTTGTCGCAAAACGAATCGGCAGACACCGGGCTTATGTCCACGCCTCCATTTACATCGTCAAGGTCATCATCACTGAGTTCCTCGAAAAATGTGTCCCTGCTTCTCTCCTTCATACTCATCTCCTCCTTTCTGTATATATCTTAAATTTGCAATTTATATATAAAGCCATTATCTCTAATGATGTTTATAACTGTATTTTATCATGCCGATTAGGACTTTATTAGGACTTTATTAGGACTTATGATAATTTTTTTAAAAAATTTTAACTATTTTTTTCATAAGCTCCGGAAATATATCCTGCAGTAGGCTCCGCCCATGGATATTGCGTCATAAATTCGCCCGACCATGCTCTTTGTGCGTTGCTGTCATTTTCTATAAACCGATAATAGTCACACTGTATTCTGTTTATATCCACCGATATATTGCCTCGATTTCGTATAATAACATCATCCGCACTCACCTCTGCAAGCGTTTCAATCATGAACGAGATAATCTTCTGAAGATATTGCTGCCGCTTCAGACTGTAATCGTCATCATCAAAAAGGATTCCTGCTATTTCCGCATTGCTGCACGCCGCTCCACGGCGGTATACCAGATATGCAAATAGCTCCTTTGATTTCTTTCGTTTAAAGTTCAGTCTTGTTCTGTCCGTTTTGAACACATCAAAGTTTCCAAAGCACTGAACATAAAGAAGTATTTCGTGCCTTGTTTCATTTTGGGGTTCAGGCTCTTTTTGCTCTCCACCAAGCATCGGCGATAACAGCCATTCTCCGGGTGAACAGGCAATGTCGTCCCCGTTCATCCCCGTCACAAAAATAATGTCTGTTTTCGGATTCAGCTCCTTAATCCGCCTTGATGTTTTCTCAACTTCCGCATTGCACAGACTTACATCAACAAAGGCAATATCTGTTTCGCAAACACGGCAATAATCAAACGCTTCACCAATATCATTAAACACTGCGAGTGCCGCCTGAGGAAATGTCCTTTTAATTGAGTCCGTGAACGCCTTAACAGCAAAATTTTCGCTTAGTGCCGCAGCTACCCGCATGTATTTTCACTCCCTTCATTTTCGTTGTCGTCGAGCTTCTGATTAGCAATAAGCTCGGCAAATATCCCATCTTGACGGATAAGCTCATCGTATGTGCCGCTCTCGGCAATCCTGCCGCCGTCCAACACCAAAATCCTGTCACAGTTTTTGATGGTTGAAAGACGGTGCGCTATCACAAGCCTTGTGCATTTCATATTGCCAAGCGCATCGGACACTCTTTTTTGTGTGATATTATCAAGTGCACTCGTTGCTTCGTCAAAAATAAGTATCTTAGGCTTCGATGCAACGGCACGGGCAATTAACAATCTCTGCCTCTGTCCGCCGGAAAAGCCGCCGGAGCTTTCAGAAACCATGGTATTCATGCCCATGGGCATCTGCCTTATATCCTCAGCAATTCCGGCAATCTCCGCCGCCGCCCATGCGTCCTCCATACCAAGCTCCGGCGCAGATATGGTAATATTGGAATAAAGGCTTCCGGCAAACAATTTGCCGTCCTGCATTACTGTGCCGATTCGCTGCCGTAAAGATTTTAAGTCGATGCCCGACAAATCTCTGCCGTCATAGTACACGGCACCCTTCTGCGGCTTTTCAAAGCCAAGCAAAAGCCTCACGAGTGTACTCTTTCCGCAGCCTGTTTTACCTACAATAGCCACATATTCGCCGCTTCGTATTTTGAAGGATAAATTTTCAATAACGTTCGGGCAGTCGTCTCTGTATTTAAAGGAAATATTATTCAGCTCTATATTTCCTTTTAAGGCTTTGACAACCCGTTTTTTCTCCGAGGTTTCGGGGACTGCGTCAAGAATCGGCTTGGCAAGGTTGAAAACCGTTTTTCCCGTAGCGGCCGAAACCGCCGCTGCGGAAAGCGCTGTAAATGCTCCCGCTATCATGCCGTATGCAGTTTGAAAGGCGTAGAAATCGGCTACCTTCATTTGACTTTTTACAGCAAGAAAATATATTACAACAGTTCCCGTAAGCGTTACTGCCGTATTGATAACGTTACTGAATTTAATAAGTGCCGGCGGATGCTTCAACCGTTTTGCATAAAGATTTGCCCATCTTGCAAAGGCTCTCTTTTCCGCACCGGCAAGCTTAATTTTCCGTATTCCTGTTATGGTTGAATAAAGCATTCCGCTTTCTTTGGAGGCGATTGTCATTCTTTTTCCGTCAAATGCGGACTGCAAAGTCGCCGTAACAACAGAAACAAACAAAGTTGCAAGCAATATTATAAGCGACGCCGTAACAAGCATTGGTGCAAACCGTACAATCTGCGTTATATATATAAGCGAAAACAGAGCCGTAAAGATAACCGATACAACACTTTCAAGCACCGTGCGGCACGTATTTCCCAAATTCTCAATTCGGTTGTACAGCTCGCCGGACGAGTATTCTCTGAAAAAGCCTGACGGCAGCGACAGCATACGCATCATCATTGCCGACTGTACCGAAAAGCTCATTTTAACATCCACGCGGCTGCTTGCCACGCTGTGCACCGTTTTTAAAAGCAGTTTTGAAACCGCAAGGCAAAGCATAAATACCGCTGTTGATATCAGAAGAGAGTTATTGCCGTCCTGCACAACCTCAGAAAACATAAAGTGATTGATTTTCGGTATAATAACACCTACCGCCGCCGCTGCCGCAAGCAGTGCAATGGGTATCAGAAAATCCGCAAGGGTAAAGGTTCTGAGCACATACGAAACAAAGTCACCCTTACTCAATTGCCTCTGGGGAAAAGGCTTATAAAACAAGATTGCTTCTCTCTCAAATTCTTCCTCGTTATATTTTCCGATTTTCACTTTTTTTCCTGTTTGTTCGTCATAGATGCTGTAACCGGAAATCTTATTCGGAATAAATGCAACTGCGATGCCGTCTTTTTTTCTTTTTCCGAGCATGGGTCCACAGGCGGTTTTGTACCAACCCTTTTTCAACTCAACGCTTCTTGTCATAATACCGTGAGGCCGAAGCATATATTCCAGCTGTTCGTTTAAATCACTCGATTTTTCCGTTATCTCAATCGGCTTAAAATGCCAATATGCAAGAATTTTGTTTACACTGTCAATAAACTTTGTGCTGTCATCGCTGAAAACGGGCATAATCCGCTTGCCCGAAACCGAATTGGCAATTTCGGCAAATGCGTCTTCAAGTGCCGCGTTATCCTGCAGCTTTCTGTCCTTAATCTGATTGTCAAACCAGCCCATGCTTCTCACCTCTAATCATTTGAAATCAGCTCCTTATATCTTCCGCCCGCTCTTAAAAGTTCTTCATGGGTACCTCGCTCTGCAATCACGCCCTTATCAAGCACGATAATCTCGTCGCAGTCCCGTATGGCAGAAAGTCTGTGTGCAATAACAATACATGTAATACCCCTGTCGGTAATCGCTTTCATTACTTCTTTTTCCGTCTTTGCGTCCAGTGCGCTTGTTGCCTCGTCCAGTATCACGATTGTGGGATCCTGTGCCAGAACACGCGCAATTTCAAGTCTTTGCCGCTGTCCGCCCGAAAAATCCTTTCCGTTTTCACAGATAACATAGGAATATCCGCCGTCACGCTCCATAATATCGTCGTGAATACCTGCGTCCCTCGCTGCCATAATCATTTCGAAATCCTCTATGGTTTCGTCCCACATTTTTATATTGTTTTCTATCGTATCCTCAAAAAGCACAATTTCCTGATCAACCACCGAAAGCGAGCCACAAAAAACAGCTTTGTCAATTTCTTCTATCCGCTTTCCGTCATAGAGAATTTCGCCGCTCCACGGCTTATACAACCCCGAAATGACATTTGCAATAGTTGACTTTCCGCAGCCCGAGGAGCCGACAAGGGCAATCCGCTGACCTTGTTTTACAGAAAAACTGATGTCGCTTATAATAGGCTGTGAAAGCCTTGAATATCCGAAGGTAAGATTTTTTACCTCAATATTTCCTTTAAGCTTCTCGTATGCGGTTTCCTGTTCCTGCTTTGCAAAGCGTTTCTCCTCTCTGTATTCCATCACGTCGTCAATGCACTCCATATCGGTACGCATTTCCTGAATGGTCTGCCCTGTTTTTATAAGCTCTGACGCAGGCTGTGAAAAAGCCGTCAAAAAGCCCTGAAACGCTATAACCATACCGATTGTAAAGCTTCCGTGCAATACAAGAAATATTCCTATTGCAAGTATGATAACATCAGCTAAAGAGGCAACCAGAGCAGGAATCATACCGAGATAATGATTGATATGTAAAAAGCGTGCTTCTCCGTTTACCAGATTTGCCTGACAGCCCGACCACTGCTTAAAATATCCGTTTTCTCCGCCGGAGGATTTGATATTTTCAATCAAATCAATACCCGTAATTGTCATAGAGGCAAGCTTTGCCTTGTCCTTCATAGACACTCTTAAAATATTAATTCGTTTCTGCGAAATAACTACCGAAGCCAAGGCATTTGCCGCAACCGAGATCAGCCCGATACAGGTAAGCATGGGACTGTACTTTATCATAACCGTCAGGTAAATCAGCATCATAATACTGTTAAAAAGCAATGGAGCGGCCGTATTCACAAGATTTACCGCAATGTCCGCATTGGAGCTTTGCCTTTTCATAATGTCTCCTGCCATACGCTGGGAGAAAAAGTCCATCGGAAGACGCAGCACCTTACTTAAAAAAGCCGTGCTTCCGACCGCCTCAAGCTTTGATGTAATTCTTATCTGTTCTATCGCCTGCACGATTAATACAAGAATCTGCACCGCCGAAAAAATGCTTAATGTTGCGATAAACGGCGTCAGCCAGCCGGGATTTTGCCCCGAAAGCAGTCTGTCAGCCAAAATTCTTGAAAAAGTCGGATTTGCAATTCCCGCAAGGGACAGAATAAGCGTTGTTAACATTCCGAAGGCAAGCGCCGCTTTCGTGCCGGACAGTCTGTCAAGAGCAAATTCAGCCATGCTTTTTCTTTTTCCTGAGGGCATAAACGCTTCTGTCGGTCTGAACAAAAGACAAATTCCCGTAAAAGCTTCGTCAAGCCGCTCCATAGAAACGATTATCTTACCCTTAGCAGGATCGTTAATGACCGCCTTGTTTCCCTTAAATCCGCAAAGCACAACAAAGTGATTGAATTCCCAATGAAGAATACAAGGAAATTCACCTGCTTCTTTCAGCACCTCCGGTTCAAGCCGATAGGCTTTGGCCTCAAAGCCGTATTTTCTTGCTGCCGTAAGAATATTTTTTGCGTTTGAGCCGTCTCTGGACACACCGCAGTCAATACGGAGCTGCTCTGAGGTCAGCCACTTGCCGTAATAGGCGAGCACCATGGACAGACATACTGCACCGCATTCCACATTTTCAAGCTGCATCATAACAGGAACCCTCACCGCCTTGTGGGAAGACGGCTGCTTTATTTTTTTTGCCTTTTCCATCGGCGCTTTCACCTCCTTACTTCAAAATCAGCTCCACGGGGCGTATGCTTTCCGTTACAGCCGAAGCTCTGTATATTCCATCCGTCAGCTTACAGTCTGCCTTAAATTCGTATACCCAGCTGTCCGGAGTCAGCTTTCCTATATGCATCACATAGTCCTCTGTATCCTCGGAAAGCCGTTTAGGATGGGAAGAAACTTCGGATGCAGTATATTTTTTTCCATCAATGTATACCGCAGCGCCCGCTTTAAGCTCACCTATCTCTTCTTCCTTAAGGCAGCCGATAAGCACACCGTCTGACACAACCGCACCGAAGGTTACTTTCGTATCAACCCGTCCGGTAAACGACCATATGAGAACGCCCGCAATAAATATGATAACAGCAATCAAAATTCCCCATGAAAATCGTCCTGATATTTCAACATATTGATTTAACTGCTCCGGTGATGAAATCCGTTTTATGCTTTTGTTTCGGAATACACTGCTCATTTTTCTCCTCCTGTCTGCATTCTTTCATACAATCTCATAAACAACGCTGCCGCTTCGGCACGAGTAGTTGTCTTTTGCGGATAAAAACAGCCGCTGTCACTGCCGTTTAATATACCTTCGGCAGACGCCCATTTAACTGCATTTTGTGCAAATGGGGAGATATCCTCACTGTCTGCATAGGTCAGCTCCTGCGCCATCTGAACGGAATATCCCATATAGATTGCATACCTGTATGCCATAACAGCCATCTGCTCTCGTGTGATTTTTTCATCCGGCGCAAACTTTGCCTCTGAAACTCCGCTTACGATTTTATTTGACGCCGCCCAACCTATGGCCGCCGTATAGTATTCTCCTTCGGGAACGTCGGAAAAATTAATTTTATCTCCCGTATTCTGTCCGCCGTTCATGCGATGCAGTATGGTAACGAACATAGAACGAGTAAGTTCTGTCTGCGGTGCAAATTCCGTCTCCGAAACTCCGTTCATCAAGCCTTTTTCCTTCATAAATTTTACGCTTTCATAATACCAATCCTCTGCATCAATATCTGAAAATGTGAACAGCTCCACAATATAGTCCTCTTCCGGCTTTACATCCGTGTTTTGCGGTTCATCCGTTTTTTGAGCCGTCTCTTGATTTTCTTTCGGTTGCACGGTTGGTGTCGGTGTGGTTTTCGAAGGAATATAGGAGCCACCGCCGCCACCGCCACCTCCGACGCCGGAGGATTTTTTCGTGAATGTGCCGCTTACCGTGACATCGTTTGCGGGCATCGTTTCGGGAAGCTTACTCCATCCCGAAAAAGTATAACCGTTTTTTGATGGCGCTTTTTCGGCAGTAATTCTGTCGCCGAAGCTTGCTTCAACCGTCTTGTATTCGTTCCCGTCCACAGTATAAATCAGTTTATATGTATTTACCCGCCATATAGCATAAAGCGTAATATCTTCATCCGCCGTATATTCCGCACCTATTTCGTATTCCGGGCTTTCTGAATCTTTGTCGGACGACCAGCCTATGAAGGTATATCCCTCTCTTGAGGGTATTTCATCGGATATCGCTAAGGCTTCTGCCGGTCTTTTATTCTGCTTCTCCGGCGCCTGCCCTCCGCCGTTTGCGTCATAGGTTACAAAATATCCTATCGGTTCGGTTTCCGCATCTCTGAATGTATATCCGCACGCCTTGCAGGTGTGTTCGGTATAGCCCTCTTCTGTCTTTGTCGGAGAAACAACTTTTTCTTCAAAGGTATGTGCTTCTGCCGGTATTGTCGTTTCTTGCCCGTTTAATTGTATTTTAACGGATATGCTGCACAGATTTTCGATATCCGGATTTTCAACTGCTTTGTCATACGGAACCGACAGATTATAAACACTGCTTTCCGGCATCTTATCCTGTACGGCATAAATAATCGCACCTTCAGGGCTGTACACGGCGAGAGAAAAATACTTTCTGTCCGTATGCCCGGATAAATCAACCGAAAGCACAAGCTGTCTATCAGTTTTCTCCTCCGGTTTTTCTTCTTTATTTATTACTCTTGAATTGGAAACAACCATATTGTCTTCTAAACTGCGCCAGATAAAATATTTGTCGGAATAATTTGATAAACCGCTTTTTACTTCAGCAGTTCTCCCTGAAAGTAAAGACAATTCATTTGTATTCAGCGATTTCATTTCTTTATTGTTATACTCACACGCAATAAACTGCCCGGAAAAATCCTCACCCGTGTTGTTGTACACAACCGCAGAAATCTTTTCTCCATCCGTCTCTGTGGGTGATATAAAGTATTTGGTATCACCGAGAAGGCTTTTTGCACAGCCCTCCAAATTTAATATTCCGTAGCCGTAATATTCGTCATATCCTTCAGCACCTTTGTCAGCGGCAGAGGTTGAAAGAACAGCTTTTATTTGCTCCAAATCAATTTCATCATCTATATTCATCATCACAGCCGCGGCCGCTGTGACAAAAGGTGCGGCATATGAGGTTCCGCTGCCTGTGGTATATCCGCCTTTGTAATCTGTACTCTTTACATTAACACCCGGAGCCGTAATAAACACGCTTTTATTATGCTGAGAAACAGAAGAAACCCCTTCGTTTTTATCCACTGAACCGACTCCGATTACATTGTCATATGCCGCCGGATAACATAATTTCTCAGTTCCGTCATTACCCACTGCGGCAACAATGATTACACCTTTACCTGCAGCATAATCAATTGCTTCCTTTAACGCTATGGAATCCTCCATCAAACCAAAACTCATATTGATCACATCACAGCCAAAGTCATCAACCGCTCCATATATTGCCTTGCAGATCACGCTTACATTCGTGGTTTTGCCGTCAAAGCATTTAAGCGGCACAAGCCTTACCTTCGGCACAACTCCTATAATGCCTTCTCCGTCATCCTGCGACGCTATAATACCGCTGACAAAGGTACCATGTCCGTATGTATCTTTTGTATCATATGTCCCGCTAATATAATTATGACCTTCAAGAATGTTGCCTTTTAAATCCGCATGGTCTGCAATACCGGAATCTATCACGCCGATTTTAATTTCCTGTCCCTCACAGTTAATGTCATATGTAAAATCAGCCCGAATCATTTCCAAATCCCATTTGCTTTCATCGTACTTTTTTATATGCTCTTCTGTCGGTACAGGCTCTTCCGGCAATTTCTCCGTATTCTGCTCCGACTCATCAAACAATTCTACACTGTAATCCTCTTCGTACCATTCAACGAGGTCCTCACGGAGCAGTTCATCAAGCGTACTCTCATCTGCGATGTCAAAGAAATGCCTGCTGCCATCCGCATTCATCAGCTGCACATCGGATGTTTTTAATCTGACAATATACTGCTTTTCAGCCGCCTCCTCCGCATACGAAACGGCAAAGGACGAAAATATCATTATAAGTGCCGTTGTCGCAGCAAACATTTTCTTTAACATATCAAAAACCTCTCTTCTGTTCTGCTTTTCATTTCCGACTGAACAAATTTCTATTCAGCATCATATTTCACATTATCCAAATTCTTTTCCGTGCCGAGTACGGTTATCTTGCCATCCTTGGATACATACAAATAATATGTAATTTCGTCTATTGCTTCATTTGAGCTTTCCCAGCCTCTCATATATGCAATATCAATGCTGCAGTTTCCTTCTCCGATACCGTGGGCAGTAAATCTGTATGTGCCGCCTTTGCCGACAAGTCCCTCTTTATTTTCATCGGGAATGTACTCATCCTTTACCTCAAGCTT
>JAEDLZ010000052.1 GCA_016303265.1 Clostridiales bacterium
ATTCCGACTCAAGGGTAAGTCCGGCAAACGGCATAAGCGCCTTTTCGCAGGAAGAAGCGTGCAAAATAGCCAATGATTTTATGAAAAAGCTCAACCCCGCAGCGGCAGACGAGTACATATTTGATAAGAAAGATGTTACTATGGGTTACGGAATAAGAATCAGTGCGGACAGATATATTGACGGTATAAGGGTTGAGGGCGATTACGCATATATAAGCATGGACAGCAAGACAGGCGAAATTTCGCATATGTCGATGGAATATACGGACGCAAACCTGCCGAAGCCCGAAAACATAATAACCGAGGAGCAGGCAAGGGATGGCTTTACCGCTGCATCGGAGATAATTCTTGCTTATGTATGCCGTGACGGCGGGGCAGCGCCGGTTTATGCGGACATTGAAGAAAAGTACGGTGATGATTTCGGCATTGACGCCTTTACCGGTGAAATTGTTAAAATCACAGACAAATATGTGATTTTTAACAGGGCAACAGCAGAGGACTCCGCAGGGAGTGTAAAGCAGATGAATTCGCCGGCAATTCTTACCGAGGCGGAGCTTGAGGAGCTTGCCAAATACGATGAGTGTATTTCCAAAGAAGATTCGCTGTCGATAATAAGGAACATAAAGGAGCTTGGTATGTCCGGCTGCGAGGCCGAGCGGATAAGCTATGTAAAGCGGTATGTTTATAAGGATGACGAGCAGACGGAGGACGGAATAAACATAAACCTGGTTGTTAAGGACAGCAAGACCGACAGACGGGCTTACGCGGTTTTGGACGGCAAGACCGGCAATATATCAGGATATAATGTATACAGCGGCAGTGAAGAAACGGAGGCTGTTATTACGGACGAAAAAGCGGATAAAACTGCCGATGCTTTTGCCGCAAAGGTTATAAAGGATAAGAAATACGCAAAGGTTTATTCAGGCAACTCCGGCTATGGGAATCAGAGAACCGTAAAATACTGTGAAGAGGTAAACGGCATTCCGTGCCTTGACAGCGGGGCAGAGGTGAGCGTTAACACCGTTACGGGATATGTGGAGAGATATTACACCTTCTTTGACGAGGAGGATATAAAGTTTTCCGAAGCAGGTGAAACGATAGGCAAGGAGGCTGCGGCAGACACTTATGCCCAAAGCCGCAAATATGAGCTTGTGTATGTTAATATGGCGGATTATGACGAAAAGCCCGAGTATAAGCTGCTGTATTTAAAGAGCTTTACGCCCGAATGCATAGATGCGCTCAGCGGCAACCCTGTTTATACGGACGGAAGCGAATACACGGAGGAGAAAACGGAATTTACGGATATTTCGGGGCACTGGGCAGAATATGCAATACAGGCTCTTATCGATAACAATTATCTTTGTGTTGACGGGGATAAATTCCGTCCCGATGATGAAATAACTGCCAAAGAGGCTCAGGAAATAATGTGGGGCGCGGGAATTTACTCATCCGAGCTTGAGAATACCGACAATGTGCTCAGCCGCGAAGAAATCGTGAAACAGCTTGTATGCGGAGCAGGTTACGAAAAGGTAGGCGCACTGACCGGGATTTATGCCCCTGTATTTGCGGATTGGGGCGCCATAACCCCGGGAAATTGCGGATATGTTGCAATCGCAAAGGGACTTGGCATAATCAGCGGTGACAACAACGGAAATTTCAATCCTCACAAAACAGTCACCCGGGGCGAATTTGCGGTTATGATTTATAACTACATCGAAAAAGGCAATATGAGATGGTAGAGGAATAAACGGACGGTTTTTGCACAAAATAGTGCAAAGACGGCAAAGCCACAGGCATTTTGCCTGTGGCTTTTGCCGTATGTAAACCGACGGAGCTTTAAGAGAGAAACCGTACAAATGGGTTAAACCCCATCGGCGGAAAGCGGGATTTAAAGGTATTGACCGACTGATGAAGTTATTTTTTTATCTGAGGGATAATGCGCTGACAAAACGCCTGGGGCGGATATAAAGTCCGCATAAAAATGCCCGTACAGCAAAGGGAGAGAAAATGAAAAATCATAAAAAGGAAATTATAATCGGTCTTGCGGCAGGGCTTTTGAACGGACTGTTCGGCGCAGGAGGCGGCTCGGTGGTTGTCCCCGCTATGGAAAAGTTCCTGAAAATGCCTGCAAAGCGCGCCCACGCAACGGCGGTGGGAATAATTCTCCTTATGTCCGTTGTGTCGGCGGTAATATACATCATAAGGGGGCAGTTCAGCCTGAAAATCTGGATTCCCGTGACCGTCGGCGGCGCAGCGGGCGGATTTTTGGGCGGATTTCTTCTGACAAAAATTTCGGGGAGATGGCTTAAAATCATTTTCGGAGCGGTCATAATCGTCACTGCGGTCAAAATGATATTTTAGGAGGAATTATGCTGAGTGTAATTATAGGTTTTCTAAGCGGAGTTATAAGCGGAATGGGAATAGGCGGCGGCGCAATACTCATCCCTGCCCTCATTCTGATTGAAAATGTGGGTCAGCAGACTGCCCAGGGCATAAATCTTATTTACTTCATTCCGACAGCGATAACTGCTCTGATTGTGCATATTAAAAATAAAAATATTGAGATAAAAACGGCGCTCATAACCGGAGGCAGCGGAGTTTTCGGAGCAATTTTAGGCTCGGTTGCGGCAGGAATGCTGGGGGATAATATCCTTCGGAAAATGTTTGGCGTTTTTTTGCTTTTTGTGGGAATATATGAAATATATTGCGGTTTTGTTAAAAAAGTAACCGGATGAGGTTGACTTATTTTAAAAAAAGGTATATAATATGTAGTCAGTGAATAATATTTAAACCAGTTGAAATAAGGAGAGGTTTTGAAAATGAGCAGAGTTTACAATTTTTCGGCAGGTCCGTCTATGCTCCCTGTTGAAGTACTTGAAAGAGCGCAGAAAGAGATGCTTGACCAGGGCGGAAGCGGTCAGTCCGTTATGGAAATGAGCCACCGCTCAAAGGAGTATCAGGCTATAATCGACAATGCGGAGGCTAAGCTTCGCAAGATTATGGAAATTCCGGATAACTATAAGGTGCTGTTCCTTCAGGGCGGAGCTTCGACACAGTTTGCCATGGTTCCGCTTAACTTCGGAAGCAAAAATAAGAAGGCGGATTATGTAACAACAGGTCAGTGGTCAAAGAAAGCAAAGGCCGAGGCGGCAAGGTATATAGAGGTAAACGAGGTTGCTTCAAGTGCAGACAAGACATTCTCATATATTCCGAAGCTTGACAAATCAATGTTCTCACCTGATGCGGACTATGTTCATATTACATACAATAATACTATTTACGGAACGCGTTACACAAAGATTCCGGACACGGGAAGTGTTCCGATTGTTACGGATATGTCTTCAATGATTTTGTCCGAGGTTGTTGATGTGTCAAAGTTTGGAATGATATATGCGGGCGCGCAGAAGAATATGGGACCGGCAGGCGTTACCGTTGCAATCGTAAGAGATGATTTAATCGGAAACGCTCTTGATATTACACCCACAATGCTCAACTATGCAACCCATGCGGATAACGGCTCGATGTTTAACACACCTCCCACATACGCAATATATATCTGTGGTTTGGTTTATGAGTGGATTGAAAAAATGGGCGGCGTTTCCGTTATGCAGAAAATAAACGAAGAAAAGGCAGCCATGTTCTATGATTATCTTGATAATTCAAGTATGTTTAAGGGCACGGTTGTTCCTGAAGACAGATCGCTTATGAACGCTCCGTTCGTTACGGGTGACGCTGACCTTGACGCGAAATTCATCGCGGAGGCAAAGGCGGCAGGATTTGTTAATCTTAAGGGCCACAGGTCAGTCGGCGGTATGAGAGCCAGCATCTACAACGCTATGCCTGTTGAGGGCGTTAAGGCTCTTATCGAATTTATGAAGAAGTTTGAAACAGACAATAAGTAATTTTGAGGATAAGTGCAAAAACCGTACTGAACGGAATTAACTGCCCGTTTGCTTTTGATAAAGGCAAAATAATTTGGGCAAGGTCCCTGCTTTAAGCCTTGTTTGCCCACAGATGAGGCGTAAGGGGATTGCTGAAATTACTGTTTGTGGGCGGAAAGGCTATGGAGATTGATATGTATAAAATTCAGACACTTAACAAAATCGCAAAGGCAGGGCTTAATGTATTTGACGATAAGTATACCTGCGGCGATGAAATTGAAAATCCCGACGGGATTATTTTAAGAAGCTTCAATATGCATGAGATGGAGCTTCCGGACTCTCTTGCCGCCGTTGCAAGAGCCGGCGCAGGGACAAATAATATTCCGATTGACAAGTGCAGTGAGAAGGGTATTGTTGTATTCAACACTCCCGGCGCAAACGCAAATGCAGTTAAGGAGCTTGTTATTGCGGGGCTTTTGCTGTCGTCGAGAAAAATTGTTCAGGGTGTTAACTGGGCAAAAACTCTTGTCGGCGAGGGAGATGCTGTTTCAAAGCTGGTTGAAAAGGGCAAGTCGAATTTTGCAGGTCCTGAAATTATGGGCAAAACTCTCGGTATTATTGGTCTTGGCGCAATAGGCGTCAAGGTTGCAAACGCCGCTCATTCACTTGGAATGGATGTTATAGGCTATGACCCGTTCCTGTCCGTTGATGCCGCTTGGAATGTTACAAGGGCCGCACATAAGGCCGCTTCAATTGAGGAGGTTTTGACTCAGAGCGACTATATAACCGTTCATGTCCCTGCGAATGCGGACACTAAGGGTATGTTTAATGACGAGGCTTTTGCGAAAATGAAGAAGGGCGCAAGACTTCTCAACTTCTCAAGGGGCGAGCTTGTTAATGACGACGCAGTTGAGAAGGCGCTTGCAAACGGTACTCTTGCGGCGTATGTTACAGACTTTGCGGACGCAAAGCTTCTGGCAAATGAAAATGTTATTGTTTTGCCTCACCTCGGAGCATCAACACCTGAGAGCGAGGAAAATTGTGCGGTTATGGCGGCACAGGAGCTTAAGGATTATATTGAAAACGGAAATATCAGAAATTCTGTTAATTTCCCCGCTTGCGACATGGGCAAGGTTGAGGGCACGAGAATAACGGTTATCCACAAGAATGTTCCGACAATGCTCAATAAGATTTCCTCTGTTTTTGCAAAGGATAATGTAAATATTGAGAATATGACCAACAAGAGTCGCGGGGAATATGCATACACAATGGTCGATGTTACCGGAGAATGTGCAGGAAGTGTTGCTGATGACATTAAGGCGATTCCCGATGTTATAAGAGTAAATCTTTATAAATAAGGTTTTTGATAAACAATTCAGTCGGTTGGACGGTTGCGGGCATAAGGAGTGATCCTGTGCGTGAGGAAAGTCCGAGCTCCGCAGGGCAGAGTGCAAGGTAATACCTTGTGAAGGCGACTTCCAGGAAAGTGCAACAGAAATAAACCGCCGCAAAAGCGGTAAGGGTGGAAAGGCGAGGTAAGAGCTCACCCACAGTATGGCGACTTACTGATGATGTAAACCCCACTCGGAGCAACACCTGATAGAGGAGGCTAAGCCGGCCCGGCGTCTCCCGGGAAGGTGGCTTAAGATACGCAGTGATGCGTATATTAGATAGATGACCGTCTTAAATGACAGAACTCGGCTTACAGACCGGCTGAATATATGAAAATGATACGGTTCTTTAATCGGCGGCGAAATAAGTTTGCCGATGACAAAGAGCGCAGTATAAAATAAGCGGTAAGGCGGTGCGGATTTTTTAAAGCCGCACCGCCTGTTGCTTTTATTACTTTATATAATACATTGGAGTTTTTGTAAAAAGATGTTGAAATAATATAAAATGTGTTGTATAATGTGCCTGTCGGAAAACCCGACAGGCAGTTCGGGAATGAACATTCCGTGGACGGCTCGCCCCTGTTTCTATTACATAATAGAAAGGGGATGGCTGCTTTATGGGGAGAATATTGTTAAGGATATTGATTTTTACAATTATCTTTTTGATAGCTTTCTGTATAAAAGCAAATTAGTCGCCCACACCGTCAAATGTAGCGACTAATTTTGGTTTCTGATTTTGGCGAGCCGTTCAACGAACTGCCTTTTTCTATATTTATTATATATAATAAAATATGTTTTGTCAACTACTTTGGAAAAAGTTTATCCGAAAGTAAGTTATAGGATTTTGTTATGATACTTGACTTTATGGGACTTTTTGGTGTATAATGAAATGAATTATATTTGAGAGGGTGATATAGCTTGATGTCAGGGAAATACACGCACACTCCGCCGGGGGTGGCTGACCTTTTGTTTGAGGAATGTGAACTGAAGGAAAGAATTGAGAGCAGCGCAAAGGAGATTTTCAGGCATTGGGGCTATAAAGGCGTAAAGACCCCATCCTTTGAATACTCCGAGGTGTATGAGGTTGCAGACCCGATTGCGTCTGAAAATATGTATAAATTTTTTGACGAAAAAGGCAGAATGTTGTCATTAAGACCGGATATAACAACTTCGGTTGCAAGAATTGCCGCAACCAAGTGTGCAATGGAGGATTTGCCTCTTAAAATTTCTTATTCGGGAAATGTATTCAGAAATGACGAGGCTTTCGGTCAGGCGCGCCAGAGGGAATTTACCCAGACAGGTATAGAATTTATAGGTGCCAAGGGCGCAGCCGCCGACGCAGAGGTTATTGAAATTGCGATTGAGGTTCTGAAAAAAAGCGGAATAAAGGATTTTCAGATAGATATAGGTCAGATTGAATTTTTCAAGGGACTTTCCGAGCAGGCAGGGCTTGATGCGGAAAACACCGATGTTTTACGGGAAATTATAGACAGCAAGGATTTTATCGGAATCGGAGGCGTTATCAACAGTTACGATATTCCGACCGAGCTTAAAAATCTGTTTTTCGAGCTTCCGACCATGTTCGGCGAGATTGATATAGTATACCGTCTTATAGATAATAATATTTTAAATGAGCGCTCAAGAAATGCGCTCTTAAACCTTGCGGCGGTTTATGAGCAGCTCAAGAAGAGGGGACTTGAAAACTATATTTCAATTGATTTAGGAATGGTCCCCAGCCTTGATTATTATACGGGAATAATAATCAAAGGCGTTACGAAAACTGTCGGATTTTCTGTATGCAGCGGCGGCAGGTACGACAATTTGACCGCCAAATTCGGGCGGGCTCTTCCTGCCACGGGCATCGCATTTGGGGTTGAGAGAATTATGTCTGCGCTTTGCGAGGAGGAAGAAATCCGTGACGCCAACAAGGATACAGATTACATAACTGTGGCTATGGCGAAGGGCAGGCTTGCCGAGCTTTCGGTCGATATTTTCGAGAGGATAGGCTTTGACTGCGGGGAAATGCGGTCAAAGACGAGAAAACTTGTTTTCACCGACGAGAAAAGCAAGATGAAATTTTTCCTGGTTAAGGCATCGGATGTTCCCACTTATGTGGAATACGGTGCTGCTGATATCGGTATTGTCGGCAAGGATACCCTGCTTGAAAGCGGAAAAGAGCTGTATGAGGTTCTTGATTTGGGTTTTGGTGAATGCAAAATGGCAGTAGCAGGTCCTAAAGAAATGAGGGGAAGGCTTGAGGGAAAGAGCATTATGCGTGTTGCCAGCAAATATCCGAGAATTGCCCGTGATTATTTTCACAGAATAAAAGGACAAACCGTTGATATTATAAAGCTTAACGGGTCTGTTGAATTGGGTCCGATTGTGGGACTTTCGGAGGTTATTGTGGACATAGTGGAGAGCGGAAAAACTCTGCACGAGAACGGACTTGAGGTTTTGGAGGACATCTGCCGCCTCAGTGCGAGATTGGTTGTTAACCGTGTCAGCATGAAAACGAAGCGAGAAAGGATTGTCGATATAATAGGAAAAGTCCGGGACGAAATACAGTAAAACAGGGTGCATATCGGGCAAAGATTGATAGTGTGCCAAAAAGAAAAACAGGGCCCCCGAAAATGCTTGCATTTTTGGGAAGAGGAGCGGTTGCATAGCGGAGCACACCGTGACGAGAAAGGAATGATAGAAAATGAAAATATATCCCGCAATCGATATAATTGACGGAAAATGCGTGCGCCTTGTTCAGGGCGACTATTCTCAAAAAACAACATTTGCGGAAAATCCCGTGGAGGTTGCAAAAAAATGGGAAAAACAAGGCGGAGAGTTTTTGCACATTGTTGACCTTGACGGTGCAAAAAGCGGGAAAAGCGAAAACTTTGCAGTCATAAAGGCGATAATTGAAGCCGTAAATATTCCTGTCGAGGTGGGGGGAGGAATACGAACCCTTGAAGATGTGGACAAAATGATAGAATTGGGCGTAAAACGGGTTATTATAGGAACCTCCGCAATCGAGAATCCCAATGTGGTAAAGCGCGCCGTTGACAAATACGGCGAAAAAATTGCTGTGGGCATAGACGCAAAGGACGGCAAAGTCGCTGTCTGCGGCTGGGAGGAGGTAAGCGAGGTTTCGGCGATTGACCTGGCAATAAAAATGCGGAAAATCGGCGTTAAGTACATAATTTACACCGATATTGCAACAGACGGGATGTTAAAGGGTCCGAATGTTTCGGCAATGGCAGAGATGGTTAGGGAATCGGGCGTCAATGTTATTGCCTCCGGGGGCGTTTCAAGCCTTGATGACATTTCCGCTCTCGGCAAGGCGAAGGTTCAGGGAGCAATTATCGGCAAGGCGCTTTATACCGAAAATATTTCTCTTCCCGATGCGGTTAAGCTGGGAAAGGAAATTGAGGGCAGCCCCTATGACTTTATAAGCGGACTTAAATTTGACGAGAAAGGACTTATCCCCACCATTGCTCAGGATGCAAAGAGCGGTGAAGTGCTTATGTGCGCCTATATGAACGAGGAAAGCCTGAAAAAGACAATTGACAGCAAAAATGCGGTTTATTTCAGCCGCAGCCGGCAGGAATTATGGGAGAAGGGCGCAACCTCGGGGCATTATCAAAAGGTCAAAAATATTTTGGTGGATTGCGACTGCGATGCAATTGTTTTAAAGGTTGAACAGACAGGTGCGGCGTGCCATACAAATAATTATTCCTGTTTCTACCGCGAGGCGGTGGGCGGCATACTGGAAGAAATTACCACAGGAAGAAATATCGGTGAAGGCGTTTTATACGATGTTTTCGACACGATAGTCAGCCGCAAGGAAAATCCGAAGGAGGGTTCATATACGAACTATCTTTTGGACAAAGGCATAGATAAAATTCTTAAAAAGGTCGGAGAGGAGGCAACCGAAACCATTATCGCCGCAAAAGGCGAGGATAACGGTGAGGTTGTTTACGAGGCGGCAGACCTTTTGTATCATCTTTCGGTTATGCTCGTTGATAAGGGGCTTACCTGGGACGATATTTTTGATGAACTTGCAAAAAGACACAAATAATATAACCGGTACCAGACTTGATAAGCGGTATCCGATATGACAATTTATTTCGTATCGGCCGCCGTCGGATTATATTGCCGACGCGGCGCCGCTAATATATTGGGTTGCGGTTTTGCAGATTATTAACCGATAAAAATTATTTTTATGCCGACACAGGGCGGCGGAATGGAGATTAAAATGTTTGGAATTGAGCATGTAGGTATTTTTTCAAAGGATACGGAGCGTCTTAAAAATTGGTATGCCGAACTTTTCGGCTGGAAGACGGTCTATGATAACGGAAAAGGAACATATTTTCTTAAAGCGGATGACGGCACTATGATTGAATTTTGCAAGGCGGAGTTTGAGGGCGTCGGCTTTGAAGAAAAAACAGAAGGAATTCGTCATATTGCCGTTTCGGTTGATGATTTCAATGAGGCGGCGGCAAGGGTTAAGGCTGCCGGCGTTGAAATTATTCACGATGCAAAGGTCAATGAAAAGGGCGTCGGAAC
>JAEDLZ010000053.1 GCA_016303265.1 Clostridiales bacterium
AATGGAGGAGATGAAGCGGCTTGACCTTGAAGTGTCGAGCGAGTTTTTGGTGCTTGCGGCAACCCTTCTTCAGATTAAGTCAAAAATGCTGCTTCCATCTGAGGACGAGGAAGAGGAAGCGGAGGACCCCCGTGAGGAGCTTGTCCGCCGTCTTATAGAGTACAAGCGATTTAAGGAGAAGGCGGAATATCTGAAAACCCGTGAAAATCTCGGCTACACGAGATTTTATAAGGCTCCCGAATATATAGAACGGCCTGTTGTTCCCTTTGACTATTCAGCGGTGACGCCGGAGAATTTGCTTGTTTCGTACAAGGTCGCTTATATGAAGCTGGAACGAACCCTTCCGCCGCCGAAAAAATCCTTTGAGGGGATAGTCGGTCACGAAAAAGTTTCGGTAAAGAGCCGTGTTAAAAATATATGGAAGAATCTCATAAAGAAAGGCAAAACAAAATTTAAGGATTTGTTCAGCGGCGTTAAATCCAGGTCTGAAGCGGTTGCGTCATTTCTTGCGGTGCTTGAGCTTATCAAGCTGAAAAAGATAACGGTTGACGGGGATGCGGAAAATCCTGAGGTTACAAGAATTGCCGGAGAGGAAGAATTCAGCCTTGATGCAGTGGAAGATTAGAGAATAAAGATAAATGCTTTTAGGACAGCTAATCGTTATAGCGGCAAAGTGATAAGGCGGAAAGAAACGGCGAAGCGATAGCCAAAGTAAAGGCGGCGAAGCGGCAGGATAAGCTAAGCGCCAAGCTTTTGTATTATTGTAGCGGTTTTTGCACACAATTGAAAGGAACGGTTAAAATGGAAACAAATAAAGCTCAGGCAATAATAGAAGGCCTGCTGTTTGCGGCGGGCGATTCTGTTTCGCTTGATAAAATTGCCAATATAATAGATATGGATAAACGCAAAACCCAGAAAATAATAACGGATATGATTGACAGGTACGATTATGAGCACCGAGGTATAGGGATAATCCGTCTTGAGGACGGCTATCAGATGTGTACCCGGGGCGAATATTTTGAATACATATCAATGCTTGCGGAGCCGAGAAGAGCGCAGTCCATGAGTAATGCGGCAATGGAGGTTTTATCCGTTATTGCCTATAAACAGCCCGTAACAAAAGGCGAAATCGAGGATATAAGAGGAGTATCCTGCGATTCTATTGTAAATAAGCTTGTTGAAAGAGGCCTTGTTGAGGAGGTAGGAAGACTTGACTCACCGGGGAGACCTATGATATTCGGAACTACAGAGGAGTTTTTGCGCTGCTTCGGACTGGGCAGCTTGACGGAGCTTCCCGACTATGATATAATTAAGGAAAACGGACAGGACAAGCTTTACAGTCAGCAGGTGATGGAGGGTTTAGATAATCTTTAAACAGGGAATATTCGTATAAGGCACAAGAGCTCAAAGTGTTTTTATCGGAAGGACAAGGATTGTATGATTGTTTTGCGGATTATAGCGGGCATTGTTTTACTGATACTGATATTGGCGGGATTTTTGCTTTTTACTAAAACAAGCGTATATATCTCCTATACTGACGAGAATCTCAAAATAAGATTTAGAAACGGATTTTTAAGATACACATTAAAGCCGGCGCCGAAGAAGGAGAAGAAGCCTCGGGAGGTAAATCGGGAGAATATTACCAAAGAGGTAAACAAAAAGAAGAGAAGGCTTACCGACAATACAACATTTCTTTGGACGCTTCTTAGGGAGATGCGGTTTCGGGTTGAGGTTGTCAAAACGAAAATACGGGTAGATTTCGGAACGGGCGATCCCGCCGACACGGGGCTTTTGTACGGAATAATATGGGCGGCGGTCGGAAATATTTATCAGGTATTTAACCGATACCTTGTTTTCGATTTCCCCGAAACGGAAATAAACGCCGATTTTGAAAATAAGATATTCAAAACGCAATTTGAGGGCATAATAAGAGTGAGATTGGTGCATATTATAACTGCACTGGCAAAATCTATAAAGAAAAATAAATAAGGAGCGATTAAAATGGCTGAACAACATCCAATCCAGGGACTTATGTATACTGCAATGCAGAGCATAAAGGAAATCGTTGATGTTAATACAATAGTGGGCGACGCGGTACAGACCCCCGACGGAACGGTTATAATCCCGATTTCCTCGGTTAAGCTGGGATTTGCCGTTGGCGGCTCGGAATACGGCGGCGTCAAGAAATCCGCAGAGGGCGATAAAAGCAACTTCGGAGGCGGAGCAGGCGGCGGAGTATCCATTGCGCCTGTGGCATTTCTGGTTGCGGGAGAGGGCAGAGTGCGACTTATGTCCGTCAATCAGAAAACAAGCATATACGATAAGGTTTTAGATGTTGTGCCGTCTGCCATTGACAAGCTTGTCGATACGGTCAAGGATTGCCGTAAGGATAAGAAAAAGGGCGAATCGGACATAATGGAAACCTATGAGAAAATCAAGGCTGACGAGGCTGCGGAAGAAGAATAATTACCACATACTGAAAAGAAAGGGTCAGGCGTTTTGCCGCACCCTGAGTTTGCTTTGCAAAATTACGGACGATGTAACATCGGACAGGGAGGGATTCGGCTCAAATCCGTGTTCCGCCTTAAAGAATACGAAAAAACACCCCGGCATATAAATTTTATATGAAAGAGGGTGTTTTTCTTTTGAGGAAAATTTTTGCGCTGTGTCTTGTTTTTACTATGCTTTTTGCGGCGGTTTCGGCGGCGGAATTGAGCGTTTCGGCAAAAGCTGCCGTTGTTATCGAGGCGGAAAGCGGGAGGGTTCTCTATTCTAAAAATATGAACGAAAAGCTGGGCATGGCAAGTACGACAAAAATAATGACCGCCCTGGTTGCGCTTGAAAAGGGAAATACGGAGGAGGTTGTTACGGTTTCGGAGCATGCGGCAAATGTTGAGGGGTCGTCAATGTATCTTAAGACGGGCGAAAAAATTACGCTCGGCAACCTTTTGTACGGGCTTATGCTTCAGTCCGGTAACGACGCCGCCACCGCAATAGCAGAGCATATTGCGGGAAGCGAGGAAAAATTTGCGGCGCTTATGAATAAGGAAGCGGAAAAAATCGGGGCGGAAAATACCCATTTTACCAATCCCCACGGGCTTGCCGACGAAGAACATTACACAACGGCGTATGACCTGGCAAAAATTGCCGCATATGCGCTGAAAAATCCGAAATTTGCGGAAATTGTCGCTGCGAAGAGCATAACGCTTGAGCGTGAGGGTCAGGGCAGAGTGACGCTTACAAATCATAATAAGCTTCTGCGTATGTATGACGGCTGTATCGGCGTTAAAACGGGGTTTACAAAGGCGACGGGAAGATGTCTTGTGACTGCAAGCAGGAGGGGAAAAATGACGGTTGTGTGCGTGACCCTTAACGCAGGGGACGACTGGAATGACCATATGGCAATGAGCAATTATGCTTTCAAAAATTATAATATGGCTCTTTACAAAAGAGAGGGCACGGTTGCGGCGGCAGTCAGGGTTAAAAACGGAATGGTAGGTGAAGTTAACGGCATTTTTGCAGAGGATATTTATCTTCCGGAAAAAGACGAGAATGAATGGGAATTGGAAATCGATATTCCGCGCAAAATTTCAGCCCCTGTAGCAAAAGGCAGTGTGATTGGAAAAATTACGGCAAAGGGCAAGAACGGAGAAACTGAGGAATTTGATATTGCAGCCGAAAAGGATGTTGCGGTTAAAGCCGATAAAAACGGAAATAATATCCTGAAGAATATCGTAAATGTCTACAGACTATGGCTTGAAATATTTGTACAAATGTAACAAAAGGGGAAAAAATTTCGTAAATCAGGAAAAATATTGTAAAATAATTAACAAAATTGATAAAAACACTTGAAAAGAAAAAAGTTTTATTATATAATGATTTCAATTGGATTTTTTTCAGGCAAAACGGCGAAGGCGTATATATAACCGTATTATGCCTGATATTCCGAAGAAAGACAGAGGTATAAATTTGGTAAGATTACAGAAATATCTGGCAAGCTGCGGAGTAGCATCCCGCAGAGGGGCAGAAGAGATTATAAAACAAGGCAGGGTCACGGTAAACGGAGAAAAGGTCGTGCAAATGGGTGTTCAAATTGACGAAAATTTTGACGAGATAGCCGTTGACCAAAAACCGGTCAGACCGGAAAACAAAAAAATGTATGTTATGCTTAACAAGCCTGTGGGGTTCGTTACGACTGTTTCCGATGACAAAGGGAGACCGACCGTTATGGATTTGGTCAGCGACATTTCCGCGAGAATATATCCCGTGGGGAGGCTGGACTATGATACAGAGGGGCTTTTGCTTCTGACAAACGACGGGGATTTGACTTATAAGCTGACTCACCCTAAAAATAATATATCCAAAACATATGTGGCGGAGGTTACGGGCAGCATAAATATGGATACCCTGACAAAGCTTCGAAAAGGAGTCGAAATTGACGGGGTGAAAACCAGTCCCGCCCAAATAGAGGTTGTCGGCGCAACTCAGCTTGGCACAAAGCTTGAGATAACGATTCATGAGGGACGAAACCGGCAGGTGCGTAAAATGTTCGAGGCGTGCGGTTGTATAGTAAAGCGGCTTGAAAGAACAAAGGAAGCGGGGCTTAATCTGGGACATCTGCCCCGGGGAAAGTGGAGAAAGCTTTCCGAATCGGAGGTTAATATGCTCCAAAACATTGGCAAAGTAAATGATAAACCAAGATACAACAAGTTTAAAAACAGAGGTGGTAAAAGACATGAGTAAAATTGAAGAATTGCAGCAAAAGCGTGCCATTATCGAACAGGGCGGCGGCGTTGACAAAATCAAAAAGCAGCATGACAATGGCAAAAAAACTGCAAGAGAAAGAATACAGATGCTCTTTGACGAGGGCAGCTTTGTAGAAGTTGACGCATTTGTAAAGCATCGTTCCAATGAATTTGACATGCCGAAAACCGAGGCTCCCGGAGAGGGAGTTGTTACGGGCTACGGAACGGTAGGCGGCAGACTGGTTTATGCATACGCGCAGGACTTTACGGTTATCGGCGGTTCCCTCGGCGAAATGCATGCGGCTAAAATCTGTAAGGTTATGGATATGGCGATGAAGATGGGTGCACCGATTATCGGCATTTCCGACAGCGGCGGCGCAAGGATTCAGGAGGGTGTTGACGCTCTGGCAGGGTTTGGCGATATATTCTACCGCAATACTTTGGCTTCGGGGGTTATTCCGCAGATTTCCATTATATTAGGGCCGTGCGCAGGGGGCGCGGTTTATTCTCCGGCAATCTGTGATTTCATATTTATGGTTGATAAAACCGCCCAGATGTTTATAACGGGGCCGCAGGTAGTTAAATCTGTTACGGGTGAGGATATTTCGATGGAAGAACTCGGCGGCGCCGAGACTCATTCAACAAAGAGCGGTGTTGTTTCCGTTCGCTGCAAGAATGAGGACGAGTGCATTGAAAAGGTTAAGGAGCTTATAGATTATCTCCCTTCAAACAATCTTGAAATGGCTCCTTGCTATGAGCCGACTGATGAAATAAACAGGCTTTCGGAAACGCTTACGAGCATTGTTCCCGAATCTGCCGGCAAGGCTTATGATATGAAGAATATCATTACTGAGGTTGTCGATAACGGACAGTTTTTTGAACTCTTCCCGCAGTTTGCGGAAAATATTATTATCGGGCTTGCAAGAATGAACGGCGCTACGGTCGGTATCGTAGCAAACCAGCCTAAGGTTAAGGCAGGCTCTTTGGATGTGGATTCTTCAGATAAGGCGGCAAGATTTATCAGATTCTGCGACAGCTTTAATATTCCGCTTATAACCTTTACCGATGTTCCGGGCTACCTCCCCGGTGCGGAGCAGGAACACAGCGGCGTTATTCGTCACGGTGCAAAAATGCTTTACGCATTTTCCGAGGCGACAGTTCCGAAAATCAATGTTATCGTAAGAAAGGCATACGGAGGAGCATATATTGCAATGAACAGCAAGCATATCGGTGCGGATATGGTGTTTGCATGGCCGAGTGCCGAGATTGCGGTTATGGGCCCCGACGGTGCGGCGAATATTATTTTCAGAAAGGACATTGCCGCAGCAAGCGACCCGATTACGGAAAGACAGAACAAGATTGCAGAGTATACGGAAAAATTTGCAAACCCGTATGTTGCGGCGTCCAGGGGTTATGTTGACGATGTTATTGAGCCCGACTCGACAAGACCGAGGATTATCAGCGCTCTTGAAATGCTGATGAGTAAGAGAGAAACAAGACCCGGCAAAAAACACGGTAATATTCCGCTCTAAATCAAGGAGGGATAAAGAATGTCCATAAATGAAGCATTAGAAATAAACGGTAAGCTGCCATCCGTTGCGGACGCACTTTCGGTCGGCGGACAGGTGACGCTTATAGGGCTTATAATTGTCTTTTCCGTACTTATAATTCTTATGTGCGTGCTGGTTATTATGCGGGTTATATTTACAAAGAACGATAAAAAGCCTGAGATTGTGAAAGCAGAGCCTGCTGCCGAAGAAACAGCGGTGCAGGAAGAGGACGATGAAGAGCTTATCGCAGTTTTAACGGCGGCGGTTGCTGCAAGCCTTAATACATCCACATATAATTTGCGTATTAAATCGTTCAAGCGTGTTGGAAACAACGCTCCCGCATGGAACAAGGCAGGGCTTAACGAAACGATAAATTCAAGATTTTAATAAACTAAGGAGGTAATTGCAATGAGAAAATTTATGATAAATGTGAACGGAAAATCTTATGAGGTAGAGGTTGAAGAGGTAGGAGGAGCATCAGCTCCGGTTTATACTGCCCCTAAGGCGGCGGCGCCTGCACCGGCAGCAGCTCCTGCTCCTGCAGCGGCTCCGGCTCCTGCCGGCGCAACTGTTGTTAAGGCTCCTATGCCGGGAACTGTTGTTTCCATCAAGGTTAATGTGGGCGACAGCGTGAAAGCCGGAGATGTTCTCTGCGTTATGGAAGCTATGAAGATGGAAAATGAAATTATGGCGCCGTCAGACGGCAAAATTGTTGCGGTAAATACCACCCAGGGCGCATCTGTCAATACGGGCGACGCGCTTGTATCCATGGGATAAATTCTTTTTAACTGATTACTTGACGAAAGGGTGATATTGTGTTTCAAAGTTTAATAAATTTTGCTCAAAGTACAGGCATTGCCGCTCTTGTTGATATGTTCAGAAGCGGCAACTGGATTGAGGCAATCGGAACCCCGATTATGATTGTTATTGCCTGTGTTTTGCTGTACCTTGCAATTGTTAAGAAGTTTGAACCGCTTCTTCTTCTGCCGATTGCATTTGGTATGCTCATAACAAATCTTCCGATGTTTAAAGGCGCCGATGCAATCGTTATGCATCCCGAGTTCTTCACGGACCCGGAGTACTTAAAGCCTGACGGACATCTTGATATGTCGCTGATTTTGGGCGAGGGCGGACTTTTGGATTTACTTTATCTCGGCGTTAAGCTGGGAATTTATCCGCCGCTTATCTTCCTGGGCGTAGGCGCTATGACCGATTTCGGACCGCTTATTTCCAATCCGAAAAGTATTCTTTTGGGGGCTGCGGCTCAGTTCGGCGTATTCTTTACCTTCGTGGGGGCGCTTCTTTTGGGTACGCTTATTCCGGGCATTGACTTCGGCGTCAAGGAGGCGGCGTCAATCGGCATTATAGGCGGCGCTGACGGCCCTACGGCAATTTATGTTACAAAAACATTGGCATCAAGCCTCCTTCCGGCAATTGCTATTGCGGCGTATTCGTACATGGCGCTTATACCGGTTATTCAGCCGCCGATTATGCGGCTTATGACAACGAAAAAAGAGCGCGGAATCGTTATGGAACAGCTCAGAACGGTAACAAAGACCGAGAAGATTATATTCCCCATAGTTGTTACAATCGTTGTTGCTTTAATTGTTCCGGACGCACTTTCCCTTGTCGGTATGCTTATGCTGGGAAATCTGGCAAAGGAATCCGGCGCTGTTGACCGTATCGCAAAAACTGCTCAGAATGAGCTTATGAATATTATTACTATTTTCCTGGGACTTACAGTCGGAGCAACCGCAACGGCGGCAAACTTCCTCAGTATGAATACACTGGGTATTATTGCTCTCGGACTTATTGCTTTTTGTTTCAGTACGGCAGGCGGACTGTTGCTGGGAAAAATTATGTGCAAGTTATCCGGCGGCAAAATAAATCCGCTTATAGGTGCAGCAGGTGTTTCTGCCGTTCCTATGGCGGCTCGTGTTGCACAGGTTGAGGGTCAGAAAGAGAACCCGGGCAACTTCCTTCTCATGCACGCCATGGGACCGAACGTTGCAGGCGTTATCGGCTCGGCTGTTGCGGCAGGTGTATTTTTGTCGATGTTCGCAGGATAGAATAAAGGAGGTAGAAAGTAATGGCAAAAGTAGGTATTACCGAAACTATTATAAGAGATGCTCATCAGTCGCTTATTGCGACCCGTATGACGACAGATGAGATTTTACCGGCACTTCCGCTTATGGATAAGGTCGGATATCATTCGATAGAAGCATGGGGCGGCGCAACCTTTGACGCCTGCCTGAGATTTTTGAACGAGGACCCGTGGGAAAGATTGAGAAAAATCAGGAAGGCGGCTCCCAATACAAAGCTTCAGATGCTGTTCCGCGGACAGAATATCCTGGGTTATAAGCATTATGCAGATGATGTTGTTGAATATTTTGTTCAGAAGTCAATCGCAAACGGTATTGATATTATCAGAATTTTTGACGCCTTAAACGATGTAAGAAACCTTCAGACCGCAATCAATGCGACAAAGAAGGAGGGCGGTCATGTTCAGGCGGCTATTTCGTACACGATAAGCCCTGTACACGACATTGAGTTTTTCGTAAATCTTGCAAAAGAATATGAAAACTGCGGTGCGGATTCTATATGTATCAAGGATATGGCGGGACTTCTTATACCCTATGAGGCGGAAAAGCTCGTTAAGGAGCTTAAAAAGGCGGTTAAAGTTCCGATTCAGCTTCATACTCACTATACAAGCGGCGTGGCTTCAATGACTTATCTTAAGGCGGTGGAAGCCGGAGTCGATGTTATTGACTGTGCTCTTTCTCCCATGGCGATGGGAACTTCTCAGCCTGCAACAGAGCCTATGGTTAAGACTCTTGAGGGCACGGAGTATGACACAGGACTTGATTTGTCACTCCTTAGTGAAATTGCTGATTATTTCAAGCCTCTCCGTGAAAAGTATTTAAAGAACGGACTTATGGATACAAAGGTTTTAGGTGTTAATATAAACACCCTTAAGTATCAGGTTCCGGGCGGTATGCTTTCAAACCTTGTTTCTCAGCTGAAGCAGCAGGGAAAAGAGGATAAGTTTGATGAAGTGCTTAAGGAAGTCCCCCGTGTCCGTGAGGATCTCGGCTGGCTTCCGCTTGTTACGCCCACAAGCCAGATTGTGGGAACTCAGGCGGTTCTCAATGTTATCATGGGTGAAAGATATAAGATGATTTCAAAGGAAACAAAGGGTATTGTAAGAGGCGAATACGGCAGAACTCCTGTTCCTATTAAGGAAGAATTCCGGAAAATGGTTATCGGCGATGAGGAGCCGATTACTTGCCGTCCTGCCGATTTGATTGAGCCTGAGCTTGAAAAGCTTAAGAAAGAAGCGGCTGAATATATTGAACAGCCCGAAGATGTGCTTTCCTACGCACTTTTTGACCAGGTTGCGGTTAAATTCTTTGAACAGCGCAGAGCTGC
>JAEDLZ010000054.1 GCA_016303265.1 Clostridiales bacterium
AGGAAATTATTTCGGTAACAGCTTATGCCTTGCTTCCGTTTATTTTAACAAAATTTATCTGCGTTATCCTTTCAAATATTCTTCTTGAAAATGAAGGCGCGTTTATTACGGTTATCGGCGCTTTGGGTATTATCTGGTCGCTGATTATACTGATTCTCGGATTGATGACCGTTCATCAGTATTCTTTTTCCAAGACCCTGCTGTTTATGGCGGTAACGGTATTCGGAATGGCGGTTATTTTATTCCTTATCGTTTTGTTCTTTACACTGATGCAGCAAACTTACAGCTTTGTATCGTCGGTTATTCAGGAAGCAATGCTGAAATAAAGCAATATGATTTAAAAAAAGAGGTACCTGATATATGGCTGCACATTTCAAAAAAATTATCATAAGTGCCGTTCTCAGCCTGTCAACCGTTGCCTTAACGGTTTTTTATCCGTTTTCCGCAAGCGGAAGTCCGACTGTGAACGCTCAGACGCAGGAAAGCTTTTCAGCCGCCGCGGTAAGCGGGGGAGAGCTGCCGATTCAGCCGGGGGTGACCGCGGAAACCCCCGAATACGATTTCGCTTTCTATCAAAAGGCGGCGGAAAACGAGGACGCAGTATTGTACGCCGATTTGAGGAACGGATATTTCGCTTTGAAAAACAAGGGCAGCGGAAAAGTCTGGTACAGCGTGCCGAATGATATGCTTACCGATGAGATAACGACAGGCGCTAAGCGCTCGGAAATTTTTTCTCAAATTGTTTTGAATTATGTATTTGCGGACGGTCAGTATGAAATTACGGGCGCACAGCATGCCGACAGTTATACCTCCTGCGTAATGGCTCAGGGCGGTATTTCGGCGGAGATTTTGGATAACGGGCTTCGCGTCACATATAATTTTGAAGATATAGGCGTTGTTCTTCCGGTTGAGTACACGCTTGAAAAGGATTATCTTGCTGTCACAATAGTCAGAGAGCAAATCAAAATCAGTGATGGCTGTATTTTAATGGGCATAAATGTTTTACCCTCCTTCGGTGCTGGAAATTCGAAGGACGAGGGCTGGCTGTTTGTTCCTGACGGCTCCGGTGCCGTTGTCAGCTTCAATAACGGCGTAAAAACCTCGAATAAGTATGATAAATATGTTTACTGCGATGAGCTTGCGGTTCCTAAGGAAACAAGCAGGGTCCACGAAGATAACATATTGCTTCCCGTCTTTGCCACAAGGGTGGGGAGCGACAGCCTTACAGGAATTATAACAAGCGGCGACGCGGCTGCGTCTATCGCCTATTTCAACGGAAACAGCGACTGTGCTTACAATTGTATCAGCAGCGTAGTTCATTTTCTGAATTTCGCACAGCGCGAAAATATTATCAAGAATAAGACTTCCTCTAAAATTTCCACCGCCGATTATAATTTAGAAAAATATCAGGTACGTTATTATATGGCTTCGGGAGAAAAAGCCGATATAGCTGGAATCGCTAGCGAATACCGCGATTATCTTGAGAAAGAAAAGGGCTTTTCGGGAAGCGCGGCAGAGCCAACCTTCAATCTAAGCCTTTACGGATTTATTGAAACACAAGCTTCTTTCCTCGGTATTCCGTATACCAAGCATAAGGTTTTGACTACCGTAGGGCAGGCGATGTCGATTTTGGACAAATTGGCAGAAAAAGGCGTTGACAGCGTTACGGTTAAATATATAGGCTGGAGCAATTCGGGTGTAGATAATAAAAAAATTCCTTCTTCCGCAAAGGTGAGCGGAAAAATCGGAAGTATTTCCGATTTTCAAAAGCTTGCGCAGCGCGTTGCCGATAACGGCGGCACGCTCTATCCCGAGGTGGATCTTCTGCGCTACACCGAGAGCGGAAACGGTGTTTTAAAAACACGCGACAGTATAAAAACGCCCTTTCAGGTTATCTCTGCAATGAATTCATATTTACCCTCAAATTTTGAGGTCAATACCAAGGCGTCATCCTTTTGTTTGCTCACGCCTAAAAAGATTTCAAAGTATTCGGGTAACTATCTGAAGTCTTACCGAACGCTTGATTTGAAAGCAATTTCTCTTTCGACTATCGGACAGCTGACTTATTCGGATTTTTCAAACAAAAACTCATTTAACCGCGCAGGTCTGCCTGATATTTACGATGAAATTCTCTCCGAGTATCGCAAAGCGGGCATCACAACGGCTTTCACAAATGCCAATGCATATACCTTTGCTTATGCGGACCGTGTTTTTGAAGCGCCTGTTCAATCAAGCGGCTTTGACAGCTTCGATTATGATGTTCCGTTTTATCAGATGGTACTGCACGGAAAGGTTAATATGACCTCTCCCGCTATTATTCAGTCGGCAAATCCGCTCTCTGTTTATTTAAAGAGCGTCGAGTACGGAATGGAACTGCTTTACAACGGCATTTATGCCGATTCCTCGGCTTTGACCGGAACTGCGTTTGATTATCTCTATAGCTCTGATTACGGTCTGTGGATTGACGACGCTGCCGAGAAATACGCAGAATATTCGCCGCTTCAGAAACTGATATACAACAGCGAAATAATATCTAACACAAAAATAGCCGAGGGTGTTAAAAAAACAGTTTATCAAAACGGCGTAACGGTGTACGTCAATTATAATGATGAAACCGTGACCGCAGAAAATATTAAAATAGAGCCGCAAAGCTTTGCTTATAGGGAGGCGAAAAGATGAAAAAAAGATTTCGGATGTCGCTGACTGCAAGAAGCGCATGGACAGGAAGGGCATTTGTTCTGCTGTTCTATATAGGTTTTATTTTCTTCTTCCTCGCGCCGCTGATTCAATCAATCCGCTTTTCTTTTTCCAACGTCACCATAAGCTCAGAGGGTTATCAGACCGAGTGGATAGGCTGGAAAAATTATATTGACAATTTCACCGGAAGCGCTACTTTCATCGGCAATCTTCAGGCATCCTTGCTTCAGATGCTCTGGAAATTACCCGTCATTCTGATTTCAAGCCTGTTTTTAGCCATTTTACTTAATCAGAAATTCCGCGGCAGAACCTTTATCCGCGCGGTCTTCTTTCTGCCCGCGATTGTAGCTTCGGGAATCGTTATCACAATTATTAAAAACGATAATCTCGCCGCAAGCGTGCTTACAGGCAATATGATTTCCTCAGGCTCTGTATTCAAAAGCGATTTTCTCGGAAATTTTTTGTCCGAGCTGGGACTCGGAGAGAAGATAAGCGGATATGCGACGATGATTTCCAACCAAATGTTTGATTCACTTTGGCTCACGGGAATACAGATGATTATATTTCTTGCAGGTCTGCAAAGTATTCCGAGTCAGTTGTATGAGGTTTCGGCTATTGAGGGGGCGACAGCATGGGAGAATTTTTGGATGATTACCATTCCGATGCTGATGCCGATTATACTGGTAAATACGGTTTACACTATTGTTGACACCTTTACCGACAACAGCAACGCAGTTATGCAGCAGGTGCTTTTGAACGTTAAGAATGTCAATCTCGGTTGGGCATCCTCAATGGCATGGACTTATTTCGCCATTATCGGCGTTATACTGGCAATTATACTGTTCATTTTTTCTTCGATGAACAAAGAGCCGAAATAATATGAAAGGATGTGATTAGATGCGGCAATCGTATATGAATTCTAAACAGCATAGGTCGTATGTCTTTAAACGGAAATTTTCCTCCGCCTTAGTCAAAACATTTCGGACTCTGTTTTTTATCGGTTTAGTGTATTTATTCATTTTTCCTTTGCTTTATCTGTTTGTTACCGCCTTTCAAAGCGCGGATTCAATCAATAACCCGAATGTTATGTGGATTCCCGATTCACTTACGCTTGAAAGTATGAAAACGGCGCTGGAGGTTTTGGATTACGGAAAATCCGTTTTCCTTTCGGCGGTTATTTCGGTCGGAAGCACGGCGGCGGCGCTTTTCTCCTGCTCATTGGTGGGCTACGGTTTTGCAAGGTTCCGCTTTGCGGAGCGAAACCTCGCTTTCGCGCTTGTGATTTTGACGATTATTGTTCCGCCGCCTGCAATCGTACTTTCCTCCTATGTGAATTTCCGATTTTTTGATTTCGGAGGCTTACTTAAGCTTTTGGCGCCGATAATCGGTTACGATCACGTGAATTTAATCGGTTCTCCTCTGACATTTATCCTTCCGTCGCTTTTTGCGTGCGGGCTGAGGTCGGGTCTGTTTATCTTCATTTTCCGCCAGTTTTTTCAGGGAATGTCCAAGGATTTGGAGGAGGCGGCGAAAATTGACGGCTGCGGTCCCTTTAAAACCTACTACCGTATCATTGTTCCGTTAGCGGTTCCTGCGTTTATCACGGTATTGCTTTTCGGATTTATATGGCATTGGAACGATGTTTTTACTTCATCGATGTATTTTATGGGCGACAATCAGCCTATATCGGTCAAATTAAGCGGGATTTATGACGCTCTGAGCAAGGCGGATATTTTTATGACAGGCGCTATGACGCAGAGCGAAATGAGAACCTACGCGGCAGCAGGCTGTCTTTTGACGATTCTGCCACCGCTGGTTATATATATTTTTACTCAAAAGTATTTTACTGAGAGTATTGAAAGAACGGGAATTGTGGGTTAATAACCTGCAATGTAATGTATAAGAGGGGTGATATAATAACAATTTTAACCCATGGCGACCCAAATTTTGAAAAAATAGGAGGCTTTATGATGAAAATCAAAATGAAAAAAGTTCTAACAATCGCACTTTCAGCAGTTATGACCGGCAGCGTGGCTCTTACTGCATTTGCCGGAACAGGTAAAATCGATATCGCAGACAGTGATTCTCCGGTTTACACGAATTACATTGTCAACGGTGACTTTTCGGACGGTACCGCAGGCTGGCATCAGGGAACCCGCGCGGGTATCGACGGACTGTTTGACTTTGACGGAGCCGCTCTGCCTGCCACAAAAGCGGAGTTTGCCACCGCAGTGGGAACTACCGTTACTGACGGAAAAATTGACACGGTTAAAAATGACGGCACCAAGTACACAGGTACTACCTATAAAAATCCGCTTTGGTCTGTAAAAGATGTTGCCGGAACCGATTTTGACTCGACTTACGGTAAAGCACTTTACAAGAACAACGGTGCAGAAGGCGCTTTCCGCGATTTTGTGGACGTAGACAGCAATTCAAAATTGGGAGCTTACAGCGGCGTTTATCAGGATATCGAGGGATTAAAGCCCAATACCCGTTATATGCTCTACTTTGAGGTTGCAACCGAAGAATATAACGCCGAAGGCTCTTCAAACGCGGCTATGGTCAAGGTATATGCAAAAAGTAACGGTCTGGTAACAGACTTTACAGCCAACAACAACGGTAATGCTCAAGGCGATTCAAAATTGCTTGATGAAAACAAGTGCTCAACCAATACTCCTTGGACATGGACCGCTTTCCGTAAGGAATTTACTACCACAGCGAAAGAGGGTGAGGTTTACCGTCTCTGGCTGCAGGCAGGTAACACTTATTTTGACAACTTCACATTAGTTGAAGCTCCGATGAGTATGAATCTGCTTACAAACGGCGATTTCGAGGATACCAAGGGTGTTACGGGAACAGATATCAAAGACGGCAGATCGGTTACAAAGCTCGGTGCCGCAGGTTGGACTCCTACCACCAGACTTAACGAAACCGATAAGTACACATGGGCTACAACAAGAATGTTCAATGTTGTTAAGGATGCGTCTGACGCACATTCGGGAAGCACCTATATTTCTTATGCGTTGGATCAGCAGTTCTCCGATTATGTTGACGCTTTGCCCGGTATGGAAAATCGCGGCAGATACACCGGTTTCGCACAGGACATTACAGTAAATGCAAATAAAGCATATACACTTTCATTCTGGTTTAGAAACGAGGGCGTAGCCGCCGCTAATGTAAAGGTGGTTGACGTGGCAGCGCTTGATCCCGGTAACAGCTCGGATACCAAGAAATTTGTAGATGAGCAGAAGGTTTCAACTCCGGGCGAGTGGACATATTTTGAAAAGACCTTTACACTCGATACTATCAATTACACAGATCCCTATACACCCGCTGTTGACGAGAACGGCAATATGACCGTGCGCGTTTACATTCAGGGTAATATGGGTACTGATATGTGGTGCGATTATGATGATATCGCGCTTTATGAGGCTGTAGGAGCATCCTTTAAAGATACAGCCACGGGCGTATCGGTTGACATTTTAAGAAGCAGCCCCTACGATTATTTCGCGGTTAGAGATGAACAGAGCGGCGCAGTAACTGTAAATGATGTTCCTGCTTCGATGACTGTTACTAACACTAACGATATCTTCAGCATCAGCTTTACAGATGCCGACGGCGAGTATGACATTACCGGCAGAAAGGTAAAAATTTCTCTGCCGAGAGCTGAAAGCGGTACGCTTAAGTATTATGACAGCGCTGACGAGACATGGTATGATGTTGATGCCAACGATGTTGTTGCAGTAGGCGATAACGATGTATTTACGATTGAAAGCGTAGACACGCTTAAATTCTCTTATGCCGCGAACCCCGGTGAAACAGGCGGCGATACCCCGACCCCCGGCGGTGACACCCCGAGCTCCGGCGGAGATACTCCGAACCCCGGCAACGGTGACAACAATAATACCGGCAGTGAAAATACCCAGAACACCGGCAACGGAAATGCTCAGAATACCGGCAGTTCTAATGCTACAACCGGCGCGGGCAGCACAACATCACCCCAAACCGATGATTCGGCAACACCAGTTGCACTTGCAGTTTCAGCATTTGTTGCGGTTGCGGCAGTTGTGGTATTAAAGAAAAAATTAGCTGTCTGATTTAAAAGAGGAGATATGCATGAATATAAAGCGAGCTCTGTCAATAATTCTGACAGTTTGTTTAATCTGTAGTTTCAGCGCCTGCCGAAGGGTTGGAGATAACGGGTCCGAAACCTCGGTTTTGGATAGCTCCGCTGTTTCCGAAGTAATAAGCTTACCTGAAAGCTCATCTTCGGACGTTTCTTCTGCGGATAATTCTGTCGTAAGCACGGCTGGATCCTCAAACAGCGGCACCGCTTCAACGCCATCGTCAAATCCAACCAACGGTAATCAGGTTGTTATTGAAAAGCCGTCAGAGGTTACGGTATCGAACGATCCGGTTGAAAAGGGTTTGGATTTCGGCGGCAGAACCTTGAAGTTGGCGGTAGGCTACACAACTACAAGTACATTTGCCACGATGGTAAAAGCATTTGAAAGCACTTATAACTGTAAAATCGAGGTGACACAGCTCAGCTTTGACAAATATTTGGCTGATCTTGCTGCAAAAGTCACATCAGGCGAAGTATTTGACATTGTATATGTGCATGGATCGTTTTACCCGAATTGTTTTATAAAGGGTTTCTATCAGCCCTTAGATGGTGTTTTTACAACCGCGGATTTGTATGATGTGAATAATCTTGCTGCGGGCGGCATCGACAAGGTAAAGTCGGAAGGCTTTTCATGGGACGGCCATTATTACGCAGTAACGGGATATAAAACCAGTGTTCCGATGCTGTATTACAACAAAAAAATGATGGCAGCCGCAGGATATACCGGTCAAAAGGATCCGTTGGCACTTTATAACTCGGGCGACTGGAGTTATCAAAAGCTGCAGGAAATCGGAAAACAGGTTACAACTGCTTCTGTATATCTCGGAGGCAGAGACTTTTTTGCCGGCGGTCTTGTCGCTTTTAACCGAGGCCAGTTTGTAAAAATGAACGGTACCGCGGTTTCAGAAAATCTGTCCGATCCGAGAATATATAACGCCTATAAATTCCAAAGAGAAATTTCTTTGGGAAGCGGAGCCGTAATAAACTACAAAACAGGCACCGGCGGTCAGGATTATTCCGCATTTGCCAACGGTAAAACTTATATGTTCTACAATGACGCTTCTATGTACAGCACGTTGGCAAAGGCCGCTGCCGAAAGCGGTTATTTCGGAAAAAATAAAAACAATCTCGGATATGTTCCGTTCCCGTTCGGCCCCGATAACACCGAAAAGGAATACTTTATCAAATGGTTAGAGGGCTGGGGAGCAGGTATCAACTGTAAGGATAAGCGCGCTGCGGTTGCCTTTACAAAATTTGAAAGCAAATGGGCGGAGAGCTCTAATTCTAAATATGCGGCTCCGGCTGAATTTAACGCTTTGGTTGATAAACTGCTTACAGGTAAGGTCTTCTGGAACATAGGCGGCTTTGCGGGCAAATCAACCTATGTACCCGGACTTCAGGACGAGGTGTGTGCCGAATTGACCGATCCTAATAACGATTTAGCGGCGACACTCGAAAAATACAGGAACAAGATAAATTCCTGTTTGGCGGAATGTCTTCAGGGTAAATAATTTTTAAAATCCACAGACGACGTCATTTTTAAAGACCGAGTCTCGGCGGGTAAACCACCGCCGAGACTCGGATTGGTTGCAAAAATTTTCTTAAAACTTTTTTTAAAACAGAAAAAATTACGAGAAGTATAAAGGTTTATTATGCTGAGTATTGTCAGAAAAATATGGGGGGCGGGAAGCTTTGAAAGAAACGAACGGATTCCTTTCTGATTCCTGCTTTGTGCTGTCGGGAAGTGCAAAAACTGAGATTCGGCTATGATTTGCCGAGAGCACAAAACGGTTAGAAAGGAAAGGTTATATACATGGAATATATTGTAAAGCTTGATTGCGGCGATTATCTTCAAATTACTGCGGTATTTCCCGGAATTTTTCGGTTCAGATTGAGTGAAACTGAGCTTTTTGCTCCTTCGACTGTCGAAAAATTCGGAATATTAAATTCGGAATTTGAGCCTGTTGCCGTATCATCGCAGGATATTGGCGGAGAGACTGTTTTTTCTGTCGGTGACTGCAATATTTCTTTGAACAGAAGCACCGCAGAAATAAAAATATTTAATCATAATAAGTTAATAACGGAATTTACACCCTGCCGCGCGTCAAAAAATTGCGGAAACGGTTTGGATATAAGCATCGAAACAGAGGAAAAATTTTACGGGCTCGGATACAGACACGCAAGTCATCTGCAACTGCGCGGCGAATCCTACCGTAATCATGTAGCATACGGTCAAAGCTACGGACCGATTCCGTTTTTAATGAGCAGCAAGGGCTGGGCTGTGTATTACAATACCACATTTGACAGTTATTTTGATATAGGAAATACGGATAAGGATAAAATACATATTTGGAGTGAAAACGGTGATTTTGACGTATTCATAATGCTTGCAGACGGCTATAAAGAACTGATAGGCCTTTTTACAAAAATCACAGGCCGTCCGGCTTTAATGCCGCTTTGGGGTTATGGATTTATGTTTATCTGCAACGAAAAGGAAAATCAGTTTGACATTTTAAACGACGCCGATAAATTTATGACAAATAAAATTCCGTGTGATATGCTGGGGCTTGAACCGGGCTGGATGTCTAAATACTATGACGAATCTTTGGAAAAGGATTGGGACAGCGAAAAATTCTATATGCCTTGGTGGGGAGAAGACAGAAGTATTTTCAAGGATGTGACCTTTATCGGCGCTTTAAAGCGCTACGGCTTTAAGCT
>JAEDLZ010000055.1 GCA_016303265.1 Clostridiales bacterium
CTCCTAAAACGACTATTCTTACAATTTAAAGTATTTAATGCATAATATCTCATAATATGGTATAATAAGATTTATGTTTAAACATAATATTTACTAAATCAAATCATATATATTATTAGTATGCACATATTATACTTTAAATATTGCAAAAAACATACAGCAGACCTGCGGAGTGCCGACCTTGGCACATCTGACCTGTGTTTCGTCTACAAAGGAAACCGTTCGCGAGCGGATTGAAAACATAAAAGAAGCGGGAATTGAGAATGTTATGGCTCTAAGGGGCGATTTGCCCCCGGAAATGGAAAAATCCGACCGCAGTAAATGGGATTATCATTATGCGACGGAGCTTGTCCGGGAGCTTAAGCAATGCGGTTCCGATTTTTGTATAGGCGGTGCGTGCTATCCCGAGATTCATCCCGAGAGCGCCAATCAGGCGGAGGATATTGCTCATCTTAAGGAAAAGGTCGACGCCGGCTGTGACTTTCTAACAACGCAGATGTTCTTTGACAATAATCTGCTGTATAACTTCCTGTATAAAATCCGCGAGGCAGGGATAACGGCGCCGATTATTCCCGGCATTATGCCTATAACGAATGCAAACCAGGTGGAGCGCGCTGTCAAACTTTCGGGCTCGTTTATGCCCCAGCGCTTTAAAAGTCTTGTTGATAAGTTCGGCGACAATCCGGACGCCATGAAGCAAGCGGGAATTGCTTATGCCACCGACCAGATTATTGACCTGTATGCAAACGGCATAAAAAATGTTCATGTGTATTCCATGAACAAGCCCGATGTTGCGGAAAAAATACAGAAAAATATTTCAGACATTTTAGGATAAAAATGATAAATAATATTACTGTAAAAACATATAAAAATATTCCCCTGAATTTTCGGGAAATACTGCGCTATGCCGGGTGTCCCAAGACGGAAAGGCCGCGCTTGCTGGACGAGTGTATTGACGAGATTGCGGACAGGCTGTCCTATAAGGTATGCTGGGGCGAGTTTGAAATCCGCATTGATGAGAGCCTTGTGGACTTTGGTTTTGCAAGGACCAAGTCGGCTGACCTTGCAAAAAATCTTAAAGGCTGTAAAAAAATATTGCTTTTTGCGGCAACGGTTGGCATAGAAATTGACCGTATGATTACGAAATACGGCAGACTGTCCCCGACGAAAGCTTTGTTTTTTCAGGCAATCGGAGCGGAGCGGATAGAAAGTCTGTGCGATACCTTCTGCCGCGAAATGAGTGAGCTTTTTAAAAAAGACAATCTCTTTTTAAGACCGAGGTTCAGCCCCGGCTACGGGGATCTGCCCCTTATTCTGCAAAAGGACATATTCGAAGTTTTAAGCTGCCCGAAAAAGATAGGCGTTACTTTAAATGACAGTTTGCTTATGTCACCGTCAAAATCCGTCACGGCGATAGCGGGGATTTCGGATAAATGTGCAAAGGAAGGCAAGTCAAAGTGTGAATCCTGCGGGAATATAAATTGCGCATACAGAGGATAATAAAATGAATATAACAGAGTATTTGAAGAATAATATAGTGTATCTTGACGGCGGGATGGGAACGCTTTTGCAATCGGCAGGGCTTTTGCCCGGCGAATATCCCGAAAGATGGAATATAACTCACCCGGACGAGGTTATTAAAATACATCGGGAGTATTTTGACGCAGGAAGCAATATTGTCAATACCAATACCTTCGGAGCCAACTGCCTTAAGTTTGACAAGGAGGAGCTGGAGAAGATAATATTTGCCGCCGCTTACAATGCAAAAAGGGCAAGAGCGGAAAGTGCGGGAAATTGGGAGAAATATATTGCTCTTGATATAGGCCCCACCGGTAAGCTGCTTAAGCCCTACGGCGATTTGGATTTTGAAGATGCGGTGTCCGTCTTTGCGGAAATAGTGAAAATAGGCATAAAGTGCGGCGTTGACCTTATTATGATAGAAACAATGAACGACAGCTATGAAACAAAGGCGGCGCTGCTTGCCGCAAAAGAGAACAGCAATCTGCCTGTTTTTGTTTCAAACGCCTATGGAGAGGACGGCAAGCTGATGACAGGTGCGTCGCCGCTGTCTATGATTGCAATGCTTGAGGGTATGGGCGCTGACGCTATCGGTGTTAACTGCTCTTTGGGACCGAAGGCTCTCGCACCCGTTATAAGGGAGTATTTAAAATATGCTTCCGTTCCGGTTCTTATGAAGCCGAATGCGGGGCTGCCGAAGGTGGAGGACGGAAAAACGGTGTACGATGTTGGGGCGGACGAGTTTGCCGGCGACATAGCCGAGCTTATTAAAGAAGGCCTGAGAATTGCGGGGGGCTGCTGCGGTACTACTCCGGAATATATATCCGTACTTACAGATAGGACAAAAAATATAGCTCCGCTTCCCATTGAAAAGAAAAATATTACCGTGGTTTCCTCCTACACGCACGGGGTTTTGATTGGGAATCAGCCCGTGCTGATAGGCGAGCGAATCAACCCCACGGGGAAAAAACGGCTCAAGCAGGCGCTTCTGGAGGAAGATATAGGATATATTTTAAACGAGGGAATCAGGCAGCAGGATAAGGGCGTTCATATTCTTGATGTGAATGTGGGAATGCCTGAGATTGATGAACCAAAGATGCTTGAAAATGCTGTATGTGAGCTTCAGACAGTTACGGATCTTCCGCTTCAGATAGATACCTCAGACCCGATTGCAATGGAACGGGCTTTAAGGCGGTACAACGGCAAAGCAATGGTTAATTCGGTAAATGGCAAAGATGAGAGCATTAAGGCAATTTTCCCCCTTGTCAAAAAATACGGCGGTGTGGTTGTTGCCCTCACTTTGGACGAGAACGGAATCCCCGATACGGCGGAGGAGAGAGTAAAAATTGCGGAGAAAATTCTGACCGCCGCAAAGCAGTACGGTATTGACAAAAAGGACATAGTATTCGACACCCTTGCAATGACAATAAGCGCAGCGCCGGACGCTGCGGAGGTTACCGTTAAGGCACTGCGAAATATCAGGCAGAATCTTGGCTGTAATACTTCCCTGGGCGTTTCAAATATTTCTTTCGGACTTCCAAACCGTGACGCAATAAACGGCACTTTCTTTGCCATTGCCTTGGAAAACGGCTTGTCCGCAGCCATTATGAACCCCGATTCCGCCGATATGATGAAAACCTATTACGCCTATCGGGCGCTTCATAATATGGACGAAAATTTTGCGGATTATATTAAATTTGCGTCAAGCTATATAAGTACCGAGGTTATGTCAAAAGCTGCGGAGGTTTCTGCGGAGGAATATAAGTCTGAGCTGCAAAAGGCGATAATCAAAGGGCTGAAAGCGGAGGCAGGCGAAATAACTCAGAGGATGATTTCCGATATTCCGCCTCTTGATATTGTACAGAATGAGATTATTCCCGCACTTAATGTTGTGGGGAAAGGCTTTGAGGAAAAGACGGTTTATCTGCCGCAGCTGCTTATGAGCGCCGAGGCGGCAGGCTCTGCCTTTGAGAGGATAAAGTCCGTAATGTCGGGGAAGGCGAATCCCGGCGATATGAAATGCAGCTTCGTTTTGGCAACGGTTAAGGGTGATATTCATGATATAGGTAAAAATATAGTAAAGCTTTTGCTGGAAAATTACGGGTTTAAGGTTATTGACCTTGGCAGGGATGTTCCTCCGGAGAAAATTGTGGAAACGGTTGAGCGGTTTCATGCCCCTATAGCAGGTCTGAGCGCACTGATGACCACGACGGTCCCATCTATGGAGGAAACAATACGCCTGCTCAGAAAGTCGGTACCCCAATGCAAAATTGTTGTGGGCGGAGCGGTTTTAACTCAGGAGTATGCCGATAAAATCGGCGCGGACAAATACGCCAAGGACGCTATGGAAACCGTTCGGTATGCCGAGCAGATAAACGAAGAAATAAAGGCGGCGGAGAAATAAAATGGATAAAGACAGATTGGAAGCGAAGAATAGGGTTCGTTCGCTTCCTTTTAAGGAAAAGGTAAAGCACTATTGGTATTATTATAAGGTTCATGTAATCATTGCGGTTTTTATTGCTATTCTTGCCGGGATTTTTATTTACCAGAAGGCAACTGCCGTTAAACCGGAACTTGAAGCGGCAGTTTATGCCGGCTCGTATATCCCGGAGGATTGCATTGCGGCGACAGAGGAAAACTTTTCGGACTGGCTCGGAGGAAAAGCGGTGGAGGTTTACGGGCTTGCCGTTCCCGAAGAAACCTTTGAAAATATGGAGAGAGTTGCCGCAATTTATCAGAAAATTCAGAGTCAGTTTGCCGCAGGAACGGTTTCGGCATTCATTTTGGACGAGGATATGTACGACTATTTTGTCAGCGGATACGAAAGCTATATTGAGAAGGAATATTCCTGCGAAATCGGGGCTAAGGCACGGAAAATGCTGGGGCTTACGGACGGACGGAGATATTATTATGTTCCAAGAATCCTGTATCAGGCGGAACAAAACGATAATGACGCAAGGGCAAAACATGAAAACGCTTTAAAAATCTATGAAAAAATAAAGAAAATCAATTAACAAAGAAAGATTTTGTGACGATTCGATTTGACCGGAACAAAGATAAACCGATAAGGTAATGTTTGCGGGTTTGACTCGGATTAGTCGGCAAGTGCAAAACGGTATGGCTTTTTTAATAAAAGCCACACCGTTTTTTAGGCGGCAGCCCCGTCCCGGGTCGGCTTTAATGCCGGCTGCGTCATGTTCATTTGCCGCAGATTATATTCTCGCAGGGCGGGCAGAAGCTGCCGATAAACAAATTTTAAGAGTTCTGGTGCTCTACAATGGGTCTTTTCTTAAAGAAAAAGGAAATGCCCCAAAGTCCCGCAAGACCTACTATAGTGTAGATAATGCGGCTGAAAACTGCGGCCTGACCGCCAAAAATTGCGGCGACTATGTCAAAGCCGAATATTCCAATGCTTCCCCAGTTGACAGCACCTATTATGATCAAAATCAAAGATAAAGCGTTCATAATCAATGCTCCTTTTTTATTTATTTGTTCATAGATAGTTTGCATTAAAACATAATAAATATGCAAAATAAATAAGGCGATAAAAACAGCATATTCATTTTTTGTAAAATTTTGGAGGAGCGAACATGAAAAAAATTCTTTTTGCTATTGTTTGCGTTCTGGCGTTTTTTCTGATGACGGTTAATATAATAAACTATAAATCCGACGCAAGGCTTTTAAAAAATGCGGAGGGGGACTATAAAGAAAGCTATAACGACGAGAAAAATATGTATATTGCAAGAAAAATTGCGGCAATGTCGGAAACAAAGCGGGTTGCGGTTGTGGAAACAGACGATGGCGTCCTTATAGGAATTGCGCTGAAAGCGGGAACAGGAGGGCGAAATCTGCTTCACGCATCGGCAAAGGCTGCCGCAGAGAAATATTACCCAAACTCAAAAATACAAATAGAAATCCAGACCCAAAAAGCGGAGGATATTTTTAATCTTGCCGCCTGCCTTGAAAGGGGAATTCCCGAGAGCGTTCTGTCCTCAAGGATAAGATATTTGCTCAAAACGGATTGATTTTTTGCTTTATGTATGTTAAAATGGAAAAATAAGGAGTGATTTGAAATTGAGTAGTATCAAAACCTATAATATTGCCGAAGGCGTCAGCTTAAGGCTTGTTCCTGCAAAGCAGTTTAAGACCAACAGACTGACTATGTTTTTTCATGTTCCCCTTAAAAGAAAGTATGTTACAAATATTTCCCTTTTGCGGCAGGTCATGAAAAGAGGTACGAAGAACTATCCGACTCTTACGGAATTGGCAATTAAGCTGGAGGAGCTTTACGGCGCAAGCCTGTCCGGCGGAATCCGCAAAAAGGGTGACGGTGAGCTGTTTTATTTTACTGTGGAATATATAGCCGACCGTTTTGTGGGCGAAAATATAACCCGTGAGGCGCTGAAAATGCTCCGCGAGGTTGTTTTTAATCCTCTTGTTGAGGACGGCGGATTTTCCGCAGACTATCTTGCGCAAGAGAAGAAAAACCTGAAAAATTACATTGAGGGCATAATTAACGATAAGCGTGAATATGCCCAGCTTAAGTGTATAAGCACTATGTTTGAAGGCTCGCCCTACGGGATTTTTGAGTACGGCTATGTTGAGGATTTTGACAGCATAACCCCGAAAAGCCTTTATGAATTTTATAAGAAAATCATAAGCGAGGCGAAAATTGAGATATTCCTGAGCGGAACCTTTGATGATTCCATAGCCCATGAAATTATATCTGAATTTTCCATAGAGCCGAGAAAACCGGAAAAAATCAAGACGGAAATTGCAAAAACCTCCGGAGATGTACGCAAGGTTAAGGAGGTAATGGATGTTACCCAAAGCAAGCTCTGTATGGGGCTTTCCTGCAATATAAGTTACAGTGACGAGGACTACTATGCGCTGATTTTGTTTAACTGCGTATTTGGAGGAAGTCCTTTTTCCAAACTGTTTAACAATGTCCGCGAGAAGCTCAGTCTTGCGTATTTCGTTTCCTCAAGGATTGATAAAATGAAGAGTTTTATGCTAATCAGCTCGGGAATTGAAACTAAAAATTATCAGGCGGCGTGCGATGAAATTCAAGCGCAGATGAATAATATGCAAACGGGAGAAATAACCGACAGCGAAATAGCTGCCGCAAAAAAGACCCTTGCAACCTCGTACAATTCCATGAAGGACAGCCTTGCCGCCATGGAGGATTATTACATGAGCCAGCTTATTTGCGGCACGGACGATACACTAGACGAAATTATAGAGAAAATCGGCAGGGTAACAAAGGAAGAGATAGTTGCCGTCGGGAAAAAGATAAAGCCGGACACCATATATTTTCTGTGCGGAAAGGAGGGCGCATAAATGAAATTTGAAACTGTATATAATGAACAGATAGACGAAAAATTGCTCCTTTCGACACATAAGAGCGGACTTAGAGTTGCGGTAGTGCCGAAAAAAGGCTTCAGTAAATATTACGCAATTTACGGAACGGAGTACGGCTCGGTTGACCGTGAGTTTATAGCCTTCGGAGATAAGGAAAAGACGGTTCTTCCCGATGGGGTTGCCCATTTTTTGGAGCACAAGCTCTTTGAAATGGAGGACGGAACAAATGCGTTTGACCATTTTGCCAAAACAGGCGGAAACAGCAATGCTTTCACCAGCTTTAACATCACCGCATACCTTTTCTCCTGCACGGATAATTTTTATGAAAATCTTGATATTTTGCTTAATTTTGTGAATACACCCTATTTCACTGAAGAAAATGTGGCGAAGGAACAGGGCATTATCGGTCAGGAAATAAAAATGTATGATGACGACCCGCAGTGGAGAGTGTTCTTTAATATGCTCTGCGCAATGTATCATAACAATCCGGTAAAGATTGACATTGCGGGGACGGTGGAATCCATAAGCCGTATAACGCCCGAGCTTTTATATAAATGCACAAATACATTCTATAATCCGTCAAATATGTATCTTGTTCTGGTGGGGGACATAGACGAGAATAAAATTGAGGAATATATAGACCGGCATATTTCGGCAAAGAGGGATACGGGGAAGGTGGAAAGATTTGCAGCTTTTGAGCCTGAAACCGTGGAAAGGGAGTATATAAGGCAGAATTTAAGCGTTTCAACGCCGATGTTCGCCATAGGCTTTAAGGAGAAAAAGGTGGGAGTAGACGGCTTTGAGCTTCTTAAAAAGGAAATTGCAACGGAAATACTCATTGAAGTTCTTTTTGGCAAGAGCAGCGAGAATTATATAAAAATGTACGAGAGCGGAATTATCGACGCAAGCTTCGGCGGCGAGACGGAGCTTGAGAAAGAGTACGGATTCACCTCGTTTGGCGGCGAGAGCCGTGAGCCGGAAAAGGTTTATGAAACGGTAAAGGCGTGCATTGAAAATGCTAAGAAAAACGGCATTTCCGAAAAGGAAGCCGAGAGGATAAAGAAGTCCGTATTAAGCGACGAAATAAGGATGTACAACAATGTCGAAAATATCGGCAATACCTATATCAAGTCGCTTATGAAGGGTATAAATCCTCTTGATTATACCAAGGCAGTATCTGAAATTGATATAAAGTACCTTACCGAGCGGTTAAACGAGCATTTTGATACGAAAAACTGTGTGTTGTCCGTAATTTATCCGATTGAGGGGGAGAAGTAGGATGACGGAAATAATTTCATTCCCTAACCTTAATCTGAGCTTTGAAATAAATAAAACGGCGTTTTCCATAGGCGGATTTGAGGTCAGGTGGTATGGCGTTTTAATAGGGCTGGGTATGCTTGCCGCAATTATTTATGCGCTTTTTGCAGTCAGAAAAACAAAGCTTTCTCAGGACGACCTGCTTAATATGACCATAATAGGACTGCCCTGTGCGATTATAGGGGCAAGAGCCTATTATGTTATATTTAACTGGAACGCTTACAAAGAGGATTTGAGCCAAATTTTTGCTATCAGAAACGGCGGACTTGCCATTTACGGGGGAATTATTGCCGCAGCGCTTGTCGTGATTATTTGCTGTAAAATAAAGAAAATAAATGTGGGTATCCCCTTTGATTTGCTTGCCGTGGGACTTCCCATGGCGCAGGCTATAGGAAGATGGGGCAATTTCGTAAACGGCGAGGCGTACGGCAGGGAAACAAACCTTCCTTGGGCTATGTCAATCGGGGAATATGTCAATATGGTTCATCCGACCTTTCTTTATGAATCGCTCTGGAATGTTATAGGCGTCATTATTGTGCTGATTTATAAGCGGTTTAAGAAGTTTGACGGCGAGCAGTTCTGCGTTTATATGATATGGTACGGAATCGGAAGATTCTGGATAGAGGGACTAAGAACGGACTCTCTTTATCTGGGAGCTTTCCGTATTTCGCAGCTTGTTGCCTCCCTTTCCGTTGCGGCGGGAATTGCTATTATACTGTGGAAAAGATTTTATAAAAAATCCGAAGCGGAGTAAAAATATAGCAGGAAAAAGGAAAAGCGGCGCAGATTAAGCGGCGTACTATTGAGGACAGTAATTCAAAAGGCTGAACGATTGATTTCGTTCAGCCTTTTATAGTAAGGTTCGGTGGTTTCCGACAAACCGTATTGTAGGGGACGATGCCTACATCGTCCCAAAAAATAAAATATCAAACTATGGTTTAATATGCGATAAATATATCAACAATATAAACATAAAATATGAAAATGTAACGGTTGACAAATATGTGATAATGCCGAATCATATTCATTTGATTATATTTCTTCACGGGACGATGAGGGCATCGTCCCCTACAAAAAACATAGAAACCATAATCCGTTCACTTAAAACAATGGTTACAAAAGAAATTGGTAAATCTATATGGCA
>JAEDLZ010000056.1 GCA_016303265.1 Clostridiales bacterium
GGAGGACATCGAGGAAGCGCTCACCGAGCTTGCAAACGCGATCTGCGAGAACAGCCTGGCAAATTGCACTGCGGACATAGAGTGCTCCTACGGCACACCGAACTACTGCGACGGCTGCGAGTTTTTGGAGGAATAGGAGAGTAAAAAGAGCCAGTTCGAAAATCTGACAACTTTTTGACAACTTTACTCGAGTATTTTTAAGTAATTTCAAGAAACTATAAGTAAACGAAAAACCGCACCGTTGAGCTGTTTTCGCTCAATGGTGCGGTTGCCTTTTGGCGGAGAAGGAGAGATTTTCCCGGCAAAGCCGCTCGGGCAGGCGGTTCCCGAAATTTTTCTCCGGCTTCCGCCTTAAAATTTCGACCGCTGACTGGCGGACGCCCTCGCTTCATCGCCCACCGGGCGCGCTCGGCGTCCTTACTCCCGCCGGTTCCCGGCGCTCGAGTTCAAAGCAAAAACTAAAAAGACAACCTAAACAGGTTGCCTTTTGGCGGAGAAGGAGCGCTGCCACCCTTATGCACAATGCCTCTTAAATCCGCACAAATACTTTGCTTTACGGCAATTACCTTTCTGTATAAGGAACTTTAAAATACTCCAGATACTGCTTGAATTTATCCTGTGCCGAAAGGCAAGTATCAAGTAAATAGCCTTTTTCGTTATTCCATTCGGACAGACCTCTGTAATAGAACATTTTAAGGCTGTCATACGGTGCAGAAAATCCCATGCTTGAAGCAGAATATACAGGCTTTAAGAATGAGGAAACAAGGGACGTTTTGACTGGTGAACTTGTACTCATATATGATGAGAGCATAAACGCAGAAACCGCAGTTGGTACCTATACCGAAACAACCTTGGCAAGCGGACTTGCCTCCGAGAATTACGACATTACATTTGTTCCGGGCAAAATAACGGTAACAAAAATTGGTGTAACGGCAAGTGCAGGAACTGCAAGGAGCAGCTATCTCACTATTCAGCTTAATAAAGCGGTTGCAGGACTTACGGCAAATAACTTTGCTGTTAAGAACGGCGATGAGCTTGTCACGCTTACAGAAGTGGCAGCTTCAAGTGATAATAAGACCTATACCTTAAAGGGTTCATTCTCAACCTCTGTTACCTACACGGTTGAAATTACCCTTGAAGGCACAGAAAGCAACGCAACACACGAAATTATAAGCGAAGCACTTTCAATTAAGCCGTCCACCGGAAGCTCCGGCGGCGGTGGCGGCGGTGGTGGTTCTGTTTCAACAACATACACCGTAACCTTTGAAACAAACGGCGGAAGCAAGATTGACAGTGTTAAGGTTACAAAGGGCAACACCGTGACAGAGCCGGCAGAGCCGACAAAGGACGATTACAGCTTTGATGGCTGGTATTCCGATAAAGAGCTTACTAAGGCTTATGATTTTACCGCAAAGGTAACAAAGAGTTTTACTATTTATGCAAAGTGGACGAAAAATGAAAAAGAAACGGATAAACCAATCGAACCCGATAAGCCGGAATGGGAAAATCCGTTTACAGATGTTAAGGAAGACGACTGGTTCTACGAAGATATTGAATATACTGTGAAAAATGGTTTGTTCAATGGCGTGAGCAATACGATTTTCAATCCGAACGGATTTGTTACGCGTGCAATGCTTGTAACGGTTTTGTGGAGAGCCGAGGGCAAACCGCAGGTAACTTACACAATGCCGTTTGACGATGTTGATATAGACGGCTACTATGCCGAAGCAGTACGCTGGGCGGCAAGTGCGGGCATTGTAAAAGGATATTCCGAAACAGTGTTTGCTCCTGACGATAACATCACAAGAGAACAGATAGCGGCAATAATGCACAGATATGCACAGTACAAAGGATATGACGTAAGTGCAAGTGAAAACACAAGTATTCTCTCCTACATCGATGCAGAAAGCATTTCCGAGTATGCAGTTGAATCTATTCAATATGCGGTAGGTACGGGACTGATGAAAGGTAAAACTGATACTACAATCAATCCGCAAGATAACGCAACCAGAGCGGAGATTGCTGCAATACTTCAAAGATTTATTGAAGCAAACAAATAAAAAAACCATAATGTTTAAAGGGCATATCGCTGATGAATGCGGTATGCCCTTAACTTATGCACGAACAACAAAAGCTTATTTTTAATCAAACTGCTCTGAGTTATATCAAACTTGTAACACAGCCATTGCTGCTAATAAAAGGCCCATTATTATATTTTAGTTGAATAATAAATGCTATTCATTTAAAAGTTATTGATTTAATTTGTGCTTGTGATATAATATAATTGTCTTATTGTACTTTAATGTATGTATTGGTATGCAAAATAAGAATTGAGGTGATGATTTTGAAACTTGAACTGCAAAAGCAATCGCTTGAATTATCAAAAGCAATAATTGAGGAATGGTATCGAGGGCGTACAGACAGACTGATACCGTTACTGGATAATAGGGTGAGCTGGATAGGCGCAAGGGCGGAACAATTTTATCAAGGCAAAACGGAGGTTGCCGCAGCATTAGAACGAGTAAGTAATGATATTCCTCCTTCCTGCTTAGTTTCAGAGGAAACATGGTTTATTGCAGATAAAGGTGCGGATTGGTGTCTTTGCATAGGCAAATTTATCATAACATTGGAAAATGAAAATCAGTATTTGCAGGAACCGCAGAGGGCGACATTTCTATGGAAACAATCGGGCAAGAATCTGAAAATAGTACATATACATGTTTCAAATGTAATACACGGAATTGAAACGGACGAAGAATTCCTTGTTGTTGCGTCTGCGCGTAATTACAATTATGTGCAAAAGAAACTTTCTGAAAAAAGCAGAGTTCTTCATATTATGACAACCGAATATGAGTATCATTTGGTGGGCATTAACAATGTAAGCTACATTGAGGCTTCAAAGGAATGTCTGTTAATACACACCTCTGAACGAACTTACCGCGTTCATGAGGGGATTGGCAGCTTTGTCGAAAAGAATTGTCCGAGATTTATATTTACGCATAGAAGCTATGCGGTAAATTCCGATTGGATTAAAACCGTAACACCCACGGAGGTTATTCTGATAAACGGAGAATCACTTGCAATTTCTAAACAACGGTACAAGTCAATCTGCGAAAAGCTAAAAAAAATTTTTAATAAATGATTCGGAGGAATAAAAATTGAAAACGAAAAGAATATTGTCAATGTTGACGGCGGTTATATTAACTGTTTCAACGAGCATGTTTACTGTGTCTGCTGAAGATAACTATGCCACGAGAGGTGAAGTGTGTGGGATGCTGCTCACAGCGGCAGACGATTACAATCCGACTGTGCAAAAGTCAGATATTTTAAAGGGTTATGAGGACGGAGAGCTTCACGAGGAGCGAAGCGTTACAAGAGCCGAAGCACTTGTTATGCTGAAGCGCGCCTTTGGAAATATTCCGGAAATTAAGGGTAAAAATAAGTATATTGCAATACCGAAGGAGGAGTTTACAGATATTCCCGATTGGGCTCAGGGCGAGCTTGCAGAAATTTTTGATGCAGGAATTGTCGCAGGCAAATCCGAGGGCATTTTCGCACCGGACGATAATGTTACCGTGGAGGAAATGAAGCTGTTTATCAGCCGTATGTATCGTGTGTTTGGCACGAATGAAAAGGATGATTTCTATACGGCAATAAATAAGGAAGCATTTGACAGCGCCGTAATTCCCGACGGAAAATCGGTAGTCGGCACGCTTTACAACGATATTACATCTGATTTACTTGAAGCTATGATGAAGGAAATATCTGCTTCAAATACGGAAAAAAACTCAAAAAAAGATAAAATAAAGACTTTATATAATAATTATCTTAATAAAGAAGAACGAAACAAACAGGGATATGCTCCGATAAAAGCCGATCTTGAGGCGATAGATGCGGTAAAGAGTGTTTCGGAATTTTCAGGCACGCACATAGATGGTGATTTACTTATAAACAATTTTATTGCATTCTATGTCGGCGTTGACGCCAAAGATTCAAACAGGTATGTCAATGAGTTTTGCACGACATCAATAAACTTTAAGGATATGTATGAGGGAAAGCTGGAGCCTCAGAAAAAAGCGCACCTCAAATACATAAAAACGCTGTTTATGCTCTGCGGCAGCACCGAGGAGGAAGCGGCAAAAGCAGCAGATATGGTATTTGATTATGAAACAAAGGTCGCAGAAGCAAGCTATTCGGTTGAGGAAATATATGATGTGGAGAAAACGTATAATATATACACGCTCGAAGAGTTGAAGCAGCTGTTCAAAACGGTAGATATGGATGCAGTGTTTAACGCAACAGGCTTAAAAAATAAAGACAGATTTATCGTAGCGGACAAGAACGCTATGGAGGGAGTTGCAAAGCTTCTTACAGATGAAAATCTTGAAATCCTTAAAGCCTATGCGAAATATAGTCTGATAGCCCAATATGCAGAATATATGAGCGATGATTTCTTTGAGGCGGTGCAAGTCTATAATGCAGAATCAAACGGAGTCAGCGGAACACGAAGCGATACGTATTACGCAACGCAGGCTGTTTCGGGACTTCTTCCGGAGCATGTCGGTGAAATTTACGCAGATAAATATGTTACCGAAAAAATGAAAACAAATGTTACCCAAATGGTTACCGACATTATAGATATTTATAAGGAAAGAATAAAAAAACTTGATTGGATGAGTGAAACAACAAAAGAAAAGGCGATTAAAAAGCTTGATACAATGGGCATGAAGGTTCTTGCCCCCGATGAATGGGAAGAAATCGGACTCGACAGCGAAGAACTTAGAAGCTTTGAGGACGGCGGAAATCTTGTAGAAAATATACAGGCTGTAAGTAAAGCAGCGCTTAAGGATATGTATGCACTTGAGGGCAAAGAAGTTGACAAAACTGAATGGATTACATATCCTCATGTCGTAAATGCTTTTTATAACCCGTTGTATAATGACGTGAACTTCCCTGTTGCGTTTTTACAGATACCGTCTGTTTACAGCGAGGATGCGTCATACGAGGAAAATCTGGCAGGCATAGGCTCTGTTATAGGACACGAACTGAGTCACGCTTTTGATTCCAGCGGTTCACAGTATGATGAAAACGGAAATGCGGTAAATTGGTGGACAGATGAGGACGCGATGGCATTCGATATGCTTTGCAATAAGGTTAAAGAATATTATAAGGATCAAGAGGGCGCTCCGGGTATTGCAATCAATTCGGAGCAAACCATTACCGAAGATATTGCAGATCTCGGAGCTATGTCGGTTATCACGGAGCTTGCTTCAAAAAAAGAAAACTTTGATTATAAAAAAATGTTTGAAAGCTATGCAAAGATATGGATGACTATTGAAACAAGAGGAAGAATGCAAAACTTAGCGGCGATTGATACGCACAGCCTTTCGTCAATTCGCACAAACAGAGTTTTACAGTCGTGCGATAAGTTCTATGAGGTTTACGGCATAACCGAAAAGGACGGAATGTGGGTAGCACCCGAAGATAGGGTAAGTATTTGGTAATTACGGAGTATTGTCATGAAAATCAGAAAAATATATAATAAAGCATTAGCTGCTTTCCTTGCTTTTAGCATGGTGTTTTCGATGTCTGCGATTACATACGCATCGGATAACGGGGAGTTTACAATTAAAATTGTACATACAAACGATATTCACGCCAGAGTACAGGAAAATGAACGAAGCGGCAGTATAGGCGCAGAGAGGCTGGGAGGAATTATTGACAGCTTCACGGAAGGTGCCGATATGGATTTGGTTTTGGATTCGGGAGATTTATTCCATGGTCAGCCTATTGCAACACTGACCGAGGGCGAAAGTATTGCAAGGCTTGTTAAGGAGTGCGGTTATGACGCTATGACAGCCGGAAATCACGACTGGAGCTACGGCAAGGACAGACTTAAAGAGCTTTGCGGTATTGCGGGTTTGACTATGATTACCGGAAATGTAGTCGAAACGGAAACGGAAAACAGGTTTTTTGATGAAGAATTTTATATCGAAGATGTGACGGTTGACGGAAAAGAATTAAAGGTTGGTATTTTTGGTGTAATTGATCCAAAAATCAAAAAATCCACAAGCCCGTCCAATGTAGAAGGACTTGAATTTACAGACACTGCCGAGTATGCTAATGAGGCGGCTCGTCAGCTCAAAGAACAGGATTGCGATATAGTTATTGCGCTTGCACATACATATGCGCCCTGTGAGCTTGCAGAAAAGGTAAGCGGCGTTGACCTGTGGCTTGTCGGACACGAGCATATACAGATAAACGAAGAAGTAACGGACGCAGCCGGAAAAAGCGTGCAGGTTGTTGAGAGCGGATATTATCTTTATTCGATGAGCCTGATTGAAATTTCAGGAACACTTGATGATGACGGAAATGCGGAAAATATTAGTATCAGCGTAAATCAGATAGCATATGACGAGGCAAAGGAAGCTCCGAAAAAAGAACAGGTAAGTACGGTACTTTCCGAGATTAACGCCGAACAGGAGCAAAAGCTCTCCGAAAAGGTCGGCACAACGCCCGTCACTCTCAACGGCATATGGGAGGATCTGCGAATTGACCAACAGAATTTGGGAAATGTAGTTGCCGATGCGTATTTGCTTGAAACAGGTGCAGATGTGGCATTTGAAAATGCCGGCGGCATAAGAGCTTCCATTGAAGCCGGAGATGTAACCTATGGTGATATTATAGGCGTCAGTCCTTACGGAAACTATATCGTAACAAAAGAGGTCACGGGTGCAGAGCTCAAGGAGATTATGGAAACCTCTCTTGACATACAGCTTCAGTGTATTGAGGCAAATAACAGCGGCGAGTATGACGCATGGCCGCAGTCAAGCGGCAGCTATCTCCAGTTCGGGGGGATGACGGTGACCTTCAATCCGAATGCTGAAAAAGGAAACCGTATTCTTGCCATATACATACGGGATGCTTTTCTGAACCAGGAATATATGCCGGATGCGGAAGAATACTATACGGTTGCGACAAATAATTATGTGGCGGTATCGTCCTATTATCCGCAGCTTGCCGATAAAGAGGAAACGGGACAGTTTTCATCCTGCGATGAAGCGCTTGTACGCTTTTTTGAACAAGACGAGGATAAAATAGCGGGGAGCATAAATTCCGTAAGACTTTTCAGAAGAACTCCGGGTGCGGAGTGGACATCAGGCGGCGACGGAACAAAGATAAATCCGTATCTTATTCCCGACGCTTTGGCGCTAAAAGAACTTAGCGTAAATGTAAACGCCGGAAATGATTACAGCGGCGCATATTTCAAAATGACTGAAGATATTGACCTTTCGTCGGTATGTGGTGAGAATATTGACGGCGAGGCAGTTTCATGGACGCCTATAGGTATATCTACATTAGACGAAGACGATAAACCGTTTTCGGGTATTTTTAACGGCGATGGTCATAAGATAACAGGTATGTATATAGATACAGCCAATGATTTTCAGGGGTTATTCGGCTATGCTGACGGCGGTGAAATTAAAAATCTCACCGTATCGGGAACGGTTACCGGTAAAAATTTTGTTGCCGGAATTGTAGGCTGGAGCGGCGAAAACGAAGTCATCGAAAACTGCGTTAACGAATGTGAGATTGTAGGTTCAGAGCACGAAAACACTGAAATGGATATTGTGGGAGGTATAGCCGGTGTAAATGAAGGAGTAATTTCAAAATGCTATAACAAGTGTGATATAAAGACTGTTGATAGCAACAATGTAAGCGATGATGTAGGCGGAATAGCCGGCGCAAATGATGGAACAATAGAGAACTGCTATAATCTCGGCGACATTTCGGGACGGATTGCTGTCGGCGGCATAGCGGGGCTTAACAATCTCATAATACGAAATTGTTACAATACAGGCTCTGTAGATTCAGAGATGAGTGCGGGCGGTATATCTGCGAAAAACGAGTATCTCGGTGAAGGAACAATGGAAAACTGCTATAACACAGGCGCAGTTTCGGGAGGCGAAAAAGCCGGAGGTATAACAGCGCTCAATACAGCAGCAATGAAAAATTGTTATAATGTCGGTTCCGTTTCATCAGAAGGAGGTTCTTCCGGAGGTGTTACGGCGGATAACAGAAGTACCGTTCATGGCTGCTATTATTTAGAAGGAACGGCAGACGGAGGAATCGGCGATGAAAATCAAGACGGAGCAGCAGAGGCTTTGACGGCGGAGGAATTTGCAAGTCAGACATCATTTGAGAACTGGGATTTTGAAAGCACATGGATCATAAACGCTTATTTGAAACGCCCTGTTTTAAGAGGTCTTTTGGAGGACATGAAATTTGAAGGAGCCGGCACAGAAGATAGCCCGTATCTCATTCCGGATATTGAAACGCTTGTAATGCTTAAAGATTCTATAAACGAAGGAAATTCATATAAGGACAAATATTTTAAGTTGACTGAAGATATTGACCTTTCGTCGGTATGCGGTGAGAATATTGACGGCAATGAGGTTTCGTGGGAGCGTATCGGAACATCAAAAACTCCGTTTTCAGCTGTATTTGACGGCAACGGACACAAAATAAGCGGTTTATATATAAACGAGCCGACAGGAAACTACCGCGCTTTATTCGGATATGTCAAAAACGGTGTTATTAAAAATCTTACTGTTTCGGGTGAGGTTAGCGGAAGTAATTTTACCGGCGGTATAGTGGGCTGGCTTTATAGCGGCAGTACAATTGAAAACTGCATAAGTAATGTCAGTGTTACAGGGGCAATGGGCACTTATCATACTCTGGAAAAAGCCGGCGGTATTGTCGGATATAACTGCGGCAATGTTATCGGCTGTCAAAATAAAGGTTACGTAAAGACTGCTGACTATGAAGATTCAAAGAGCGCTGTGGGCGGTATAGCCGGCTTGAACGGCATAGACGGCGTGATAAAAAACTGTATAAATTCCGGTCAAATATACGGTTATACGAATGCGGGCGGCATTGTCGGCGATACATTCAATTCTGATACGGTGATTTCTTGCATAAATTTCGGATTAATAAGCTCAAAATCTTCGAGCGGTGGAATCATCGGAACTCCGGGAAAAACATCAAAAGACTGCTATTATCTCAAAGGAACGGCAGACGGTGGCACAGATGATGGAGCACAGGAAAAGACCGCAGCAGAATTTGCAGACGGATCGGTTGCATACCTGCTTCAGAGTGTGCAGACGGGCGGCAGTATGGTTTGGGGACAGACTCTTGACGCGGAGAGTGCCGATAGCTATCCTGTTCTTACAAATAATAACGAAAAGACTGTTTACAAGGTAACATTTGTATCAAATAATGCAGAATATTCGGCTTCTTATGCTAACCCGAACA
>JAEDLZ010000057.1 GCA_016303265.1 Clostridiales bacterium
CAATACAGAGCATAATTCCGCAGCAAACCCCGCCAAGAAGAAGCCGCTTTTTATCCACTGCCTTTTTTTCGGAGGGAAGCTTTTTCCTGTCAAGAAATATAATAACGGGAATAAGAACAAAACCGCCGATAATTGAACGGGTGGCATTAAAGGTGAAATCGCCGACTGCTCCGCCGACCTTTTGGGCAACGAAGGCGGTTCCCCATATAAGTGCCGCAAGAGCCAGGATAAGACTGTTTTTTATGTTTATGTTTTTCATGTTGTTCTCCGAAATGACCTTATTTCTTTTATGTTAATAAACATTAAATGTTATTTTAACATATAAAACCAAATTATGCAAGAAAAATAAAAAAATTTGTACAAAAAAGATGACGAAACCGGAAAATTGTGTTATAATAATTACAAGTAGGTTGCAACAGGGCATCCGCCCTTTGCACCGATGTAATTATTTTAACGGAATTGAAGCAAGCCGATTGGCGGCTTGCACTTATGTTATAATAATCACAGAATGTGTAGCAAGGGGCTTTTGCCCCATACTTAAAATATATTATTGCGAAAGAGGATAAAGTTATGGCAGAATTTCGTAGAGCGGAAATTAAGGATAAGTCTTGGGTTGAGGAAATATTAAGCCGTGATTCCTGCGAGAGTCTTGAAAATAATTTCACTACATTGTTTATATGGCAGGATATGTATAATATCAAAATAAGCAAGCTCTGCGGCGGGAATTTTTATACAACCATGACGGATAAGAAAAAGCCTGCTTTTATGTTTCCCTGTGGAAGCGGCGATATAAAAGCGGCGTTTGAAGAAATTTTTGATTACTGCAAAACTCCGGACTTTTATTCAGTCACAGAAAACGAACGGCAGGTTATGGAAGAGCTATACCCCGGTGTGTTTGAATTTACCGAGGACAGGGATGCCGAAGATTATGTTTACGAAACGGAAAAGCTGCGTACTCTGAGCGGAAGGAAGCTATCCTCAAAGCGGAATCATATTAACCGCTTTGTACAAAATAATCCCGACTGGACCTATGAAGAGATAACCAAAGCGAACATAGACGAAGCCTATGAGATGAACGAGAAATGGTGTGCAAAAATGGTGTGCGAAGCGAACGAGGGGCTCAGAAAGGAAAGCTGTGCGGTTCGTACGGCATTTAAAAATTATTTTGATTTGAAGCTGACGGGAGGGCTTATAAGAGCCGGAGGCGAGGTTGTGGCTTATTCAATGGGCGACAGACTAAGCCGAGATACATTTCTTATCCATATAGAAAAGGCATTTTCGGATATTCAAGGAGCTTACACCATTATCAATCGTGAATTTGTTCTGCATAACTGCGATAATTACCTCTATGTAAACCGAGAGGACGACGCAGGCGACGAGGGACTCCGAAAAGCGAAAACTTCATATCAACCATATAAACTTGTAACCAAATACACGGCCAAATATAAGGGCTGAAACAGGTTCGGCAAGGCTATGTATGAAATACGAAACTGCTTATACCGGCAATTGTGTATAGGAAAGGAATGATTATCATAATTGAATTTGCGTCGAAAAAAAGGCTGCCGGAAGTTATAGCCTTGTGGAAAGAAGCCTTCGGCGACGGTGAAGAATATGTTAAAAATTTTTTTGGTAAAATGAACGGTGAGAAAAATATGATTCTTCGAATTGAGGAGGGCGAAACTGTTTCTATGGCGTCAATGCTGCCCGTAAAATGCGGAGGTTACAGGGGAAGATATATCTATGCGGTGGCAACGGCAGAAAAATGTCGGGGCAGAGGATATTGCCGCGAGGTTATGGCGTTTATCCATAATTTTATGGCTGAATGCGGTGAAAATTTTGCAATACTGGTACCGGCTGAAAAATCTCTGTTTGATTTTTATAAAAAAATGGGTTACAGTCAAACGGTTTTCGCTCCCGATATAGCCGATGCGGGGAAAATTACAAATAAATGCACGGTTTCCGAATATTATAATATGAGAAAAAAACTGTTTTCGGAATATGACCTCATTGAGTGGGGCGAAAAGGAGCTTTCGTATATACTCAGCCCGGGCGAAACATGGAAAACGGAGGACGGAGCGGCATATTTTGAAGACGGCAAAGCGGTTGAAATCCTGAGCCGCAGAATATTTTCCGAGGTATGGACAAAGCCGTTCGCTCTGATAAGATATATAGGCGATACAGAAATCAAAAGACCGTACTTCGGGCTTGCGATGAATTAGGGAGGATTTTATGGAAAGAAAAAGCGGAGTTTTAATGCATATTTCTTCACTTTTCGGAGATTATTCAACAGGCAGTTTCGGAAATGAAGCAAAATATTTTATTGATTTTCTGAAGGAGTGCGGATTTTCTTATTGGCAGGTATTGCCCTTTTGCATGGTTGACGAGTGTAATTCGCCCTATAAATCCTATTCGTCCTTCGGCGGAAATCCGTATTTCGTGGATTTGAATGTTTTAAATCAAAAGGGGCTTGTAACAAAGGAGGAGCTTGATGAGCAAAAACAGCAAACTCCGTATTCCTGCGAGTTTGTAAGGCTTTACCACACAAGGCAGAAACTGCTTTTGAAAGCGTCCAAAAGGGCGGAGAACCGTGAGGAGATTGAAAAGTTTATAGCGGATAATCCGTATCTTGAAAGCTTTTGCCGCTTTATGAGCCTTAAGGAGGCGAACGGCGAGCTTCCGTGGTATGAGTGGAAAAACAGCACAATCAATGAAGAAACGCTGTTTATGTGGAAGTTTATTCAGTTTGAATTTTTCAGCCAATGGAGCGAAATCAAGAAATATGCAAATGACAGAGGCATAAAAATTATCGGGGACATTCCGATTTATGTATCCCTTGACAGCGCAGATGTCTGGAGCAACCCCGAGCTGTTTATGCTGGATTGTGAGAATAAACCCTTAAAGGTGGCAGGAGTACCGCCGGATTATTTTTCCGAGGACGGGCAACTGTGGGGCAACCCTCTTTACAACTGGGATAAAATGGAGCAGGATAACTTCAAATGGTGGCAGGACAGGATTTCTCATATGCTGACCATTTTTGACGGGGTGAGAATCGACCATTTCAGAGGGATAGAATCCTATTGGGCGGTTGACGGAAAGGCGGATACCGCAAAGGACGGAAAGTGGATAAAGGGTCCGGGAGAAAAGCTGGTTAATGCAATAAAAAAGGCGGCAGAGGGAAAACTGATAATTGCGGAGGATTTGGGAAATATAACCGACGAGGTTGAAAAGCTGGTGAAATTAAGCGGATTTCCGGGAATGCGGGTATTTCAGTTTGCGTTTATGGATGGCGCTGACAGCACGCACCTTCCTCATAACTACCCGAAAAATTGTATTGCCTATACGGGAACTCACGATAATAACACTCTTTTGGGCTATCTTTGGGAGCTTAACGATTATGACAGAAGGCGGATGCTTGAATACTGCGGCTACATAAGCCCCGATTGGGAAAGAGGCTATGACAGTATTTTAAGGACAATGTTTGCAAGCCATGCGGGACTTTTGATAATTCCCATTCAGGATTTATTGGGATATGGCTCAGACACAAGACTTAATATCCCGGGAAAAGCGGACGGTAACTGGCAGTATAGAATAACCAAGGAACAGCTTGACGGAATTGACAAGCAGAAATTCCGCCGCTTTAACGAACTGTATAAAAGAATGTAAAACAGGTGCGATGCGGATTACATATAACCGTGAATATATTGAAAGGGCAGCAAAAGCTGCCCTTTTAATAATTTCCATTATGACAGACGGCACTTTTATTTACTGTTTAATAATCTTTGCAAGCCCCGAAACAGGAATATTGAGCTTTGTAAGATTGCCGAAGCTTTCGTCATACTTTGCAATAATATTTCCCGTACAGTCATAAATCTCAACAGAGGCGTCAAAATCCGAACAGGAATCAAGAACAATGCCGGCTCTGCCGGTTCCGTTGACGATAACAATTTCATCTTCCGAGCAGGAAAGGGATAAAAGATTTCCCGTATATGCCGTCGCAATGACCTTTTTGTCCGTTTTTCCGATAAATGCGGAGTAGTTGGATTCGGGATTGAGAGGGATAAATTCGCCCTCAAGAAGAGCGTCCTTGTTTTCGTTCCAAAAGCCCAGGTAAAACTTAACCATATCGAAATGTTCCTTGGGAAGCTCGGTAAGGTCAACCGAAATCTGCGGAACACCGTACAAAACGGCAATAATTTGCTTAGCGGCAAATTCAACGCTGTCGGTCCTGTTCCACATAAGCATATCGCCGTGAACGGCAGTTTTGCCCGAAGTGAGCCTTAAATCGCCTATTCCCACGCGGTTAATAAGCGAATCGTTGGGACAGTCTGAAACCCTCAGCATATTTCCGAAAGTCTTAACAGCGGGGCCTATGTAAGCCTGACGGAATTCAAAGAGCATTTGGGGATTGATTGCACGAAGTCTTTTCATAACATCAATCAGAAGATGGTGAACAGCGTCCTCAACGGAAAGAAAGTCACGCCTTTCGTCATAATCCATTGAAACTTCGGTAAGGCGGAAGGCGTCGATAAAGTCCAGCTTAAAACCGTCAAGACCCCATTCTTTTGCAGCCTTTTCGTAAATTCCGATTAGATATTCACGAACCTCGGGAAAGCGTGGGTCAAGACAACACCAGCCCCTATCGCCCTCGTCAAGAACCATGTCTTTAAAATGCTCCCAGGAATCGGATTCCTTGCCGATAAACGGAACGGAATACCAAAGCATAAATTTCATACCGATACTGTGAACCTCATCGACCAGCGTCTTCATGTCGGGAATTTTGTTCGCTGTAACCTGCCAGTCGCCGCAGCGGCGGTAGCCTCCGCAGGTTTCGTCTGTTTGCCAGCCGTCGTCAAAAATAACCACATCCATGCCCAAAGGCTTCGAACTGCGGCATTGCTCGAGAATAGTTTCGGTTTTGAGATTTTTATGGAAGGTATACCAGGATGAATAAACTGCCGCTTTTGCCGCTTCCGGAACGAAAGCGGGAGTATATCCACAGTCGGTTTCCCACCAGAAATTAACATTTTTTATTGCATCGTAATAAGGTATATTTCTTAAATCAATACGGATTTTTGCGTTATACTCCGAAATTTCCGCAATTCTTATTGTGAACAGGGAAATCCGATAGCAGACATTTGCATTGCCCTCGTTTATCGCCGCTTTGATTTCGAGAGGAGTTTTTGCGTCGGAAACGGCAACCGTCGCAAGATTTTCGCCGTCTTGCCCGATAGCGGAAAGAATGGGTGCGCCGTATGCCAGTCTTGATTCGGAATAATTGCCGCGGCAGCTCATGGCAAGCCCTCTGGCAAGCTGATTAACCGGGCTCCAGAACGAGAAAACCTTGTTTGAAGGCAGTTCAAATTCTATCGTTACCTTTTCGGGACTTTTAACCTCGTCGGACTTGTAGTTAAAGTCAAAATAAAGAACATTATCCTCCTTGCGCAAAAACGAAACAGAGGCAAAAGCACCCTTCCCGGCTGATATTTTAAAATCCTTTTCTGTAAGCATACAATTTTCTCCTATCTCATCAAATTCAATATGGAGAGTATAGCATAGAAAAAACAGGTTTGTCAAGACGAATTTATTCTGCAATTTCTTGACAAAAAGGGGCTTAAAATATATAATACAAGGAAGAAAATTTCAGCAGATAACGGGGAAAAGAACATGGCGGACAGCTTGTACGAAAAATTGAAAAATTATGCAGAAAAAAATATATGCCCCATGCATATGCCGGGGCATAAGCGACGGGTGGGATTTTGTTCGGAAGTTGACATAACGGAAATAGACGGCTTTGATAATCTGGCGAATCCTAAAGGAATTTTAAGAGATATTTCGGAAAAGGCGGCAAAAATATACGGAACTGACAGGGCGTTTTTGTCGGTCAACGGGAGCACAGGGGCAATTCTTGCGGCGGTTTGCGCCCTTTGCGGCTGCGGAGATAAGATTATTATGGCGAGGAACTGCCATAAATCCGTGTACAATGCCGCAATGCTTTGCAAAGCGGAGGTTGCTTATATTTATCCCGAATATGACGAAAACGGGATAGCCGGGGGCATAACGGCGGCAGAGGTTCAAAGAGCGGCGGATGAAAACCCGGACGCAAAGCTGCTGATACTGACCTCTCCTACTTATGAGGGGATTATAAGCGACATAAAAGAAATTTCGCATATCGCACATAAGAGAAATATAACGGTTATGGTCGATTCGGCGCACGGTGCGCACCTTCGGTTTATGGGGCAGCCCGATGCGGTTGCCTGCGGAGCGGATATTGTTGTTATGAGCCTGCATAAGACCCTGCCGTCACTTACCCAAACGGCGTTGCTCTGCACAACAAAGGCGTGCGGGGACAAAACTGCGGAAAAGATGAATGTTTTTCAGACTTCAAGCCCGTCATACATACTTATGGCGTCGATTGACGACTGCCTGAATTTTCTGTTTGGGAGCGAGAGGGCATTTAATGAATATAAAGCCCGCCTCGATAAGTTTTACGGTCAAACAGAGAAACTTGAAAATTTGTCGGTTAAAAAGAGCGGCGGGTTTGATTTTGACAGGGGTAAAATTGTTATACAAACGAACAAAACCGATATTTCGGGCAAAGCTCTTACCGAAAAGCTTCGCAAGTGTTACGGCATAGAGCTTGAAATGGCATATGATAACTATGCGCTTGCAATGACCTCTGTCTGTGACAGAGATGAGGATTTTGACAGGCTGTTATCGGCAATTTGCGAAATAGATAAAACGCTGAGCAGAACTGAAAAAATGCATATTCCGTACCCTAAGCCGAAAATGGCAAAGGCGGCGGCTTTTGAGGAAACGGAGTTTGTCCGAACCGATTCGGCAAAAGGGCGCGTATGCGCAGATTATGTGTGGGCATATCCGCCGGGAGTTCCGATTGTTGCGCCTCGGGAAATAATTGACGAGGAAACATACTCATATATATTAAGTCTGTACGACACGGAAATTGAGGGACATTTCGGCTCGGACAGCAAAAAAATTTTGGTTTATAAATAAAATAATTGAAGGTAAAAAAATTTGACAAAGACGGCGTATTATGATAGAATTTACCCAATGTATACTTTACGGTAGGAGGAATGACAATGGAATTTGTTATGAAGTGTCTCGGCATTAACGAGGCCGGAAATCTCACAATAGGCGGGTGCGATGTTAAGGAACTTGCAAAGCAGTATAAAACCCCCCTTTATATAATGGATGAGAGCGATGTCAGAAAAAATTGCAGAACTTATGTTGACGCAATTGACAAATATTATGACGGGAACGGACTTATTCTGTATGCCAGCAAGGCTTTATCCTGCAAGTATATGTATAAAATTGCCATGGAAGAGGGCATGGGCGTTGACACGGTATCGGGCGGAGAGATTTATACGGCGCTTGCGGCAGGCTTTCCGGCAGAGAAGATTTATTTCCATGGAAATAACAAAACTTATGATGAGATAGAGTATGCCGTAAAGAGTAATATCGGCTGTTTTGTCGTTGACAACGAGGATGAGCTTGACGCAATCGATGAGATTGCGGGAAAGTATAAAAAAACGGTCAAGATTATGCTTCGTATAACTCCGGGAGTTGACGCGCATACCCACGATTTTATAAGAACCGGTCAGATAGATTCAAAATTCGGCGCGGCTCTTGAAACAGGGGCGGCGGACAAGCTGACAGAGTACGCCCTTGCTAAGAAGAATGTGGAGCTTAAAGGACTTCACTGTCATATCGGTTCGCAGATATTTGAGCTTGCTCCTTTTTGCGAAACCGCTGAAATAATGATGAATTATATTGCAAAGCTTGACAGAAAATACGGAGTTGTTATAGAAGAGCTTAATCTGGGCGGAGGATTCGGCATAAAGTATACTGAAAAGGATACGCCCATAGATTATGACAAGTTTATAGAAGCTGTATCCGCGGTAATCAAAAAGAGTGCGGCGGATTTGGGGGTAAAGTGTCCGTTTATCTTAATGGAGCCGGGCAGATCAATCGTTGCGCCCAGCGGAATAACGGTTTATACCGTGGGAACGGTTAAGAAAATTCCAAATGTGAGAACCTATGTCTGCGTTGACGGCGGAATGGGTGATAACCCGAGATATATTCTGTATAATTCGGAGTATGATGCGGTTTTGGTTGAGAAACCGGATGCGGAGCGCTTTGAAAAGGTAACAGTTGCAGGAAAATGCTGTGAGTCCGGCGATATTGTAATAAAGGACATATTTATGCCGGAGGTCAAAAAGGGGGACCTGATTGCGGTTCTTGCAACGGGGGCTTATAACTATTCAATGGCAAGCAACTATAACAGGATTCCGCGTCCGCCTGTTATTATGGCAAAGGACGGCAAGTCTAAAATTGCCGTAAAAAGGGAAACCTATGAAGATATAATCGCTAACGATATGATTTAATTGGAGGATTGGTATAATGAGCCGGATTCAAAGATGGTTCGGAAACGGCATGGAGGGCATTCTGGAGCTGCTTATAACGCTGCTATGCGTTTTTCTGTCGCTTACCGTTCATGAATTTTCACACGGATATATGGCGTATCTGCGGGGTGACAAGACTGCCTATTACACAGGGAGATTGTCTTTAAATCCTCTTCGCCACATTGACCCCATAGGTACATTATGCTTGATTTTGTTCGGATTTGGATGGGCAAAGCCCGTTATGGTCAATCCCACCCGGTTTAACGGCAAGACAATGAAACTCGACATGGTTCTGACATCTCTTGCAGGACCTTTGAGCAACTTCCTGCTGGCATTTTTATCCGTGTTTGCATATGTTGCCGTGGCGGTTTTTGCAAAGGGCTTCTTTGTTGAGGGCGGTCAGATTATGTATTACGAGGGTATGGTGAATAAATATGCATATCTTGCAGTGGAAATATTCAGCACTCTTGCTATAATGAATCTGGGACTTGGACTTTTTAACCTGATTCCGATTCCGCCTCTTGACGGGTCGAAGGTTTTATCGGCGGTTCTTCCGACGAAATATTATTTTAAGCTTATGGAATATGAGAGATTTGGATTTATTGCGCTTATAATACTTATAAATCTGCCCGTGTTCAATCGTTTTCTGTCCTTTCTTTTGTCGGGAATAATGAATGGGTATATGTATGCGGCAAGTGCGGTACTGGGGTTGTTTGCGTGATGGAGCAGCTATCCTTTCATGTTGAGGGGTATGAGGGACCGCTGGATTTGCTCCTTACTCTCATCAAAAAAAATAAAGTCAATATATACGATATTCCCATAAGCGAAATACTTGAGCAG
>JAEDLZ010000058.1 GCA_016303265.1 Clostridiales bacterium
CTTATATCAATGTTGACCCGGGAACAATGAACCCGTTTGAGCACGGTGAAGTTTTCGTTACGGAGGATGGAGCGGAAACTGACCTTGACCTGGGTCATTACGAGAGGTTTATCGACGAAGACCTTAATAAATACTCCAATCTTACAACCGGAAAGGTGTACTGGAATGTTTTGAATAAGGAAAGAAACGGCGATTATCTAGGTAAGACTGTACAGGTTATTCCGCATATTACTGGGGAAATAAAGAATTTCATATACTCTGTCGGGCAGAAAACGGATGCCGATATAGTAATAACGGAAATAGGCGGTACTACCGGCGACATTGAGAGCCTGCCGTTTCTTGAAGCCATAAGGCAGGTTTCTCTTGAAGTCGGAAGGGAAAACTGTCTGTTTATTCATGTTACGCTTATTCCTTATATAGAATCATCGGGCGAGCATAAGTCCAAGCCTACACAGCACAGCGTTAAAGAGCTCCAGTCTAACGGTATTTCACCCGATATTATCGTGTGCCGCTGTGCAAAGCATATAGATAAGAGCATAGAGAATAAAATTTCGATGTTCTGTAATGTTAAGCCGGACTGCGTTATAGAAAATATAAATGTTCCGTCTTTGTATGAAGCGCCGATTATGCTTGAAAATAACGGTCTTGCAAAGGTTGTAATAAGAGAGCTGGGGCTTGCCCCAAAGGAGCCTGATCTTACGGAGTGGAACGAGGTTATAAAGAGAAGTCAAAACTGCACGAGAACAGTCAGAATTGCTCTTGTGGGAAAATATATAGAGCTTCACGACGCCTATCTTTCGGTTGTTGAATCTCTTAACCATGCGGGCTTTGTTAATGCGGCGAATGTTGATATAAAGTGGGTTGACAGCGAAGAAGTTACAGAAGAAAATGCGGATGAAATTCTCGGGGATGTGTCAGGAATTTTAGTTCCGGGCGGTTTCGGCAACAGAGGTATTGAAGGTAAGATTTTAGCTGCAAAATATGCAAGAGAAAATCATGTCCCGTATTTGGGAATCTGTCTGGGTATGCAAATTGCGGTTATTGAGTTTGCGAGAAATGTTCTGGGGATAACAGACGCAAATTCGGGCGAATTTGCCGAGGACTGTCATAAGGTTATAGACTTTATGCCAGACCAAAACGGAAATATTCCGAAAGGCGGAACCATGCGGCTCGGTGCGTATCCCTGCGTACTTAAAAAAGGCAGCGTTATAGCAAAGGCGTACGGCAAGACTGAAATCTCAGAGAGACACAGACACAGGTACGAATTTAACAATGATTATAAAGAGCGGTTTAACAATTCTGCCATGAACATTTGCGGGACATCTCCCGACGGCAGATTGGTTGAGTGTGTGGAGCTTCCCGACGAGGAATTTTTTGTCGGAGTTCAGTTCCACCCTGAATTCAAATCAAGACCAAACAAAGCCCATCCGCTTTTTGTAGGATTTGTGACGGCGGCAATAGAGAAAGGAGCCAAAAATGAAGATTAACACAAACTATCGGAATGTGGCAGACAGCTATCTGTTTTCAACGATTGCAAAAAAGGTGGAACAATACGGCGAGAAAAATCCCGATGAGGCGAAGGACATTATCCGGCTTGGCATAGGCGATGTAACGCTTCCCCTTTGCGATGCAGTTATAACCGCTCTGCACGGGGCGGTTGACGAAATGGGCAAAAAAGAAACATTCCGCGGTTACGGCCCTGAGCAGGGTTACGATTTTCTCAGAAATTCAATAAAGGATTATTATGAGAGCAAGGGCGTAAGCCTTGAAAGTGACGAAATCTTTATTTCAGACGGAGCTAAGTCCGACCTCGGAAATATTCTCGATTTGTTTGACAAGGATAATTCGGTTCTCGTTCCTGACCCTGTTTACCCTGTCTATGTTGATACAAACATTATGACGGGAAGAAAGGTTCAGTTCGCCGATGCAACTGAGGAAAACGGTTTTTTACCTATGCCTGACGAAGATGTTAAAGCGGACATAATTTATATCTGTTCTCCCAATAATCCGACAGGTGCGGTTTACGGATATGACGCACTCAAGGCATGGGTTGATTATGCCAACAGGAATAATTCCGTAATACTGTTTGATGCGGCTTATGAGAGTTTTATTGAAAAAGAGGACAATCTTCCTACAAGTATATTTGAAATCGAGGGTGCAAAGAATTGTGCAATAGAATTTTGTTCCTTCTCAAAGACCGCAGGCTTTACGGGGACGAGATGCGGATATACGGTTGTTCCCAAGGCTCTTGAGGGAGGCGTTTTGAACAAGATGTGGCTCAGAAGGCAAACCACAAAGTTCAACGGTGTTCCGTACATTGTTCAAAAGGCTGCTGCGGCAGTGTTTTCCGAGAAAGGTCATGCTCAGATAAAGGAAACTCTCGGATATTATAAAGAAAATGCTAAAATTATTGCCGACACCTTTGATAGATTGGGCATCTGGTACACAGGCGGAAAAAATTCGCCTTATATCTGGTTCAAGTGCCCTAACGATATGGAAAGCTGGGAATTTTTTGACTATCTTCTTGAAAATGTTCAGGTTGTAGGGACCCCCGGCGCAGGTTTTGGCAAAAACGGAAAGAACTTCTTCCGTATAACAGCCTTCGGCAGCAAAGAGGGTACGATACGGGCAATGGAAAGAATTGAAAATCTTTTGAAGAAATAAATATTAAAACCGCCGATAATTTTACCGTCGATAAAATTATCGGCGGTTTTTTACGGCAAAATAAAACTTTTTTCGGCTTTTATCCGTCTAAGCATACAAAGGAGGTAAAAAAGGTGAGTAAAAAGCAGCTTTTTAAAAACTATATAACGGAAAATATTGACAATGCTTATAGGTTTGCCTATACATATGCCGGAAATCGGGAAGACGCCGAGGATATTGTAAGTGAGAGCGTCATAAAAGCCTTAAAATCCATTGACGGACTTAAAAATACCGAAAAAATCAAGCCGTGGTTTTATCGGATAATTGCAAATACTTCTATAGATTTCATAAACAGCCGTAACAGAATTATCAGAAGTGATTTGTCGGAGGCGGAGAATGTGCTCGGGACTGAGGATGACTATTCAAGATTTACCGTTGACAGCATAATCGAAAGTCTGGACGAAAAATATAAAATGATAGTAATTCTGAGATTTTGCGAGGATATGACAATTAAAGAAATAGGAAAAGTATTAAATCTAAATGAAAATACGGTTAAAACCAGGCTGTATTCGGCAATGAAGCAGCTTGAAATTGAAATGGGGGATATATAATGAAGAAATCAGAATTGATTAAAAAGGAATATAACCGCGAAAAAGCAAGTGATGATTTAAAGGAAAGGATTGATACTATTATGAAAAAGGACAGCAGAAAAACAATGCTTAAATGGTGTACGGGCATTGCGGCGAGTTTTGTTATTGCGGGAGTTGCGGCGGTTAATATTTCTCCGAGTCTTGCGTATGCGCTCTCTGATGTTCCGGCCGTTGGGCAGATTGTACGAGTGGCAACATTTGGAAGATATACAAAAAATGATAACGGATATACAGCCGATGTAGCAACCCCGGAAATAAAAGGACTTTTAGATAAAGAACTTGAGGATAAATTGAACAAAGAGTTTAAGGACAATGCAAATGCGGTTATTGCCGCTTTTGAAAGCGATGTTGAAGCTCTTAAAAAAGAATTCGGGGATGAAACGGTTCACATGGGAGTCGATATGAATTATTTGGTAAAAACCGATAATGCCGACTATCTGGCTCTTGATGTTTATATAGTAAATATGGCAGGGTCATCTTCGGAAAAGCATACCTTTTATACCATTGATAAAAAATCGGGAAAGCTTTTAACTCTTAAGGGAATGTTTAAAAAAGACGCTGATTATGTGGGAGTTTTAAGCAAATATATAAAGGGTGAGATGGAAAGGCGAAACAAGGAAGAGGACGGAATGTTCTGGACAGATGAAGATGAGTTCGCAGAAGGCTTTAAAGAAATAAAGCCTGACCAAAACTTTTATATAAACAGTAACGGAAATATAGTTATCTGCTTTGATAAATATGAGGTTGCCGCAGGAGCTCAGGGCTCGCCGGAGTTCGCTATTCCGAAAGAAACAGTAAAAAATATAATCAAAAAATAGATTTTACGGCATTTAAAGCGGTTGACACAGATGAATTTATATGGTATAATGTGTTAAAATATTAAAACCAACTAAAGGAGATATTTGATATGAAAAGAATTCAGACCATAAAGACCCGTGACTTGGGAAAGAGCGTTAAAGACGGCGGATGCGGTGAGTGCCAGACTTCTTGCCAGTCAGCCTGCAAGACCTCCTGCGGCGTTGCTAACCAGGAATGTGAAAAGTGCGTAAGCAGTAAGTAGTCTGATTTAAAAATCGGTGCCGTTTTCCTGAGCGTTAACGGCACATTTTTTTGGAGTGAAATTTTATGATTCATCAGTATAAATTAAACGGATATAATATAGTGCTCGATGTTTTCAGCGGTTCTGTTCACCTTGTTGATGATTTGTCCTATGATATTATAGAGATGTATGAATATGGAAACAAAGACAATATCACAGAACGGATGCTCGATAAATATCGGGAGGATGGCGTAACAAAGGAAGATATTGACGAGGTTTTTTCGGATATAGAAGAGCTTAAGGCGGACGGCAAGCTGTACTCGGAGGATGTTTATGCCGACAGGGCATTTGACCTTAAGAACCGGCATACGGAAATCAAGGCTTTGTGCCTTCATGTTGCACATACCTGCAATCTAAGCTGTGAATATTGTTTTGCAAGCCAGGGAAAATATCACGGTGACAGGGCGCTGATGAGCTTTGAGGTTGGCAAGCGCGCTATAGATTTTCTTATTGAAAATTCAGGCAGCCGAAAAAATCTCGAAGTGGATTTCTTCGGCGGGGAGCCTCTTATGAACTGGGAAGTTGTAAAGCAAATCGTTAATTATGCAAGAAGTATTGAAAAGGAGCACAATAAGAATTTCAGATTTACGCTTACTACAAACGGAGTGCTTCTTGATGATGAGGTTATTGATTTTGCAAACCGTGAGATGCACAATGTTGTTCTCAGCCTTGACGGAAGGAAAGAGGTTCATGACAGATTGAGGAAAACCGTAAACGGGCAGGGCAGCTATGATGTTATCGTCCCGAAATTCAAGCATTTTGCAGAAAAACGAGGCGACCGGGGATACTATATGCGCGGAACCTTTACCCATAACAATACGGATTTTACAAATGACATATTCCATATGGCGGATATGGGATTTAAGGAACTTTCGATGGAGCCTGTTGTTTGTGCGCCCGATGACCCCTATGCCTTAACGGAAGAGGACTTGCCGATTTTATACAGACAGTATGAGATTTTGGCAGAGGAAATGCTTAAAAGAAGCCGTGAAAACAGAGGCTTTACTTTTTATCATTATATGATAAATCTTTCGGGAGGACCGTGTATTTATAAGCGGATTTCGGGCTGCGGCTCGGGGACGGAATATCTTGCGGTCACACCGTGGGGAGAGCTGTATCCCTGCCACCAGTTTGTTGGTGAGAGTGAATACAGTATGGGAGATATATGGAAGGGCGTTACCAATACGAAAATCCGTGATGAGTTTAAACTTTGTAACGCCTATGCAAGAGAAGATTGTAAGGATTGCTGGGCAAAGCTGTATTGCAGCGGAGGATGTGCGGCAAATGCTTATCACGCCACAGGGAAAATTACGGGTACATACGAATACGGATGTAAGCTTTTCAAAAAGCGTATAGAGTGCGCTATAATGCTTGAGGTTGCAAAGTTGCAGGAGGGTATTGACTAAATAATCCCCGAAGACAAATGTCTTCGGGGATTATTTTAATTATTCGTTTTCGTCATCTTCGCCGTATCTGTCATCGTCATTTTCGCAAAATTTGGAAATTTTTTTGTGCATAAATATCTGAATCAAAATCGAAGAAGTGGCAACACCTGCTATTCCCTGAAAAATATTGGAAGGAACGCTCGTCATAGCAACCTCCCAGCCAAGTCCGAGGATAAACGCCTCAACAACATAGTAGCCGATAACCATAAAAGCTTCGCCAATGATTCCGCATACAATAACCCAGATCGTTGAGTGTTTTTTTGAAATTTTAAATATCAGTCCGGCAAGAAGTGCTACAATTGCTTTAATAATAAAGGTTGCCGGCGCATAAATGGGATAACCGATTAAATCGGCAAGTGCAGAGCCTATGCCTGCTGCGAAAGCTCCGTAATACGGCCCTAACAGGAAGCCGGACATAAGAACAACACAATCGCCGAGATTAACATATCCGCTGCCGGCAGGAATCCGTATTGCCATGGTTGCGGCAAAGGTAAGCGCTATAAACACAGCCGTAAGGACTAACTTTTTTACAGAAAATTTTTGCATGGTTATCAGCCTCCGTGTAAACTTTCATCATAATTTCCATTATTATAATACATAATTATAAAAATTTCAATAGGTAAAAATAAATTTTTGGGACAGGGTATGTACCTGTCTTTTTTGTTTTGCACGAAGCCGCCGATTCTTATATGGCATACAATTAAAAACGCACACGGGTATCAGTAAATCATTATCCTCACTCTGTATGGTTCTAAATGAGGACAAAGTATCATAGTATAGAAATATCAAAAGAAAAGGCGGGAAGAAAATGAATGGAAGAATAAAAGAAGTACTTAACATTATGCCGGAAAATCTCAGATGTCTTTTGGGAAGTGCGGTAAGGAATATTTCGGGGAACATAGAAGAGATACGGCTTCGGATTAACAGACCGCTTATCATAGGTACGGCGGCGGGAAATTTTGCAGTACTGTCAAGCGGAAATGTTTCTCCTGCAATAGGCGGAGCATATATTGTAAATGAAACGGATATAAGGCGGATTTTCTGCACGCTTTGCGAAAATTCGGTATATGCTCATTCGGAGGAAATCAAACAGGGCTACATAACAATCCGAGGGGGGCATCGGGCAGGATTTTCGGGCAAGGCGGTTGTAACCGGCGGCAGAATTGAAAATATACGGGATATAAATTCGATAAATATAAGAGTGGCAAGCGAACGTATAGGAACAGCGTCTGAGTACGCAAAGGATATAATTGTCAATGACTGCGTTGTAAATACCCTTGTAGTATCTCCGCCGGGGTGCGGCAAGACAACCCTTTTAAGAGATATGGCAAGACTTATATCCAATTCGGGCATAAAGGTTGCAGTGGTGGATGAAAGGGGTGAAATTGCGGCAATATACCGCGGTATGCCGCAAAACAATATCGGAATGCAGACGGATGTTATGGAGGACGCGCCAAAAGGCAGGGCGATTCCGATGCTTCTTCGCTCTATGTCTCCGCAGGTTATTATATGCGACGAAATTGCAACGGAGGAGGATATAGCGGCAATAGAGAAAAGCTTCGGAGCGGGAGTGGGCGTTATTGCCAGCGCTCACGCAGGAAGTTTTGAAGAAATAAAGAACCGCAAAATATTCAAAAATGTGTGGGGCAAGGGAAAGTTTGAAAAGGTCATAGTATTAAAGCGGAACAATGACAGCCTCTCAAAGATGATAACGGGAGAGGTTTACGAGGTGGATAAGTGATTTTCAGGATATTTTGCTCGGCGGTGATAATTATTGGCTTCGGGTACGGCGGATTTGTCTATTCCGAAAGATTTGGCAGCAGGCTGAAACAGCTGACGGAATTTTATGACGGCTTGTCACAGCTTGAGTTTAATGTCCGGTATATGAATTATCCTGTGTCCGAGGCAATGGAACAAGCAGGAAGTGTTTGCGGCGGAGCGGCAAAGAAGGTTTTCACGGCAGCGGCGGAATTTATCGCGGAGAATTGCGGCATAACGGTGGAAGCCGCATTTTGCAAGGCAATGGATAAAAACCGCGCAGAACTTAATATTTCCGATGAAGAGGCGGAAATATTAAGAAGCTTTTCAAAAACCCTGGGAAGCGGTGACAGGGCTGCCGAGATAAGCAATATAGAAACCGCAAAGCTGAGAATTTTTGCTGCCAGGGAGGATGCAAAGGACGATGTACGGAAAAAAGTCAAAATGTGTCGGGGCATGGGCTTTCTGCTGGGCTTGTTCCTTGTGATTTTACTTATTTAACGGAGGGGATAAAATGACCGGAGTGGATTTAATATTTAAGGTTGCCGCAATAGGAATACTTGTTGCTGTCTTAAATCAGCTTCTGGTGAGAAGCGGAAGAGAGGATCAGGCAATGCTGACCACCATTGCCGGACTTATAGTTGTTCTTTTGATGATTATTGAGCAGATAAGTTACCTGTTTGAAACAATAAAAACGGTTTTCAATCTGTAATAAGGTACGGAAAATACTATGGAAATAGAAAAAATGGTGGGAATCGGGATTACGGCAGTGGTAATTTCGGTTCTTCTGAAGAAATACAGACCGGAAATGGCGGTTATGATATCGGTTATTACTGTGGCAATATTGTTCGGCATAATAAGTCCCTATCTCAAATCTGTTATGGCAATGTTTGTGGATTTATCCGAGAGAATCGGAATTGAGATGCAGTATATCGTTATAGTTATACGGGTAATAGGGATTGCGTATATAGCGCAGATTGGCTCGGAAATCTGCCGTGATGCCGGGGAAAATGCCATAGGAACAAAAATTGAGCTGGGCGGCAAAATAGTTATTATAGCAATGTCTATGCCCGTCATATATAAGCTCATGGAGGTAGTAACCGAGGTTATAAATCTTGCGTAGCAAAGGATAAGTCAATGAAAAAAACTGTGATATTCCTAATAGTTATAGTCAGCCTTTTTGGAAAGGTTTATGCTCGGGATGCCGGCAGGGAGGGCGTAATTGAAGAATACATATCGATTTATTCCGATGAGCTAAGCGGCGCCGCAGAAGGCGCGAAGGAGAATATAGAAAGGCTGATTCCAGATTTTAGCACAGAGGACATTTTAAGGAAAAGTGCGTCGGGAGAAAATATATTCAACATACGGAATCTTGTGGGCAGGATTGCAGAGCTGTTGTTTAGCGAGATAAGGGACATACTGAAAATTATGCT
>JAEDLZ010000059.1 GCA_016303265.1 Clostridiales bacterium
CTCAGGCTTTATATAGGTTATATTTTGGAAAAGATTGCCGTTTTTTATCCATTCATAAAAGACCTTATTGGGAATCTGGCTGTCCATATTGATGAGCCTGTTCCCTTTATAGACGGAAATAAGGTCGAATTTTGTCTTTCGGTTCGGATTATCGCTTTCCTGAACAAAAACGCTTGCGCCCTCTGTTAAAAGTTCTCTGCATCTGCCCGTGTTTTTCACATGGCAAACCTGCGCTTCTCCGTCAATCTCTATATTTGCAATAAAACGGTTCGGGCGGGACAAAAATATCCCGCTCTTTATTCTCTCATACTTCATTATTCACACGCTTCATTTACGCTTTTCTTTATAATTGCAATTTTCTCATCTGTGACAGGCTCGTCAAAATCTCTGTACGAAACATCGTCAATTACCCTGCTCATACGCCCATGTCTGATGAATAACCTGCTTTGCTTTCGGTCTTGGTTTATATTCTTGCAACGCCGCTTTCTTTTGCCGCTCTTGCAACCGCCTCCGCAACCGCCTTACCCACTCTCGGGTCAAACGCCTTTGGCATAATATATTCCGGGCAAAGCTCCTCATTTTTCACAAGCTCTGCTATGGCATAGGAGGTTGCAGCCTTCATTTCATCATTTATATCCGACGCACGGACATCAAGCGCACCCCGGAATATTCCGGGAAACGCAAGAACATTGTTTATCTGATTTTGGAAATCGCTTCTTCCCGTTCCTACAATTTTTGCACCTGCCGAAAGGGCTTCCTCCGGGAAAATTTCAGGCGTCGGATTAGCCATGGGAAATACCACGGCATCACGGTTCATTGATTTTATCATTTCAGGGCTTACAACCCCCGGGGCGGAAACCCCGATAAACACATCTGCGCCGCTCATCGCGTCGGCAAGACCGCCCCTTTTCTTATTGGGGTTCGTTACCTTGCTCATTTCCGCCTGAGCCGGGTTAAGTTCCTCCATACCCTCGCATATTATGCCGAATTTATCGCAGAGGGTTATATTTTTTACGCCAAGCTTAAAAAGGTGCTGTGCTATGGCAATTCCCGCAGAGCCTGCCCCGTTTATGACGCACCTTATTTCCTCCATGTCCTTTTTAACAACCTTAAGGGCGTTTATAACCGCCGCACCAACGACAATCGCCGTTCCGTGCTGGTCGTCGTGAAATACCGGTATATCACAGATTTCCTTTAATCTGCGCTCAATTTCAAAGCACCTGGGCGCGGCAATATCCTCTAAATTTATACCGCCGAAGCCGCCCGATATAAGATAAATCGTTCTGACTATTTCATCAACATCCTTTGTGCGAAGGCAAATAGGATATGCGTCAACATCCGCAAACTCTTTAAAAAGAACGCATTTCCCCTCCATAACCGGCATACCCGCCTCAGGTCCTATATCGCCGAGCCCCAGTATTGCCGTTCCGTCGGTTACCACGGCAACGCTGTTCCATCTTCTTGTCAGCTCAAAGGACTTGTTATAATCCCTATGTATTTCAAGGCACGGTTCGGCAACTCCCGGAGTATACGCAAGGGACAAATCCTCACTGTTTTCTACTTTCGTCCTTGAAATAACTTCAATTTTGCCGTGCCAGTCATAGTGTTTTTTAAGCGATTCCTCTCTTATGCTCATTTGGTTTCCTCCCTGTATATTCTCGGAACTCTCTTTCCTATTCCGCAGATAATCTCATAATTTATTGTATCGGCGAGCTTTGCTATTTCCTCAAAGGTTACCCTTTTTTCGCCCTGCCTGCCAAAGAGTACAACATCGTCACCCACTTTAACATTTTTTATATCAGTAATGTCTACCATAAGCTGATCCATGCAAACATTACCGATAACCGGTGCGTATTCGCCGTTTATCAAAACCCGTCCTCGATTTGACAGCTGCCTGGGATAGCCGTCCGCATATCCCACGGGAACTGTTGCAACAACCGTTCTTCTCTTAGCCGTGAATTTTCTGCCGTAACTTACGCTTTGTCCCTCATCAATGGTCTTTATATATACTATCGAGGATTTAATCGACATGGCAGGTCTGAGATGTATCTTAGCCTTATCAACCTCCTCCGAAGGGTATAGCCCGTATAAAATAATCCCCATCCTGACCATATCCATTCTGCATTCGGGAAGCTCCGTTATGGCGGCGCTGTTGCTTATGTGACGAGTTTTTATTTTAACGCCTTCCATCTCCAGCAAGCCGCAGAAATTATTATATTTTTCCGCCTGCTCCGCCGAGTATGCCTTGTCCGCCTCGTCTGCCGTTGCAAAATGTGAAAACATACCCATAATTTCAAGATTTGGAAGAGAGTCAATCTTTTTTATCTCGAAAGCACTGCCGCTGTCGGGGAAAAAGCCTATTCTGCCCATTCCGGTATCAACCGCAATGTGAATTTTCGCCGTTTTGCCCTGCTCTTTTGCCGCCTCGGACAGCTCTTTTGCCATTTCGTATGTGAAAACCGTAAGGGAAATATCGTATTTGAGGGCAAAGCTGTAATATTCTGGAAGAATATATCCTAAAATAAGGATTTCTTTATCAATTCCGTTATCCCGAAGCTCTATCGCCTCTTCAATTGTTGCAACGGCATAGGCGTCAGCAATTCCCCGTACAGCCTTCGCCGTCATAACCGCTCCGTGACCGTATCCGTCAGCTTTAACAACCGCCATGATTTTCGTATCCCGCCCGACAATTCTGCGGACATTTTCGGCATTTTGCTTTATTGCATCTAAATCTATTTCGGCATAAACACGCATATTGCTCATTACCGCTTTACCTCCGATATATCTGAAATATGGATTTTAGTATCAATATTGTCCATGCGCAATATCCCCGGGTATTATTTTCCCTCATATATATTATCACAATAATACTTTTATTTCAATAATTTTTTTATTTTTACCCCAAAATATCTCTCTTGCCACCGGAGTATGCGCACAAAAAGCAAGGCGGTGCCGTTGCGGCGCCGCCTTGCTAAATTAAAATTATCACATCAATTATAAAGGGAAGCCTTGCCTATATCGTTAAAGAGCTCCATCTTATACTCAATAACCTTCCTCATCTCCGCAATACAGGGAGGATAGATGGCATTGGGCTCAATCCAGCCGGGATTTTCCGAGAGAACCTCTCGGCATTTTTTATAGAAAGCGAACTTAATATCGCTTGAAATGTTAATCTTTGAAATACCGATTTTAACGGATTTTGCAATTTCGTCATCGGGATTGCTTGAACCGCCGTGAAGAACAAGAGGAATATCAACCGTATCGCGGATTGTCTTTAAAAGGTCAAGCTTAAGCTCCGGTTTTTTATCCTTTGGATAAATTCCGTGCGCTGTTCCGATTGCAACAGCAAGTGAGTCTATCCCTGTCTTTTCGATAAAGTCCTTTGCCTGCTCCGGATTTGTGTAGATAATATCATCCGCACCGCCTTCGTAAGAATCTCCCGTTGAACCGATTGTTCCAAGCTCCGCCTCAACCGAAACATCTGAAACCTTGGCAACCTCAACAACCTTCTTTGTTATTGCTATATTGTCCTCATAGGACATATGTGAAGCGTCAATCATAACCGAGGTAAATCCGCAGCGGATTGCGCGGAGAATCTGTTCAAAGGAACCGCCATGGTCGAGATGAATAACCATAGGAACCTTCGACTTATTTGCCTCCTCAATACAGGTTTTTGTGAAACTGTCGCCCAAAAATTCAAGCTCTGTCGGATGAATTGCAAGAATAACCGGTGCATTCTTTTCGTTGGCACTTTCAACAACTCCCTTTAAGATGGACTCGCTCCCTATATTAAAAGCAGGAACCGCAAATCCGTTTTTATCTGCTACCGCAAGCAGTTCTTTCATATTCATTAACATAATAAATCACTCCTGTAAATTTTTATTTTTCCCCGCGGAACCGGAAAGACCTATGTAGTATCTTACAAGCTCCGCACTTTCTTTTTCCGTTTGATGAATTAAATCAAAATAGTTTATATCCGGATTTTCTTTAAAAAGCTTCGCCGCCGCGTCACGGTTTGCATTCATAAAGTCGCACCCTACATTTATTTTGTTTATCCCGTATTTAACGGAATTGAGGATATTTTCTTCCCCCGACCCGCTTCCGCCGTGAAGAACAAGGGGCGCCGCGGTAAGGCGTTTGATTTCCTTGAGTCTTTCAATATCAAACTTCGGTACCATACCGTCAGGATAATTTCCATGGGAAGTTCCTATGGATACCGCAAGGGCATCTATGCCGGTTTGCTCAACAAAGATTTTTGCCTGAATCGGGTCCGTATACATGGCGTCACAGGTAAACTTTCCATCCTCGCTTGCGCCGAGACATCCGATTTCACCCTCAACGCTTGCGCCGTGCTTATGAGCATAATCGGCAATTTCTTTCGTCATTTTAATATTATTCTCAAGGTCAAATCTTGACGCGTCAACCATTACGGAGGAAAAACCGTCGTCTATGGCTTTTATAAGGTATTCCTTCTCCTGTCCGTGGTCAAGGTTGAGCGCAACATTAACCCTTGCCCTTTGCGCCAGTATTTTAACAACCGGTGTTATGAGCTCGCTGTCACAGTGACTTAAAAGATGGTCCTGAAAAATATTGACAATGATTGGAGCATTCTCTTCCTCTGCCGCTTTAATAACAGCCCTTACCGTTTCTATGTTGAAACAGTTTACCGCCATAACCGCATAGTTGTTTGCATTTGCGTCTGAGAGCATATTTTTCATTGATACATACATAGTTGCTAATTTCTCCCGTTAAAAATTTTAGCCTATTTTGATGTCGGAAAGGTCAACATCTTCCTCTTCGTCAAGGACAACAACATCTTCCTCCTTTGCGTCCTTTTTGAGGATAACCAGAAGAGCCGCCGTAACTATCGTTCCTGCCGCCAAAGCCAACATAAAGCCCCAGGGATTTATCATAGCCGGAACTATAAACATTCCGCCCGATGGAACCATTGAGCCCACATTAAGGAGCATAATAAGCGAACCGCCGACCGCCGCGCCTACTGAACAGGAAAGTATAACTCTTATCGGGTCAACAGCCGCAATCGGGATTACACCCTCGGTTATCATACATATACCCATCGGGAAAGCAACCTTTATATTGTCTGTTTCGCTCTTTGTGTATCTCTTTCTTCTGATAAGCCAGGAGAGAGCAACTCCGAAGGGCGGAATCATTGACGCACAAATTTTTACCGCTTCGGGGCCATATACCCCGTCCATAAGCAATCCGTCCGCAAAGAGTGACGCAACCTTGTTTACGGGGCCGCCGAAATCAAATGCCGCCATAGCGCCCATAACCGCTCCGAATACAGCCTTTGAGCCTGACTGCATACTCATAAGGAAGTTTTTAAGAGCCTCCGACGCCCATGCAATAGGCATTCCCACAACAAAGAACATTATAAGTCCGATAACAACCGACGATATAAGCGGAATAATCATCATAGGCATAAGGCCCTGCGCCCACTTCGGAACCTTAAGATGCTTCTTAAGAAATTCAACAAAATAACCTGAAAGATAGCCGCCGAGCATACCGCCCAGAAAGCCGGCGCCCATATTCTGAGCTATCATACCCATAAGTAAACCGGGGGCAATACCGGGGCGGTCTGCAATGGAATATGCAATTGCCGCGCCCATTACCCCGGGGAGAAGCTGCATACCGTAAACACCCAGAGTGACCGCCGCTTCCCAGATTGAATATCCTGCTTTATAATCGGATATTGTTGACGGGTTGCCGCCGAAAATATTGCCTATTGCAATCAACAGACCTGAAGCCACTACCAAAGGGAGCATAAATGAAATACCGGTCAAAGCATGCTTTTTAAGCTGTAACTTTTTAAACATTTTGTTTACCTCCAAAATTTTATTTTACTTATTTAATTCCGATTCAATTTTGTTTATAAGCGCCTTGGGGGACTTTATTGCGATATGGGTCGGAACTTCCACGACGCGTTTGCCCCGGAACCGCTCTTTTCCGCCAACCTTTATGTCGGCGGCGATTATAACAACATCGGCGTCCTTAATCTGCTGAGCCGTCAGCTCATCCTCTGTGCCTATTGTTCCCTGGGTTTCGATGTTAACCTCGTGACCCAGCTCCTTTGCCGCCGCAACGAGCTTTTCCTTCGCAATGTATGTATGTGCAATTCCAGATGTACACGCTGCGATACCTACAATTTTCATAACAGTTCTCCTTTCCTTATTCTGAGAATATTGCCGTTATTTCATCAGCCGTTTTTGCCTCCAAAAGCCTTTTGCAGCTCTCCTCGGACGCAAGCTTTCTTGCCATTTGAGAAAGCAGTTTTACATGGACATTGGTTTTGTCGTTCTCGTTGACCGCCAGAAGAACAATTAAACTCACAGGCTTTTCGTCAACGCTTTCCCAGCCGAGCGGTGTTTTTGTCCTGCCTATTGTAACCGTTGTTTCCCGCACATTGGCAGACTTTCCGTGGGGAATGGCTATTCCGTTTCCTATTCCCGTTGTTGACACGCTCTCTCTGTCAAGGACATCCTTTAAAAAGCCCTCCTTATCCGTAAGTGCTCCGCTCTCGTAAAGAATGTCAACAAGCTCTCTGAGCGCCTCCTCCTTAGTGTCGGCTTTGAGGCTGAGCTCTACCCTGTCCTTTCTGATTACATCTGCTGCATTCACAGCTTTTCACCTCCTGCAATTATATTTTTAACTTCATTCTCATCCTCGCCCGTTAAAACCTTTTCGGATAACTTACGGGCAGACGATAAATCTGTATCTGAAATTTTTTTCTTTATCCGGCTCAGCATCGGAAGAGGCACGCTGAATTTTTTAAGCCCCATTCCGAGAAGAACTTCCGTAAAATCCGTATTTGCCGCAAGGTCGCCGCAGACGCTTACCTCAATGCCTGCCTTCGCCCCCGCCTTTATAACACGGTCTATCATTGTAAGAACCGCCGGGTGGAAGGGCTGGTATATATTTTCAACCCCGGCATTGCCGCGGTCGGCAGCCATTATATATTGGACAAGGTCGTTTGTTCCTATGCTGAAAAAATCACAGTGCTTTGCAAAAACATCCGCCATTATTGCGCTTGCCGGGGTTTCTATCATTATCCCAAGCATAAGGTCCTCGCAGACCGGAATATTCTCTCCGGTAAGCTCCTCCCTGACGCTTCTTATAAGCTCTCTTGTTTCTCTTATTTCGTCAAGACAGGTAACCATGGGAATCATAACCTTAACCTTTTTCCCCGCTCCTGCCATTAAAATCGCCTTAAGCTGCTGACTGAATATATCCTTATTGCTGAGGCAAAGTCTTATTCCCCGGTTTCCGAGGAAAGGATTTTCCTCTTTTGGCATATTGAAATAGTCAATCTGCTTATCTCCGCCCACATCAATGGTTCTTATGGTTACCGTATTGGGATATACCGCGTCGATAACCGTTTTATATGCCTCATACTGCTCCGAAACAGTAGGCCTGTCCTTCGCCGCCGAATAGAGAAATTCCGAACGGAAAAGCCCAACCCCGTCAAAACGCTCACATTCCGACCCCTTAAGGTCAGAGGGCTTTCCTATATTTATGTAAACACCTATTCTTTCTCCGTCCTTTGTATACGCATCTGATTTTTTGATTGTTTCAAGGGTCTTTATAAGCTCCTCCTCGGACCGAACCTTCTTATCGTAAACCGCCGCCGCTGTGCTGTCCGGTTCTGTAACAAACTCGCCCGTATATCCGTCGAGATAGGCCTTCTTCCCCTGCGCCGTGCTGTTAAGCTCCGATATGCCCACAACCGCCGGGATTCCGATTGACTTCGCCAGAATAACCGTATGGGAAGCCGCTCCTCCCTCGCAGGTTGCAAACCCCAAAAGCCTTGACCGGTCAAAAAGCATCGTGTCAACCGGAGTAAGCTCTCTTGCGGCAACTATATATTTTTCATTGTCCTTTGGGAAAGTAAAATTATCATCCGCGCTCATAAGGGTTTCAATAAGCATATTTCCGATATTTCTTATATCGTCTGCCCTCTGCCTTAAATATTCGCTCTTCTTTGTCATAAGTATTGAAGCCATACTCTCGGTCACTTCTTTTACCGCCTTATCGGGAGCCGTCCCGCCTTGGGCGGACTTCTTTATCGGGCCGATAAGCATTTCGTCCTCTAAAAGCATTTCATAAGCCGAAAATATTTTCGCCTTATCCTCCCCCAGGTCCGAAAGCGCTTTTTTATACATCCGGCGTACCTTTTCAAGGCATTTTGCAACGGCGGCGTCTATGTCAAGCTCAATCTTACCTCCCGTTTTTTTCTCAAAATATAAAACCGTGCCAAAAACAACACCCGGCGCACCCGGTATGCCCTTTAGAATTTTCACATCAATCACTCCCTGTCAAGTGTTTCAATCAAAGCCTTTACGGCTTCTTCCTCATCCTCGCCCTCGGCTCTCAGTTCAATCTCGTCGCCCTTAACCGCTCCGATACACAGTACCATAAGAATACTTTTTGCTTCAAATTCTTCGCCGTCCTTTATAACCGTTATACTGCTCTTAAAGCTTGAAGCGGTTTTACAGAAATCCGAAGCCGGCCTTGCATGAAGGCCCTCCTCATTTTTGATGGTATACTTTACCTGTACCATTTTTTTACCTCCTACCATAATTCAAATATTTTTAAAATTTGTTCACCGTCGGTAAATGTCCTGAGCTTTTCACATACGCTGTCGTCCTCTGTAAAGGTTACTATTGATTTATAAAACTTTATTATCGCTTTATCCGTTTCCTCGGATTCATCCCTGTCAAACGCAAGAAGGAAAACCAAATCTGTATATTCTCCGTCCTCCGTCCATTTTATAGGCTTTTCAAGGCTCGCAAATACAACTGCCGAATGGTTTACATAATCATTAAGGCCGTGAGGAATCGCTATTCCTTTTCCTATGTCGGTTGCCATGCTTTTCTCTCTTTCCATAACCGACTGTTCAAACTTCTCGGTAACATAACCGAGCATTTCAAGCTTATTGCAAAGAGCCTTTAAGAGGTCTGTCTTGTCAGTAAAGGAACAA
>JAEDLZ010000060.1 GCA_016303265.1 Clostridiales bacterium
AAACTTAAGAAGGCTTCCTGGTAAGCCGACAGGGCAAAATGGCCCAAAAAATAAACAACTCAACATAGGGTTAAGTGGTTAAGATAATCAGTGCGGAAAACCAAACTGACTCTTAAAATCCGATAAAAAGGAGGAGAAAAATATGCACATTACAGATCCAATCGCAGATATGCTTACAAGAATCAGAAATGCAAACAACTCAAGACATGTAAGCGTAGATATTCCGGCGTCCAATATGAAAAAGGCAATCGCTAAGATTTTGCTTGACGAAGGATATGTTAAGAATGTTGAATATATTGACGATGCGACACAGGGCGTCATCAGAATCACGCTTAAGTATGCCGAGAACAAGCAAAAGGTTATAACAGGTCTTAAGAGAGTAAGTAAGCCGGGTCTTAGAATTTACGCTTCTAAGGAAGAGTTGCCGAAAGTTCTTAAGGGCTTAGGTATTGCTATCATCTCAACATCAAAGGGAATTATGACAGATAAGGAGGCTCGTCGTCAGAATGTTGGCGGTGAAGTCCTGGCGTTTATTTGGTAAAGGAAGGAGGAATAGAAAATGTCTCGTATAGGTAGAATGCCTATTGAAATACCGGCAGGTGTTGAAGTTAAGGTAGGCGAAAATAACGAAGTCACGGTTAAGGGTGCAAACGGCACACTTGAACAGACTATGCATCAGGATATGATAATAAAAGTTGACGGAAGCGTTATCACGGTTGAAAGACCCAGCGAAGATAAGGCGCACAAGTCACTTCACGGCTTAACTCGTACATTGATTGCAAATATGGTTACGGGGGTAAGCACCGGCTTTAAGAAGGAGCTTGAAATCAACGGCGTTGGTTACAGAGCGGCAAAGCAGGGTAAGAAACTCGTTATGAACCTTGGTTATTCTCATCAGGTTGAAATGGAAGAAATCGAAGGCATAAAGATTGATGTTCCTCAGCCGAACCAGATTATAATATCAGGTCCCGATAAGCAGAAGGTTGGTCAGTTCGCAGCGCAGGTACGCGAAAAGAGACCGCCGGAGCCTTATAAGGGGAAAGGTATCAAGTATGTTGAGGAAACTATCAGAAGAAAAGAAGGTAAAGCCGGAGCTAAGAAGAAATAATATTTTCTTCACGGCAGGCGTAATACTTCTATACCTAAACCGCAAGGAGGTGCGATTTTAAATGATAAAGAAAAAGAACAGTGAGGCGGCAAGAATTGCCCGTCACGCAAGAGTTCGTAAAAAAGTATCAGGAACAGCGGAGTGCCCGAGACTTTGTGTGAACAGAAGCCTTAAGAATATATATGCACAGATAATAGATGACACAACAGGAAAGACTTTGGTATCAGCGTCGACTCTCGATGCAGAGCTCAAGGCAAACTACGGCGGAAACAAGACCGCGGCAAAAGCAGTCGGAGAGCTGGTTGCAAAGAGAGCAGCGGAGAAGAACATCAAAGAAGTTGTGTTTGACAGAGGCGGATATGTATATCACGGCCGTGTTGCAGAACTTGCAGCAGGAGCTCGTGAGGGCGGCCTTGAATTCTAATTCGAAAGAGGTGAAAAGATAGATGGCAGAAAGAGTAGAGAGAACTAAAAAGCAGGAGCGTATAGACGCGGAAACGCTTGATATACAGGAAAAATTAGTTGCCTTAAACCGAGTATCAAAGACGGTTAAGGGCGGAAGAACAAGCAGATTCAGCGCCCTTATGGTTGTCGGAGACGGAAACGGTCATGTCGGATACGGTATGGGCAAAGCGGCTGAAATCCCGGACGCAATAAGAAAGGGTCTTGACGACGCAAAGAAGAACATGATAACTGTTCCTATGGTGGGAACAACAATCCCTCACGAAATCATTGGGGAATACGGCGCAGGAAGAGTTCTTTTAAAGCCTGCTTCAGAAGGTACCGGTGTTATTGCAGGCGGTCCTGCCCGTGCAGTGCTTGAGCTTGCAGGAATAAGAGATATCAGAACAAAATGTTTGAGAAGCAACAACCCGAAGAATGTTGTTTCCGCAACAGTTGAAGCTTTGGCGGCCCTTAAGAGTGTTGAAGAGGTTGCTGAGCTCAGAGGTAAAAAACCTGAAGAAATTTTAGGTTAAGCCTTATAAAATCAGATAGGAGGTTTTTTCCTTGGCTAAAACATTAAAGGTTACCCTTACAAAGAGCACAATCGGATGTAAGAAGGATCAGATTGCTACAGTTAAGGCTCTGGGTCTTAGAAAGCTTCATCAGTGTGTGGAGAAACCGGATAATGACCAGATAAGAGGCATGATATTTAAGGTTTCTCATCTTGTAAAGGTAGAGGAAGCGTAAAAGTTACGCAAACAGAATAAATTAAAACTGAAAGAGGAGGTGTACTCGATATGAAACTTCATGAATTATCTCCGAGCGAAGGCTCTAAGAAGGATTGTTTCAGAGTAGGCAGAGGACACGGAAGCGGCAACGGTAAGACCAGCGGCAGAGGTCACAAAGGTCAGAATGCCAGAAGCGGCGGTGGTGTCCGTCCGGGATTTGAAGGCGGTCAGATGCCTATTTACAGAAGACTGCCAAAGCGCGGATTTAACAATATCTTCGCAAAGGAATATGTTTCGGTTAATGTTGAAGCATTAAATAAACTTGAAAACGGAACTGAAGTTACGGCGGAGGTTTTAAAGGAAAACGGCATTATATCCAAGATTTGTGACGGCGTCGTTATTTTAGGACGAGGAGAACTCACAAAATCTTTAAATGTCAAGGCTGCAAGATTCAGCAAGACAGCCGAGGAAAAGATTACCGCTGCCGGAGGAAAGGTTGAGGTGGTATAAGAATGTTGGAAACAATTAAGAATGCATGGAAAATCCCTGACCTTAGAAAGAAGCTCTTATACACACTTGTGATGATTGTAATCTTTCGTTTAGGGTCATTTATCCCTGTCCCGCTTCTTGATTCCGAAGTAATGGCACAGATTTTTGCGAATAAAGAGAACACTCTGTTTGGATTCATCAACATGGTATCCGGCGGCGCTTTCCAAAACGCAACAATTTTTGCAATGAGCATTACACCGTACATTAACTCATCAATTATTATGCAGCTTTTGTGCGTTGCAATTCCTGCACTTGAAAGAATGCAGAAGGAAGGCGAGGAAGGAAGAAAGAAGATTGGTCAGATGATGAGATACGGAACAATTGTTCTTGCTCTCATTCAGGCATTTGGCTTATATTTCGTTTTAAAATCTGCTGTTGTTAATCCGGGCTGGAAGAGCGCGGCGGTTATCATAATAACATTCACAGCAGGTACAGCATTCCTTATGTGGCTTGGAGAACAAATCACAGAAAAGGGTATCGGCAACGGTATATCCCTTATTATCTTTGCGGGAATCGTATCCCGCGGTCCGCAGCTTTGCATGACTTTCTGGAACTATGCTACAGGAAGCACATACGGCTGGATTGGCGCAATTGTATTACTGATAGTTGCAATTGTTGTCATAGGCTTTGTTGTAACATTCAATGAAGCGGAGAGAAGGATTCCCGTTCAATACGCAAAGAGAGTTGTCGGCAGAAAAATGTACGGCGGTCAGAGCACCCATATCCCGATTAAGGTTGCGTCTGCCGGTGTTATTCCGATTATCTTTGCTATGTCAATTATGGCATTTCCGGGAACAATCTGCGCATTCTTCGGTGTGGATGCCGCTTCCGGCGGATTCTGGGGATGGATGCTTAAGCATATATTCTCCACAACCTCCGTGGCGTACGGAATAATATACTTCATACTGATTTTGTTATTCACATATTTCTATACGGCTATTCAGTTCAATCCGATTGAAATGGCGAATAATATGAAGCAGAACGGCGGATTTATTCCGGGTATTCGTCCGGGTCGTCCAACATCCGATTATATCAGCAGAGTTTTATCAAAGATTACTTTGGTTGGTGCTATATTCTTAGGACTTATAGCAGTTCTCCCGATTTTCTTAAACGGTGCAATCGGAATCAATAACTTCGCTATCGGAGGCACATCGCTCCTTATCGTAGTTGGTGTTGCTCTCGAAACCGTTAAGCAGCTTGAGTCTCAGATGCTTATGCGTCATTACAAAGGCTTTTTGGAATAATGAAACTGCTTTGGCAAAAGAATTTTGCCGACGCAAGATTCTGTATGATTTGAAGGCAGCGCTCATTAAAATTTACGAAAGCCGTAAAAACAGGGGATTGTCTCAGGGTATATTATGCCATGGGGCAAGCCCCTTGTGGAGTTTTTAGATTTATTGAAAAATGAAAGGATTGAGTTGTTATGAAACTTATTATTTTGGCGGCTCCCGGTGCGGGAAAAGGCACTCAGGCGGAGCTTCTTAGCAAACATTTTAATATACCAACGATATCCACCGGTGCGATTTTGAGAAAGAACATCAGTGAAGGAACGGAGCTTGGCGAAATTGCCGGCAAGTATATCAATGACGGAAAACTTATACCGGACGATGTTATGATTAAGGTCGTTGAAGAGCGCCTTTTAGAAAGCGACTGCAAAAACGGATTTATCCTTGACGGTTTCCCGCGCACGATTGCTCAGGCGGAAGCTTTGGAAAATTCACATATTAAAATTGATGCGGTGCTTACAATAGAAGTCCCCGATGAAAAAATTATTGAAAGACTGGGCGGAAGGCTTGAATGTAAGAACTGCGGAAGCACCTACCATAAATTATACAGAGCTCCGAAAACCGAAGGCGTATGTGATAACTGTGGCGGAAAGCTTGAAACAAGAGCAGATGATAAGCCCGAAACGGTTAAAGAGCGTCTTGCAACTTATCATGAACAGACAGAGCCCCTTAAAAAATTCTACGCAGACAGAAATATGCTGAGAGTTGCTCACGGCAGAGAAGAAATAGCCGATACCACAGCGGAAGTAATTAAAGCGCTGCAGCAGTGCTGACGGGGCAGGAAAGGTTATAGCAGTAGGAAGGGTTATATATGATAAATATTAGATCCAAGTCGGAAATTGAAATGATGAAGATTGCCGGTCAAATCACGGGAGAAGCCTTAAAAAGAATAGAGGAAGCTGTGAAGCCGGGCGTTACAACAGCCGAGCTTGATCGTATTGCGGATAAGTATATTCGCAGTCAGGGCTGTAAGCCCTCGTTTAAAAATTACGGAGGATTCCCCGGGAGCGTATGTGCAAGTGTGAACGATGTGATTATTCACGGATTTCCGAACCATAAGCCTCTTAAGGAGGGCGATATTGTCAGCATTGATGTTGGAGCTTGTTATAAAGGGTACCACGGCGACGCAGCAAGAACTTTTGCTGTCGGCAAAATTGCACCTGAAACGCAGCGGCTTCTTGATGTGACAAAGGCGAGCTTTTTTGAGGGTATAAAATTTGCCAAGGAAGGTTTCAGAATCTCTGATATATCAGGATCTGTCCAGAAATATGTTGAGGAAAACGGTTTCAGCGTTCTGCGCGATTACTGCGGTCATGGGGTTGGAGCGCAGCTGCATGAGGAACCTGATGTCCCCAATTATGTAATAAAGGGAGATAGGGGGCCGAGGCTTCGCGCGGGAATGGTTATTGCTATCGAACCTATGGTTAATATGGGCAAGAAAGAATATTATATTGCCGATAATGACTGGGAGGTTATGACCGCTGACGGAAAACCTGCGGCGCATTACGAGAATACCGTTTTGATTACAAACGGTGAACCTGTTTTACTTACTTTGGTTGATTGATGGAGGGGAAAATGGGCAATTGTGATGAATTCTGCTTGGGTGACATTGTGTATTCCATGTCGGGTCGTGATAGGAAGCGGCATTATATAGTAATGTATACGGAAGAAAACCTTGTGGGAATCTGCGATGGTGATTTGCACAAAACAGATAAAATTAAGAAGAAAAATCCTAAGCATTTAAAACAAACGGGTGATTTCTGCGAATATTTAAGAGGAAAGCTGGAAAACGGAGAAAAGGTTACAAACTCCGAAATAAGGCGGTCCATAAGTGAGTTTGAGGAAACGCACAACAAACAGGGAAAGGGGGAGTTGTAGTGGCGAAGGAAGATGTACTTGAGGTAGAGGGAACGGTTCTTGAAGCGCTGCCGAACGCAATGTTCCAAGTCGAACTTGAAAACGGTCATAAGCTTCTTGCACACATTTCGGGAAAGCTCAGAATGCATTATATAAGAATCCTGCCCGGGGATAAGGTTACGGTTGAGATTTCACCCTATGACCTTACGAAGGGCCGTATAACCTGGCGAGCAAAATAAATCGCAAAAAACACGAAAAAGTCTTGACAAAATTAGAGTTTATTGATATAATATTTGGGTTAGCAGTGCGGATACGCCGGCTGATAAAATCTGTAGGAGGTGAAGGAAATGAAAGTACAACCTTCAGTAAAACCTATCTGTGAAAAGTGTAAAATAATTAAGAGAAAAGGCAAGGTAATGGTTATCTGCGAAAACCCGCGCCATAAGCAGAAGCAGGGTTAAAGAGAAACCGTAATCTTGAGTTTTCGGATAAGCAGGGTCAGGCTTATAAACCACTTGGAAATGTTTTTTTGAAAACTTTCGTATAAGCTGATGAATTCAAAGGAGAAAAGCCTTTGAAGATAAGTGAAATTCTGCTTATTACTTTTCAAAAAATAAAATTATACGGAGGTGAATGGAGTATGGCACGAATAGCAGGTGTTGACTTACCAAACGAAAAGAGAGTAGAAATCGGATTAACATATATATTCGGTATAGGACTTTCTACATCAAAAAAGATTTTAGCTGCTACGGGAATCAATCCCGACACGAGAGTTCGTGATTTGACAGAGGAAGAGGTTTCAGCCCTCAGAGCTGAGATTGACAACTATAATGTTGAAGGTGATCTTAGAAGAGATATTGCCCTTGATATTAAGCGTCTTATGGAAATCAACTGTTACAGAGGTCTTCGTCATAGAAAAGGTCTTCCTGTAAGAGGACAGCGTTCCAAGACCAATGCGAGAACCAGAAAAGGCCCGAGAAAGACAATGGCCAACAAGAAGAAATAATACTACTATTATTGAATTTGGAATTTGCGTATTTTCGCAACTTCAGGAGGTGAATTAACTATGGCAAAGGCAGTAAAGAAAACCAGGCGTCGTAGAGAAAAGAAGAATATAGAGCGCGGTGCTGCTCATATCAAGTCAACATTTAACAATACAATAGTTACAATAACAGATATAGAGGGTAATGCACTGTCATGGGCATCTGCGGGCGGATTAGGCTTCAGAGGTTCAAGAAAGAGCACACCGTTTGCAGCGCAGATGGCTGCGGAAACAGCAGCAAAGGCTGCAATGGAACACGGTCTTAAATATGTTGAAGTATATGTTAAGGGACCGGGCAGCGGAAGAGAGGCTGCAATCCGTGCACTTCAGGTTGCAGGACTTGAGGTAAATATGATTAAGGATGTTACACCGATTCCTCATAACGGCTGTAGACCGCCGAAGAGAAGACGCGTATAATTGGAGGTGAATTGTAAATGGCAAGATATACTGAATCAGTTTGCAGAATTTGCAGACGCGAAGGTCAGAAATTATTCTTAAAGGGTGACAGATGTTACTCAGAGAAATGTGCAGTGTCCAAGCGTTCATATGCACCGGGACAGCACGGCCAGAGCCGTCGCAAGCTTTCCGAATACGGAACACAGCTCCGTGAAAAGCAGAAAGTAAGACGCGCATACGGCATATTGGAAGGACAGTTTGCTCATTATTTTGAGCTGGCGAACAAGAAACAGGGTGTTACAGGTGAAAACCTCCTTACTCTTATTGAGAGAAGACTTGATAATGTTGTTTACAGACTCGGTCTTGCGGCTTCAAGACCGGAGGCAAGACAGCTCGTTTCCCATAAACACTTTTTAGTTAACGGCAGGAAGGTTAATATTCCTTCTTATCTCGTTAAGGTTGGTGATGTTATCACTGTTTGTGAGACAAGCCGTAAGAGTGCAAAGTTTGACGCAATTCTTGGGTCAACAGAGGGCAGAACCGTTCCGAAGTGGCTTGATATGAATAGAGACACATTGGAAGGGAAAGTAGTTGCCTTTGCAGACAGAGAGGATATAGATATTCCGGTGGAGGAACATCTCATCGTCGAGTACTACAGCAAATAATGCATAGCCTGAGCGAAAGCTTTGGCTAAGGCCCTAACGGATTTGTACTAAGTACATTCATAAAGTAGAGAAAATATAAGGAGGGCTAACATGATAGAAATCGAAAAACCAAAGGTTGAGTGTGTTTCCATTTCCGAGGACGAGAAATACGGAAAGTTTGTCGTAGAGCCTCTTGAGAGGGGATACGGAATAACGCTCGGAAACTCTCTCAGAAGAATCCTTCTTTCATCATTACCCGGCGTTGCTGTTACTTCAATAAAAATTGAAAATATTAACCACGAATTTTCAACAATTCCGGGAGTAAAGGAAGATGTTACGGAGATTATTCTTAATATCAAGTCGCTTGCAATAAAGCTGCATTCCGACGGCCCTAAGACGATATATATAAATCATGAGGGTGAGGGTGAAGTCTGCGCAAGAGATATTAAGTGTGACTCTGATGTTGAAATTATCAACGGCGATTTGCATATTGCGACTCTTAATGAGGATGCAAAGCTTTTTATGGAGCTTACCATTGACAAAGGCCGAGGATATGTTTCCGCCGATAAGAATAAGCAGTTGCTTCAGCCCATTATCGGCTTAATTCCTGTTGATTCTATCTATACACCTG
>JAEDLZ010000061.1 GCA_016303265.1 Clostridiales bacterium
TTATATATCCCGAATTTGAAGTAGAAAGAAACGCAAGCCGTTGTATATGCTGCCGCGTCTGCGAAAGGCAGTGCGCAAACGAGGTTCATTCCTTCGACCCGGAAAACAATGTAATGATTGCGGACGAGAGCAAATGCGTTGACTGTCACCGCTGCGTTTCGCTCTGTCCCACAAGGGCTCTTAAAATAAAAAAGAACGACTGCACCTTCCGCGAGAACGCAAACTGGTCCTCGGATACCATAAAAGAGGTATACAAGCAGGCAGGAAGCGGCGGTGTCCTTCTTTCCTCCATGGGCAATCCCAAACCCATCCCCGTATACTGGGACAAGATTCTCATAAACGCTTCCCAGGTTACAAACCCCTCCATCGACCCGCTCCGCGAACCGATGGAAACAAAGGTATTCTTAGGCAAAAAGCCGTCCGCGGTTGAGCGGGACGAAAACGGAAAGCTGAAATGCGAAACTCCGCCTCAGCTTGAGCTTTCCATGCCGGTTATGTTCTCCGCAATGTCTTACGGCTCAATAAGCTATAACGCCCACGAAAGCCTTGCCCGTGCGGCAAAGGAGCTGGGAATTTATTACAATACCGGCGAGGGCGGTCTGCATGAGGATTTTTACTGCTACGGCGAGAATACCATTGTCCAGGTCGCATCCGGAAGATTCGGCGTTCATAAAGATTATCTTGAGGCCGGCGCAGCCATTGAAATTAAAATGGGGCAGGGCGCAAAGCCCGGTATCGGCGGACATCTGCCCGGTACTAAGATTGTGGGAGATGTATCCAGAACCAGAATGATTCCCGAAGGCTCGGACGCTATTTCCCCCGCACCTCATCATGATATTTATTCCATTGAAGATTTAAGACAGCTTGTATATTCCTTAAAGGAATCAACCGAATATAAAAAGCCCGTTATCGTTAAGGTAGCCGCCGTTCACAACATTGCGGCGATTGCAAGCGGAATCGCCCGAAGCGGCGCCGATATTATTGCAATTGACGGTTTCCGCGGCGGAACGGGTGCCGCCCCCACAAGAATCAGAGATAATGTGGGAATTCCCATTGAGCTTGCGCTGGCGTCCGTTGACCAAAGGCTCCGGGACGAGGGCATAAGAAACAATGTGTCTTTGGTTGTCGGCGGAAGTATCAGAAGTTCTGCCGATGTTGTAAAGGCTATTGCTCTCGGCGCCGACGCCTGCTACATCGCAACCGCCGCCCTTCTTGCTCTCGGCTGTCATTTATGCCGTACCTGCCAGACCGGAAAGTGCAACTGGGGTATTGCAACTCAGCGGCCCGAGCTTGTTAAAAGGCTGAATCCCGACATAGGCTCCGAAAGACTTGTTAATCTTATGACGGCTTGGAAGCATGAAATAAAAGAGCTTATGGGCGGCATGGGCATTAACTCCATAGAAGCCCTCAGAGGCAACAGACTTATGCTGCGGGGCGTAAATTTAAACGGAAAGGAGCTTGAGATACTGGGTATCTCACACGCAGGAGAATGAGAAAAGTATATGTTAATGAAGAATGGTGTCTGGGCTGTCACCTTTGCGAATATAACTGTGCGTTTGCAAATTCGGGCAAATCCAGTATGGTGAACGCTCTGAAAAACACCAAAATAACTCCGAATATTCATATTGAAGGCGATGACAATATAACCTATGCCGTATCTTGCCGCCACTGTCCGGATCCTATCTGTGTAAAAAGCTGTATTTCCGGCGCTCTTACCAAAAATGACGATGCGGTGGTTATCGACCACGACAAATGTATCGGCTGTCTTACCTGTATGTTGGTATGTCCTTACGGAGCATTATCCTTTGACGGGCATGGCGCAGTTCAGAAATGCGAGCTTTGCATTAAAAACAGTTGCGGCAGTCCTGCCTGTGTTGAGGGCTGTCCCAACAGGGCAATTGTTTTTGAAGAAAGGGGCGAAAAGTAATGAAGCATTATGTTATCATCGGCAACGGAACAGCCGCAGTCGGCTGCATTGAAGGTATCAGGCTGCATGATACCGACGGGAAAATAACCGTTGTTTCGGCCGAGAATCGGCCTGTTTACTGCCGTCCGCTTATTTCCTACTACCTTGAGGGCAAAACAGACCTTAAAAAAATGAATTATCGCTCGGAAAGCTTTTATGACGATAACGGCTGCACAGTACTTTACGGAAGAAGTGCCGAGGCAATCGACCCCGAAAAGAAAACAGTTACTCTTGATGACAAGAGCACGCTAAATTATGATTCGTTATGCATTGCAACCGGGTCATCCGCTTTCGTTCCTCCTTTTGACGGGCTTGATACGTTTGAAAATAAATTCTCTTTCATGACCGTTGACGATACTCTTGCGCTTGAGGGCGCAATCAATAAAGATTCAAGGGTTTTGATTGTCGGTGCAGGGCTTATCGGTCTTAAATGCGCAGAAGGACTCCGTGACCGTGTATCCTCAATTACCGTATGTGACCTGGCTGACAAGGTTTTGTCCAGCATTTTGGATGACGAAAGCGCCGCTCTTGTTCAGAAGCATCTTGAGGCAAACGGAATCCGCTTCATGCTGGGCGACAGCGCACAAAGATTTGAGAAAAACATAGCCTTTATGAAAAGCGGCAGTGAAGTCGGCTTTGATGTTTTGGTTCTGGCTGTGGGCGTTCGTCCCAATGTTTCCCTTTTAAAGGACATCGGCGGCGAGGTGAACCGTGGAATTATCACGGATAATTCCATGCAGACCTCCATTGACAGTATTTATGCAGCGGGCGACTGCTGTGAAAGCTACGATACCTCCTTTGGCGGACGCAGAATTCTTGCAATACTTCCCAATGCATATATGCAGGGCAAATGCGCCGGAGAAAACATGGCAGGTCAAAGCGCTGACTTTGACAACGCAATTCCCATGAACTCCATCGGTTTCTTCGGTCTTCATGTAATGACCGCCGGAAGCTACTTCTCTGGCGACGGCTGCGAGGTATATGAGGATAAATCCGAAGGTAAAATAAAGAAATTATTTTCCAAAGATAACCGTCTGACGGGATTTATTTTAATCAACGATATTGAAAGAGCGGGAATTTACACCTCGCTTATCCGCGAGCAGACTCCCCTTGATACAATTGATTATGACTCAATAAAAAAATCTCCGTCTTTAATCGCTTTCGGTAAAGAATACCGTTGTAAAAAACTTGGAGGTGTGATATAATGGTAATAAATGCATCAGGACTTGATTTTACGGCTCTGAACGAAAAGGTCAGAAACGCCCCCGTAAACTGCGAAATCACGGGCTGTATGGGGCAGAGATTCATTGCAGCCGGCTTATCCCGGCAGGAAATTAAAATCAGCGGAACTCCGGGGAACGCCCTCGGCGCATACCTTAACGGCGCAAGCATAGAGGTTTCGGGAAATGCTCAGGACGCGGTGGGCGATACCATGAACGCAGGCGAAATCATTATAAACGGCAGCGTGGGCGACGCCGCAGGCTATGCCATGCGAGGCGGAAAAATTTTTGTAAGGGGCAATGCCGGATACCGTGCAGGCATTCATATGAAAGCGTACTGCGAAAAGCTTCCGGTTATGGTTATCGGCGGCAGATGCGGCAGCTTTCTCGGCGAGTATCAGGCCGGAGGTCTTATTATCGTTCTCGGTCTTAATGATGACGGCAAGGACATTGTGGGCAACTTCCCCTGTACGGGAATGCACGGCGGAAAATTATTTTTACGCTCCGACTGCAAAAATATCGCTTTTCCCGGCCGTGTTAATGTTAACAGAGCAACCGATGGTGACAAAAAGGAAATTGAGGGCTATATAAGCGATTACTGCTCAAGATTCAATCTGGATTTTGAAGAGATCATAAATTCCGATTTCACCGTCGTTACGCCCGATACCAAAAATCCATACAAACAGATGTATGTTGCAAATTAAATTTTGTAGAAAGCAGGTACAATCATGAACTATTCCAAAAATGAAATCATGCAGTATATAAAAGAAGAGGATGTGAAATTTATCCGTCTGGCTTTTTGTGATGTCTACGGTAATCAGAAGAACATTTCTGTTATGCCCGACGAGCTGCCGAGGGTTTTTGAATATGGTGAAGCCATAGATGCGTCCGCAATAAGCGGCTTTGGCGGAGATGTTCATTCCGACTTGTTTCTGCGTCCCGATTTGTCAACGATTACGGTTCTTCCCTGGCGCCCCGAACACGGCAGGGTTGTCCGTATGTTCTGTGATATTTATTATCAAGACGGCAAACCCTTTGAATGTGACACAAGGAATATTCTGAAAAATGCCGTCAAAACTGCACAAAATAACGGCTATTCTTTCACTTTCGGCTCGGAGCTGGAGTTTTATTTATTCAAATCAGATGAGGACGGAAATGCCACAAAAACGCCCTATGACAATGCAGGCTATATGGATATTGCTCCCGAAGATAAGGGTGAAAATGTGCGCCGCGAGATTTGTCTTACCCTTGAGAGAATGGGCATTAGGCCCGAAAGCTCCCATCATGAGGAGGGACCCGGTCAGAACGAAATAGACTTCAGGTACTCAGACCCCCTGACTGCGGCTGACAATGCGGTTACTTTCAGAGGCGTTGTTAAAACAATCGCCGCACGAAACGGCCTGTATGCCGACTTTTCACCGAAACCGCTTATAGGCAAGGCAGGCAACGGTTTCCATATTAACATTTCCGCAAAAAGTGACGGCAGAAAGGATTTGCTTCCTTTTGTTATTTCCGGCATCCTTGACAAAATCAAGGATATGACCGTTTTCCTTAATCCTGTGCAGGAATCCTACGAAAGGCTCGGTAAATGCAAGGCTCCAAGGTATATATCCTGGTCTCCTGAGAACCGCTCTCATCTTATCCGTGTCCCGGCGGCGGCTGACGAATACAGGCGATTAGAGCTTCGTTCGCCCGACCCGCTGGCAAATCCCTACCTTGCTTTTGCCCTTATCATATATGCCGGGCTGGACGGACTTTTGAAAAATTCTATGCCGCCTGTTCCGGCCGATATAAACTTATATACTGCCGGCTGCGATATATTGAACGGGCTTGACACACTTCCCGCATCCTTAAGGGAGGCGGCACAGGCTGCGGCGGCAAGTGAGTTCATTGCTTATCATCTGCCGGAAACAGTTATCTCCGCCTATTTGAATCTGCCCGGATAATACGGATGTAATAGGCTTCAATCCCGTACGCCTTAGGCAGGACACATCATACACATCTTATTTTCGGAAACATTTCTGTATATGTTATGTCATAATTTCCGAAAATTGCGGCTTAGGGTTTACGGTGCACAACAGAGAAAATTTTCTTAAAAGGAGGGAGCATTGTGCTGTTTAAGGAATATTCCTACAGCGTACTTATTGTATGTGCGTCGGAAAAATTCGGCAAACAAATAGAGGAAATGCTCCGGGGGAACGACTATTATCCCATAACAACCGTCAGGAGCGCCGGTGAGGCACGCCGAATGACTCTGGAGAGGACATACGATATTATTATTATAAACACGCCCCTTCCCGATGAATTCGGAGCGCGCCTTGCCGCCGATATTGCGTGCAGTGAAAAGAGCGGCGTTCTGTTGTTTACAAAGAGTGAGCTTTACGAGGATGTTACGGCGAAGGTTATTGATTTCGGAGTTCTGACGCTTTCAAAGCCCACCTCTGCCTCCCTTATCATGCAGTCCGTCCGGTTGCTTTACGCAACCCAGGAGCGTCTGCGCAGAGTCAACGAAAAGAATGCCTCCCTTGAAGAGAGAATGGAGGAAATCCGCCTCATAAACCACGCAAAATGGGTTCTTATAGAATTTATGAAAATGTCCGAAAACGAGGCGCATCACTACATAGAGAAGCAGGCTATGGATAAGCGAAAATCCAAAAAGGAGATTGCCGAAATTATTATTCAAACCTATAAATAGTAAAAGATTGTTCAGTTTAAATTACCGTCGGGGCCTAAAAATGCCTTTGACGGCTGAGTAAGCTCCAAGGTTCAAACGCTTTTTAAGCGAACATATCATTTACGCGCGGTGGTCTTTTAACGGCATTTGAAAGTACAAATTATTTATGTGGGGTTTTATGTAAAAATAAGGGTATTGCAGCGAAATGATTTTAAAGGGCAATTTGAAAAATAGTTTCCCAAACCGATGAAAATATCCCCGAAAACGGCTTAATTCAAACTGTTTTCGGGGATTATTTTATTTAATGTTTTGTTAAAAGGCTATTTTGCCGCACCTTATTTTTACGACAAAATCCATTCTGTTCTAAATTGAGAATGTTATTGAGTGAGAAGCACTGTACCGCTCCTTTTCAGGCAGCTTTATTATCGCGTATTTATCTTCAATATTACCGTTTGCGTCCGAACAATCCGCAGTTCCGTTCCAAGGCTCTATGCATATATACTTTGCCAGATGCTTATGCCAGAAGAGAAGCTGGTTGAAATCAGAATACTCCACCTTAACCCTTCTTGTTCCGTTTCGGTGAACGAGGGTGCAGGACTTTGAAGCAAGTTCCTTGAAAACAAGGGCATCCACCTTAAAATAGTCATCATTTAGGGAAAGCACATTCGAATCCGTTATTATATTCGTCTTGTTATAGGACAAAATGTTTCCCTCAAGGGCGAAGGCATCCAAGGTTTCCTTTTTATCGAAAACAATGTCATACTCCTCTATTCCCTCCGGAGTTGCATAGGCTTCATGTCCGCCAATACTAAAATACATAACGCCATCACTCAGATTTTTAACCTCATATGTAATATTTAATGTATTGCCTTCGATACCGAAAAAGACACGGAACTCAAAATCAAAGGGATAATTTTCCTTTGTCGCTTCATTGGACTTAAAAAGCATGGTCACGGCGTTTTCGCTCACACTTTCCGTTTCAAAGTCACACATCCTTGCAAAGCCGTGCTTTAAAAGAGTGTACTCTTTTCCTTCATAGCGGTATTTATCGTCCTTAAGTCCGCCGCAAATCGGGAACATTATCGGAGCGGAATTTCCCCATATATCCGGATTTGCTTCCCACATAAATTCATTGCCTTTCTCATCTCTGACGCTTCTCAATTCAGCCCCATGGGTATCAATGGCTGCCGTCAGCCTTTCCGATTTTATAATTTTCAACATTTTAATCTCCCTTCCTGTATTTATACTGTTTAGCCGATTGTAAAACTAATAAATCCTTGATATTATGCGGATAAAACCGGTGTATTATTGCACTATTTTCTCCAAATTGACCTTGAAAATCAAGGATTACACCCCCCCGTCACACTTCGTGTGCCCCCCCCTTTTTACACCAGGGGGGCTAACACTTAAGTTTTGCTCCGTGTGTCACCCCGCCAAGGCTCCCATATAGCAAAGGGGCGATGGCTGTCATCAAGGCTCCCTTGTGCAAAGGGAGCTGTCAGCGTAGCTGACTGAGGGATTGTCACCATAAATTTCAAGAGAAAAAGCATAAATATTACTGTGTTATTCACAAATATTAACTTTTATATTTTATAATCGCCTAATATTTATACTATTAACTATATTTCCATTGCCCAATAAAAATGTTTTTATAATTTTAAGGATTGCGCCAACACATACGAAGCCTATAATCCCGTAGGAACATTTTACACCGCCCCTTCATTCCCATGTTTTTCCGTCCGCCGTGCCGCCGTTCTTATATGTTTTCCATTCTTATTTCTTCCATTTTATCACACAACTTTGTATTTTACAATAATTTTTTCTGTTTGTTTTGCGAAAAAGTTATCTTCTCTACACAAAAACATTTTGTCAAGTTAAATTTTTCCGTATTATGTCAACCAATATGGTTATATTTTCCATTTTTGCTTGGTTTACATAATAACATATGAACAGCTTGTTTGCCTTAATAATAGTTATTTGCAGACTTTTCCACATTATCCACAGCTTAGCGTATTTTTCTACCCAAATTTATACGATTATGGCAGGTTATCCCCAATTTGCCCGTCAATTCAATCTTTATTTCATAATATAAATTTTTGGATATTGGTTTACAATAATCTTAAAACATTTTTTGTATGCAGTATTTTCCCATTTTCCGATGTCTACACTGTAAAAAATTTCTAAAAACTATTGACAAATCAGTGTTTTATTGCGTATAATATCCTTAATGAGATTGAAGAGTTTGGTTTAGCTGAGCAAGAGCTGCGCATGGTTTTTACCGCTGCACGGCTGAGACAAGATGAGTATGATTGTATATGCAGAACTTCATTTGCAAACTTTGCCGAACTGTAATTGCAGTTCGGTTTTCTTTATCTCAAATATTTTTTAAAGGAGACGATAATATGTCTGAAATCCCGTACAAAATCTATTTGAATGAAAGCGAAATGCCAAAGGCATGGTACAATGTCCGTGCAGATATGAAAAACAAGCCGGCGCCGCTTTTGAACCCCGGCACACACGAACCCATGAAGGCTGAAGAGCTTTCCGGCGTATTCTGCGACGAGCTTGTAAAGCAGGAGCTTGACGATACAACGGCTTATTTTGAAATTCCGGAAGAAATTTTAAACTTTTATAAAATGTATCGCCCCTCTCCGCTGGTAAGGGCTTACTGTCTTGAGAAAAAGCTGGGAACTCCGGCAAAAATTTATTACAAATTTGAGGGCAACAACACCAGCGGAAGTCACAAACTTAACTCCGCAATTGCTCAGGCTTATTACGCTAAGAAGCAGGGTTTAAAGGGCGTAA
>JAEDLZ010000062.1 GCA_016303265.1 Clostridiales bacterium
TGGCGTTTCGGAGGATATGCTCGGCCGTGTATTTGACGGACTCGGCAGACCTATTGACGGCGGACCTGAAATCCTTCCCGATAAGAGAATGGATATTGACGGGCTTCCCATAAACCCCGCTGCAAGAAATTATCCTCAGGAGTTTATTCAGACGGGAATTTCCGCCATCGACGGACTTAACACCCTTGTAAGGGGACAGAAACTTCCGATTTTCTCGGCAAGCGGTCTGCCGCACGCAAACCTTGCGGCGCAGATTGCAAGACAGGCGCAGGTGAGGGGAACGGACGAACCGTTTGCCGTTGTTTTCGCTGCAATGGGTATAACTTTTGAAGAATCGAACTTTTTTGTTGAAAGCTTCAAGGAAACGGGAGCGATTGACAGAACCGTTATGTTTGTGAATTTAGCCAATGACCCGGCAATCGAGCGTATTGCAACTCCCCGTATGGCGCTCACTGCTGCGGAGTATCTGGCGTTTGAAAAGAATATGCATGTTCTGGTTATTTTGACGGATATAACCAACTACGCAGACGCACTCCGAGAGGTATCGGCTGCAAGGAAGGAAGTCCCCGGCCGCCGCGGCTATCCGGGATATATGTATACCGACCTTGCTAACCTTTATGAGCGTGCAGGCAGACAGAAGGGCAAGAACGGAAGTATAACAATGATTCCTATACTTACAATGCCCGAGGATGATAAAACTCACCCGATTCCTGACCTTACGGGATATATAACGGAGGGGCAGATAATACTAAGCCGTGAGCTTTACCGCAAGAATATTATGCCGCCCATAGATGTTTTGCCGTCGCTTTCCCGTCTTAAGGATAAGGGTATAGGCGAGGGCAAGACCAGAGCCGACCACGCCAATACCATGAATCAGCTTTTTGCGGCGTATGCAAGAGGTAAGGACGCAAAGGAGCTTATGACAATTCTCGGTGAGGCGGCGCTTACGGATATTGATAAGCTGTATGCGAAGTTTGCGGACGCTTTTGAGGAGGAGTATGTATCTCAGGGCTATGACACGAACAGAAGCATAGAGGAAACTCTTGAAATCGGCTGGAGGCTGCTTTCGATTCTTCCCCGCTCGGAGCTTAAGCGTATTAAAGACGAATTTCTTGATAAATATTACAAGAATTAAGGATGTGATATTTTGGCGAAGACACAGGTAAATCCCACAAGAATGGAGCTTACCCGCCTTAAGAAAAAGCTTGTGACCGCAAGGCGAGGGCACAAACTGCTTAAAGATAAGCGCGATGAGCTTATGCGGCAGTTTTTGGAGCTGGTGAGAAAAAATAAAGAACTGCGGGAAAAGGTTGAAAGCGGAATAAAAGCCGCAAACGATAAGTTTGTTCTTGCAAAGGCGGTTATGCAGGACGAGGTGATAAATGCCGCCCTCCTCGCCCCGAAGCAGTCTGTTTCGGTTCAGGTTGATAAAAAGAATGTTATGAGCGTTGAAATTCCCGTTTTTAATTATAAAATGAGAACGGCGGACGAGAGCGATATATATTCTTACGGCTTTGCGTTCACTTCCTGCGACCTTGATGCGGCGGTGGGTTCGCTTTCGGAAATTTTCCCCGATATGCTTAAACTTGCCGAGTGCGAAAAGGCCTGCCAGATGATGGCGTCGGAAATCGAAAAGACCCGGCGGAGAGTAAATGCGCTGGAGCATGTTATGATTCCCGAAACCGAGGAAAATATAAAATATATCACCATGAAGCTTGACGAAAATGAGCGAAGCACTCAGATAAGGCTTATGAAGGTCAAGGATATGATGATTAAAGAGCAGATAGAAGCCAAACACAAAGCAGAATAAAATATGCAGTTGGCGCAGGGCGCAAGATTTTCCGCTCATGCCTGAAATAAAAGAGGCTGCAGCAAAATGATTTTAAAACAGCAATTTGCGCAAAGCAGTTTCCAAAACCAATAAAATATCCCCGAAAACAGCTGAATTTAAACTGTTTTCGGGGATTATTTTACGGTGCTTTTGGAAGCTCCTTGGAATGTACCGCTGTTTGACCTGCTTATACGCCGAGGGCTGCTAGATTTATATACACCGTATGTCGTCATATTTCCCGCTTAAGTTAGCCTAACTTCCTGAAAGGTTAAGCGCAGCAATTTAATTAAAGCTGCAAAATAAGTAATTAGCTTGCGTTTTTAATCTGAAGCCTTAATCTGTCGGCAATCATGGCAATAAATTCGCTGTTTGTGGGTTTGCCTTTTGTGTTGGCAACGGTATAGCCAAATATTGAATTCAAAACCTCCGTGTCGCCCCTGTCCCAGGCAACCTCAATTGCATGGCGGATTGCGCGCTCAACGCGGCTTGAGGTTGTATTGAAGTCCTTTGCAACCGTCGGATAGAGCTTTTTTGTAATTGAATTGATAATATCAAGATTATCAACAACGAGCATAATGGCGTGACGGAGGTACTGATACCCTTTTATGTGAGCCGGTATTCCTATTTCGTGAATAATCTCTGTTACCATTGTTTCAATGTCAGGCGCGTCGGCCCTGCTGCGGCCGATAATTTCGCCGGGGCCGTTAATGTCCGAAAATAAAAGCTTTATAAGACTGACAAGATTATCTATGCTGAGGGGCTTTATCATATAATATTCAGCTCCAAGCTCAATACAGTTTTGAGCAATCCGCTCTTTCTTGATAGATGAGGAAACGATAATTTTAGGACCGGACGCATCTTTGCGCGCCTTGAGCCGCTCCAAAACCCCTATGCCGTCAAGGGACGGTAAGATAAGATCCATAATCAGCACATCGGGTTTAAGCAGCTCAACCTTTTCGAGAACCTCAAAACCATCGTTTGCAATGCCGCATACGGTAAATTTATAATCTGCGGAAAGCTGGTCTTTTAGCGCTTCACTGTAAATTCTGTCATTGTCTGCTATAAGCACCTTTATTTGTTTTTCCATTTTTTTGAACACTCCTTTTATTTTTCCAATATTTTCCATTTACATTTAGATTATAAACCTATATACCAAAATTTGTCAATACCTTTTTTAAAAATTTTTCTAAAAAAGTTTCAGATATTGTTGTGTACGCGGAAAAAAACCACAATATCTTGTATTTTTTGCAACTATTTGTCGGATTGATTGGCAAAAGTTTTGACAATATATTCGTTTGCGGTATTTTCAAGAGTGTCGTCTAAAGGGGAAAGTAAATGAAAATCGGGATATTTGTGTTTCAGGGCCCGAAGAAGAATCATATCGCAAAGTTTAGGGTTTTTGGGCAGGAGCGGACCGTGGAGATATGTTCCTATAAGATTTTTATAAACTACGCCTTCATAACCGCTTTTTCCGTTGTTGCCAAAGCCTGATATAACCCTGCCGAGAGGGGAGTGACTGCCGATTTCCGTTCTTCCGCCGTGATTTTCAAAGCCCACAATTTTACCGGCAGTTTCGTTTTCGATTACAACATTACCGATGAGACGCTTATCGCCCTTTATTGAATCGGTGTAAATATCAAGTATTCCCAGCCCCTCGATTTTTGAATCGGGAGTCTGATAATATTTGCCGAGAAGCTGATACCCGCCGCAAACAGCAATCAGTGTCCCACCGTTTTCAACAAAGGCTGTAAGCTCCGTCTTTTTTTCCAAAAGGCGGTTGCAGACAATTTCCTGTTCACGGTCCGAGCCGCCGCCCACAAAAATTATGTCAGTATTTTTAAAGTCGATGTAATTGTTTTCGTTTGTGCATTTTTCAAGATTTGCGCCGATTCCTCGCCAGAGAAGGCGCTTGCGCAGACATTCTATATTCCCCTTGTCGCCGTACAAATTCAAAAGGTCGGGATAAAGGTGAACAATATTCAATTCGTAATCCATTATTTTTTCCCCTCCAGTTCTTTTTTCATATCAAGCATAATGGTTTCGGTCGGGAACAGTGCGGTATAATTTACCAAAATATAGCAGACCTGTGCGTCGGTTCTCAGACAGCTTTGGATTGCTTCGCGCATGGAGGGGCAGATGCTGCTCACCTTAACATCGGAATATTTAAAGCGAAGGGAAATATCGTACAGACGAATCCCCGTTGTTATAAGCATATTAAGATTTTCGTCCCGCAATTTCTCAAAATCCACATCCCACAGCCATGAAACATCGTGACCGTCGTTTGCCTTGTCGTTTATGGCAACAATAACATCCTTTTTGCGTTTATCCGAAAGAACCGTCTGAATTGCCTGATTGAAGCCGGCGGGATTTTTTGCCAGATTCAAAATAACGGGCTTTCCCAAATCAATTTCCTCCATACGCCCTATCTGGGGCTTATAATCCGCAAGCAGACTGTTGAAATTTTCGGGGAGAGTGCCTAAAAGGCTCATCGCCGAGTAAACCGCCAAAACATTATAAATGTTGTAAAAGCCCTTGTAGTTGAGGTCGATTCGGCAGCCGCTTACTGTGAATTTAAGTGAATTTTTAAGGTCAACATTCGTCGCCTCAAAGTCAATGTGCGGACGCTTATTGCCGCAATGGGGGCAGTAATAGTCGCCAAGCTGGCTGTAATGATAATAATTATATTTCTGTTCGCCGCCGCAGAAAACGCAGAACTGACCTTCCTTCGTGTCATCTACCTGGGGCAGAACCTGTTCGCTTATTCCAAAGTAAAAGGCGGGATTGTCTTTGCCGAATTGGGCGGTAAGAGGGTCGTCGCCGTTTAGTATCAGCTTGATATTTTTTGCTTTAAGCATGGCGGTTTTCAAAAGATTTACGGTTATATCAATCTCGCCGTAGCGGTCAAGCTGGTCGCGGAAGAGGTTGGTAATAATCATATAATCGGGGGCTATATGGTCGAATACCTTGACGGTTGACGCCTCGTCAATTTCCAGACAGGCATAATCTGCCGAAAACTTACCCCATATATTGCACGCTTGGGCAAAGGTTGTGGCGATTCCGCCCAGCATATTTGCTCCGAGTTTGTTGCACAAAACCTTGTATCCGCATTTTGAAAGAGCGGTGCATAAAAGATTGTTAGTGGTGGTTTTGCCGTTGGTGCCACAGATCGCAATAACCTCACCCTTAATATTTTTCCTCAGCCTCCCTATGATGTCGGGGCATATTTTGAGGGCGATAACCCCGGGGGAGGAGGAAGATTTTTTACCGACAAGCCGTCCGATTACTGACGCCAGCTTTGCTGCCCAAATTGCAAGAAGAAGTCGCATAATTTATATCCTTTCATCAATTATTTTCTGTTTGGTTTGTGAAATGAAAATTTCCTGTTTGCCGCATATGCAAAAAATTGCACATTGCTAAGCAAAGTATTTCATAAAGTTAAGGCATTTTGCAGCTGCCTTATTTGTTTTCTATAAGTTTAACGCTTTCCTTATCAAATATTTTCAAAAGACGCTCAAGAGGAAGATTATCCTCGTCCGCCCACATGGACTTGGGCGCGGCAAATGCCTGTTTTGTATCCTCATAGTATATATTAACGGGGAGATTTCCGCCGGTTAATATGTATTTAAGCTCCTCAAGCTTTCCGGCGTCCGTTGACCGCATTTTAAGATAGAGTTTTTTGTATTTGCGCACTTTTTTATCCGGATTTAACGGTGCAGCACTTTCAAGCCTGAGTTTCGGAGGCTTGTCCTCCTGAATATCAAGGCTTCCGGATATGGTGAGAACAGCCTCCTCCTTTAATATATTGTAAAATGTCCGAACCTGAGAGGGGAAAACGATAACCTCAATTGTTCCCGTCAAATCCTCCAGCGTCAGGTAATACATAAGCTCGTTCTTTTTCGTGAACTGCTTTCTTATCCACACGGCAATTCCGCATAGAGTGACCCTGTCATCACTTTTAAATCTGAAGTTTTCGTTTTCGATAATGTCCAAAATGCGGGCGGTGGCAAGCTCCTCGGCCTTGTCCTTAAAGCTGTCAAAGGGGTGTCCGGAAATGTAAACTCCCAGATATTCCTTCTCGTTTTTCAGAATTTCCGTGCTTGAGAGTTCGTCGCGGTCGGGGAAGTTATCGGCGTCACTTGAAAAGCCGTCAAAAAAGCTGCCAAAATCCATCTGTCCTTCAATATTATTCTTTTTGGTGTCCGCTGCGTTGTCAAAGGTTTTTTCAAAGACATCAAGCAATACGGAGCGCTTAAGCCCTAAAGAGTCAAATGCGCCGCAGCGGATAAGAGCTTCAAGCCCTCGCTTATTCAGCCTTCCTGCCGCCATTCGGTTGCAGAAATTCGTAAATGAAGTGAATAATCCGCCGTTTTTTCGTTCCTCAACCATTTCTTCAATAATGGAAATGCCCACATTTTTAACTGCACCGAGGCTGAATCTAATGTTCTTTCCGTCGGGAACAAAGCAGGCGGTGCTTTTGTTTATGTCGGGCGGAAGAATCTTAATTCCCAGCTTTTCGGCAGAGTTTAAGTATTTCGTAATCTTATCCGGATGCCCCAGACAACTGGTAAGAAGCGCCGAAAAGAATTCAACGGGATAATGAAATCTAAGCCACGCTGTCTGATATGAAACAAAGGCGTAAGCCGCCGCATGGGATTTGTTGAAGGCATATTTGGCAAAGTCCATCATCTCGTCAAAAATTTCCGCCGCGGTTTTTTCGTCGATACCGCGCCTTATTGCGCCGTCAACTTCATATTCCCCGTTTTCGTTTTTGATGCCGTAGATGAAGTTTTTGCGTTCCTGTTCCATAACATCGGTTTTTTTCTTGCTCATGGCACGGCGGACAAGGTCCGAGCGCCCGAGAGAATAGCCGCCAAGGTCACGGACAATCTGCATAACCTGTTCCTGATAAACTATACAGCCGTAAGTGACATCGAGGATATTTTCCAAAAGAGGGTGTTTGTAGGTAATATTTTTCGGGTTGTTCTTGTTTGCCACATATCTGGGAATAGAATCCATGGGCCCCGGACGGTAAAGAGAAATTCCGGCGATAATATCCTCGATTGATGTGGGCTTAAGCTCCTTCATAAATGACTGCATACCGCCGCTTTCAAGCTGGAACACCCCGTCCGTATCCCCCTTTGAAATCATTTCATAAACAGCTTTGTCCTCAAAGTCGATTTTGCCTATGTCCACAGTCTTGCCGCAGGTAATTTTTATATTTTCCAGTGCGTCACGAATAACCGTAAGTGTGCGAAGCCCCAAAAAGTCCATCTTAAGAAGCCCTAAGTGCTCAACGGTATCCTTGGTGAACTGAGTGGTGATAACATCGCTGTTGCACTGCACGGGAACATATTCCGTAACAGGCTCACGGGTTATAACAACACCTGCGGCGTGGGTTGACGAATGTCTGGGAAGCCCCTCAAGCTCCCTTGAGGTATCAATAAGCTTTTTAATCTGCGGGTCGCCGTCATACATCGACTTAAGCTGCGGATTGATTTTAAGAGCCTTATCGATTGTCATGTCAATAGACATGGGTATTTCCTTTGAAACGGTGTCCGCAACGGAGTAAGGCACATCAAGAGCCCGCCCCACATCACGGATAGCAAGGCGTGCCGCCATTGTTCCGAAGGTTATAATCTGAGCAACATGATCTGACCCGTATTTTTGGTTAACATAATCAATAACCTCGCCGCGGCGCTCATAACAGAAGTCAATATCAATATCGGGCATGGTCACTCGTTCGGGGTTTAAAAACCGTTCAAAGATAAGTCCGTATTTTATAGGGTCAATATCTGTGATTTTAAGACAATAGGATACAATACTTCCTGCGGCGCTTCCTCGTCCCGGACCGACCATTATGCCGTTGCTTTTTGCGTAGTTTATAAAATCCCACACGATAAGAAAGTACTCAACATAGCCCATGGATTTTATGGTGCAAAGTTCATATTCAAGACGATCAAGAAGAGTGCCGTCGTCGTTTGGATAACGCTCGGCAAAGCCTTTTTGACAAAGCTCGCGCAAATATTCATAAGCTGTATACCCGTCGGGAAGGGCAAATTCGGGAAGGTGGAGCTTGCCGAATTCAATTTCCAAATTGCAGCGGTCGGCAATCTTCTGCGTATTTTCAATCGCTTCGGGGATATAGGAAAACAATTCCCGCATTTCCTCCTCGGATTTAACATAAAGCTCGGAGCTTTCCATTTTCATTCTGTCTGTATCGTTGACGGTTTTGCCCGTCTGGATACACATTAAAATATCCTGATACTCGGCGTCCTCTTTTTTGACATAGTGTATGTCGTTTGTGGCGGCAAGACCCAGATTGAGCTTTTGCGCAAGATTGATAAGCTGACTGTTGAGCTTTTTCTGATCGTACAGACCATGGTCCTGGATTTCAATAAAGAAGTTGTCCCTTCCGAAAATTTCAATAAATTTCTCGGCGGTTTTCATTGCCTCATCCGGGTTGCTGTTTAGAAAATGGCGCGAAATAACACCGAACATACAGCCGCTGAGTGCAATAATCCCCTCGCTGTATTTTTTGAGGGTTTCAATATCAACTCTCGGCTTGTAGTAAAACCCGTCGACCCATCCGGCGGAAACAAT
>JAEDLZ010000063.1 GCA_016303265.1 Clostridiales bacterium
CGGAATCCAATTCCTTTATAATTGCATCATACTCGCTCTGCACTTCATCGGCTTTAATATATTTGAAACGACCGATTTTTTCACGGACGGGAAGGCTTACCAAAGCGTCAATCTCCACACCGTTTTTCAACGCTTCGCTTGCCTTATCATAATATTCCATAACAAGCATCATCATAAGATACTGCTTCTCAAGAGGCGTGTAAGTGTCAACCTCATGAAATGCGTCCTGATGCAAGAAGTCTTCACGAATCGAACGGGCAGCCTCAAGCTTAAGTCTGTCCGGTGCGGAAAGGGCGTCCATTCCCACAAGCTTAACGATTTCTTCCAGCTCAGCCTCATCCTGAAGCATACGCATGAGTCTTGTTCGCATATTTATCCAGTTTGGATTTACATTTTCATTAAACCAATTTGACAGCATATCAACATAAAGCGAATAGCTGGTCAGCCAGTTTATTGCCGGAAAGTGCCTCTTATAGGCAAGATTTGCGTCCAACCCCCAGAACACCTTTACAATTCTAAGAGTCGCCTGAGAAACAGGCTCGGAAATATCGCCGCCGGGAGGGGAAACCGCTCCGATAACGGACAGTGCGCCTTCTCTTCCCTCTGTTCCGTTGGCAATAACCCGCCCCGCTCTTTCGTAGAACTGAGCAAGACGGCTTCCCAAATATGCAGGATAGCCCTCCTCGCCGGGCATTTCCTCAAGTCGCCCGGACATTTCGCGAAGCGCTTCCGCCCAGCGCGAGGTGGAGTCGCCCATCAGAGCAACGGAATATCCCATATCACGGAAATATTCGGCAATTGTTATTCCCGTATAAATCGACGCCTCACGGGCCGCAACAGGCATATCGGAGGTGTTTGCAATAAGCACCGTCCGCTCCATCAGGGATTTGCCCGTCTTTGGGTCGATAAGCTCCGGAAATTCATTAAGAACATCGGTCATCTCGTTGCCTCGCTCACCGCAGCCGATATAAACAACTATATCCGCCTCGGCCCACTTTGCAAGCTGGTGCTGAACAACGGTCTTTCCGCTCCCAAAGGGTCCCGGAACTGCCGCAACACCGCCCTTTGCAATCGGAAAAAGCGTGTCTATAACTCTCTGACCCGTAACAAGCGGCGATTTTGGAGAAAGCTTTTCCTTATAGGGTCTGCCCCGTCTTACGGGCCACTTCTGCATAAGGGAAATTTCCTTTATTCCATCCTTTGTTTCAACGGTTGCTACAACATCCGTTACGGTAAATTCACCGCTTTCGATAGTTTTTATCGTGCCTTCAACTCCGTTCGGAATCATAATTTTCTGCTCAACTATTTCCGTTTCACGGACAGTTCCGACAATATCGCCGCCGACAACCTTATCACCCACCTTAACCGTGGGGTTAAACTGCCATTTCAGCTCTCTCTTAAGGGACGGAACCTCAACGCCTCGCTTTAAATTATTGCCCGAAACCTTCATAATATCGTCAAGGGGTCTTTGAATCCCGTCGAAAATACTTCCGATAAGGCCGGGACCAAGCTCAACGCTAAGGGGCGCGCCTGTTGATTCAACCTCCTCGCCCGGACCCAGACCCGAGGTTTCCTCGTAAACCTGAATCGAGGCACGGTCGCCGTGCATTTCGATAATCTCGCCGATAAGCCTCTGACTGCTGACGCGAACCACATCGAACATATTCGCGTCACGCATCCCGTCGGCAATAACCAAAGGTCCGGCGACCTTCCTTATAGTACCTTTACTCATTTTTAGTCATCCTTTCTCAAAAAGGGGTTATCTGAATTTATTCAGACTTAATCATTAAAAATAATATCCGAGCCGACCGCAATCTCAACCGACTTTTTGACGCTCTCCATGCCTTTTCCCGTGTTGCCGGAAATGCCCGGAATCAGGATAACGGCAGGAACAGGGTTCTCACGAACCTTCTCTATTTCCTCCTCCAGAGCCTGAGCGAGCTTTTCGGTTATATATATGATTGCATAATCTCCGCCCGAAAGCTTCTTAAAAAGCCTTGCCGCATCCTTTTCATCGCTTACCGGAAAGGTAGCAAGTCCCAATGCGCCGAACCCGTATATGCTGTCTCTGTCACCCATTACCGCTATATTATACATAAAGCTCACGCAGCCTTTCCCGAACAGATTCAACGCTTAAGTTATTCACCTTGCCCGAAAGAATTATGCGGACAGCGTTGATTTCGTTCTCCCTTGCGAGAATATAAGCCGCAATGGGAGCTATGGAAAACGGATTTGATTTTTGCTCCGAAATTTTATCCATAATAAGATTATCGCACCATTTTTCAAAGTCCGAATAGGAGCTTTTAAGAGCCTCTGCGGCTCCGCTGTAGGGCGTAAGAGCCAGATATTCGAGCATATCGTCCTTGCTCTTTGCCGCAGCGGCCGAAAGACTGTCTGTATTAAGGCTGTCGCACTCCGCCATGGCGCCCCGCATAAAGTCTTTGCTCTTGCCCAAGGCATTTCCTCTTGCGGCAATTTTTATATCGGAAAGAGCCACGGTTGTTTCCGCATAATCGGCTATCATCTCATTGTCCGCCCTTTGCCCTGCCGCCTTTATGGCACAAAGCGCCGCGCGGTCAACAATTATATCGCATTTCTGCCCGTCGCCCGTTTGCAAAAGAGCCGTCAGCGCCTCCCGTGCCGCCTCTCTCATATTTTCCGGCAGAGCGGAATAATCCTTCTCTCTTATTGCATTTTCAATGGTTTCGGGAAGGACAGTCCCTCCGCTTATATACAGTTTTTCCGTGGGGGCATTTGTAACAACCGCCTTAATTGCGCTTTTGAGATTATGGAAATCCTTTTTATAAAGAAAAACCTCAAGCTCTGTGCGGTCAACTTTAAGCTCATCCATAAGGTGCCATATTTTTTCGGTTTCCTTAGTTAAAAGCTCATTATAATCCCGAAATTCTCCGCCGCCGTCAAAGCCCTTGCCGGAGAGAATACGGAGTGCCTCACCGTAGTCCGGGCTGCTTAAAAGCTGCTGCAAATCCTGCTTTGTCAAAAGAGAGTTTTCCTTGGCACGGATTCTCGCAACAGCATAGGTATATTGCTCTGCCATAAAGAACCCTCCTAATCAAAAACGGTTTTCAGCACAATATCGGTCAGCTTATCGCCCTCGCCGTCTATTAACGCATCAAATGTGCACTTTTCTTCAATATCGCCGTAAATCAGTAAAAATCCGCCGCTCTCATTGATTGTTTTGTCGGAGATGGTGAGCTTTTTCGTCTTTAGCTTATCCTTAAAACTCTGCGGCATACGGGAAGCATCTTTTTTGCAAATAAGAATTTTGCCTTCCTCGTTATGAGCATACTTGTCAAGCATTTTCTCAAGAAGCTCAAAATATTCATCATCGGGAAGCGAAACAAGTCTTTCCCTCGCTTCCTCGATTATGTTGTCGATAATCTCGCGTTTTTTAAGCAAAACCGCCCTGCGGACAGCAAGCTCCCCTGCCGATTTTGCGCGGGCTAAAATGTCCTTTTCTTCTTCGGCGGCTTCATTTTCAATCGCCCCGGCAGCCTTTTCTGCCTCCTTGGCGGCGCTTTCGATTATTTTCTCCGCCTCTTTTTCTGCCCGCTTTATAATAAGGCTGACATTGTTTTCCGACTCGCTCTGGATTTCACCGATTATTTTTTCAAGTCCTGTCATTGTCAAACCTCCGTTCTCTTATTTTATGCAGCTATGCCGAAAATTGCAAGAATGGAGATAAGAAGTGCAAGAATTGCATATGTTTCAACCATTGCGGCAAAAATCATACCCTTACCCATCTGGTCGGGACGCTTTGCAACCATCTGAATGCCTGCGACAGCCGCCCTTGCCTGTCTGATTGCCGACCAAAGACCAACAAATGCCATAGGAAGGCAAGCCGCAAAATATGCAAGACCCTGAGCAGTTGTAAGATTTACGGGAGCTCCGCCCAAAAGTCCGATTTGCGAAAGAGTTATAAACGCAATCAAAAGACCGTAAATTCCCTGTGTGCCCGGGAGAAGCTGAAGAATAAGAACCTTACCGAACTTCTGCGGGTCCTCCGTTACAACGCCTGCTGCCGCTTCGCCTGCCATACCGACGCCGATTGCGCTGCCTATACCTGCCATAAGAGCCGCAAGAGCCGCCCCCGCCAATGCAAAAACCATTCCTAAACTCATAATTAAATATCCTCCTTGATTTTATAATACTTTGTATTTTCGGTGAGCGGCTCGTATTTTCTTCCGCCGCCCTCATAAAATTTTCCGAAAAATTCCACAAACTGAAGTCTGTTTGTGTGGACATATGCGCCCAAAAGATTTATTGCCAGATTGACCGTGTGCCCTATTAAGAACACGATAATAAACATTATAACTCCTATGACGCTTCTCCCGCCCATTGAGCCTATCTTATTGAAAACCTGGGCTATAACTCCCGTTGCAAGCCCCAGTGCCAGAAGTCTTGAGTAAGATAAAATATCACTTAAATAACTCGTCACGCCGTAAAGCTCATAAAGTCCCTTCGCAAGCCGCTTCCCGGGATTTTTGGAGCTTCTGCCCGCAGTCAGGACAATTCCGACTGCTCCGACAATGGCGCACCATTTTGCGGCCTCAGCCCCGGCAGGCGGCATCTTCCAGCCAAGTCCCGACATATCCACAAACATATCTACCGAAAACAGATATGCCACTCCGCCGCCGACCAAAAGATACCAAAACACAACATCAAACAGCGCGTCTTTATATTCGCCGTGCTTTATGCAGGTATAAAGCTTGAGGAAAAGTCCCGTAAACAAGTGCAGTATGCCGACACCGAAGGAGAACATAAGCATCAGCATTGCATTTTTTATCGGTTCGAACCACAAAGGCTTAAACGCAATATCCACTCCGAAGAAGGTGGAACCGATAACCGATACGGCGTCGCCGAAACAGCTGCCGAACATTATGCCCCAAAATGCGGTTGAAATGCCGCAAAACATAAACATTTTCAGGGTTTTTCTCATTCCCGTTTCCATATTTTTGAACTTAAGAAGCGCCGCTCCGCAACCCAAAAACATTATCATTCCGTAAGCAAAATCGCCCAGCATAAGCCCAAACAAAATATAATAGAAAAACGACATAACGGTCGTAGGGTCAATTTCGCCCTTACCCGGCATACTGTATGTTTCAATAACCGTTTCAACAGGAGCGGAAAATCCGTTATTTTTAAGAAGAACCGGTGGGCTTTCGTCCTCGCCCGCATCGTTTATTTCAACTGCCGCATTATATTTGTTGGTAAGAACCGCTTCAAGATTCTTTGCGTCGTATTCCGGAACATAGCCTGTTACAAAAAATGTCCGCTTAAGGTTCTGAACCTTTGAGAGCGCTTTATATTTTTCAAGCCGCATGGTATAATAATCGGCAAGAAATCTTATGGCATTTCTCATTCCCTTATAGCTTGCAATTTCCTTTTCGGAATCGGCTATGATATTTTTTGCATTCTTTATCTGACCGTCAAGCTCTTCCGCCTTAGCCCTCGGGACTGCCGCAAAGCTTATGTTCGGATAGGCAAAGCCCATTTCTCTCAAAATGTCCTCAACCGCCTCCCGATGCGGCTTATAGCAAAGAATCATAACCGCCGTCTGCTCACTCGTTTCATTTATAAATGCCAAATCAATGGGAGCCTCCGTCTTGTTTTCGGCAGATTTTAAGGCGTATTCCTCCAAAATCCAATCCCTTGCCGTACCGCTCGGGAATGTCCCAATAAATGCCGCCGTTTTCTTTGTCCCTTTGAAGTTCATGGGAGCGTCTAGTTCCAGCCATGCCGAAAGACTTTCCTTCTGAAACTCCGTCTTGACAATTTCCGCCTTTTGCTCCGAAATCGTTTTTGACAGAATGTTTATTCGGTTTGCAACCCGCATTATCTCCTCCGACTCGGCAACATACTTATAATAAAGCTCCGGAGAAATTTCTTTTCTTCCCTTAAGCGAGTCAAAAATCGAACCGTCAGAGTCCGTATAGGATTTCAAAATATCCAGTGCGCTTTCGCTGCTTGCTACGGCCCTTGCAAAAGTACCCTGAGATGCCGATGTATCGATTTTTTCAAATTCCGTATTTTCGCCGCCGCTGTCGATAACCTCGAAATCACCGCAGCGCTGAAGAGCCTCAAGTATACGCTTCCGGTCTTTTTTAAGTCCGTAAACACTGACCCTTTTCATAGGTACTATCGCCATTTTTATTCCTCCTTTCCGAAAATATCATAGGAAAACTAAACTATCTGCCTGATAATTGCGGCGATTGCTTCTTCCTTTTTTGACGCCGCATTTATTGATAGCTTATCAATGTTTTTTGCCGAATTATCGGTTATTTCCTTAACTGTTGCTTCACCCTTCGCCCGCGCCGCAGCAAGCCGCTTTTCTCTTGCTTTTTCGGCATTTCCGACTATTTCCTCCGACTTAGCTTTAGCTTTCGCCTTCGCCTCCGTCAATATTTCATTTGCGCGGCTATGCGCCTTAGCTTCTGCTTCGTCAGCCGCCTTTTCCGCTTCGTAAACCTTTGAAATTGCTTCAGTTGCCAAAAAAATCACCGCCGTCCTTTTCTGTATTTTGTTAAAATTATAAACCATTTTCTTGCAATTGTCAATCAGATTGTCATTTTTTTAACTATACATTTTTACCAAAATGTCTACATTTTTATATGCACATATTTTTATTCTTAATTTTTTTTACTAAAACTATTCCATATTTCAAAAAATTGTGATATACTGATTTTGTATGTGATTCTATTTTTCACGGAAGGAATGATATATATGCCAAATCAGACAATCCCTGATATTGAAATAAAAAACCTTTATAAGTCCTACGGCTCGAAAAAGGTTTTAAACGGTGTTACTTTTTCCGTAAGCCGGGGCGAAGTTATGGGCTTTTTGGGCTCTAACGGTGCGGGAAAATCGACTGCTATGAATATTCTGACGGGCTATATTTCCAGCGACAGCGGAACAGTTAAAATCTGCGGAGAGGATATTCTGACAAACCCCAAGGCGGCTAAAAGCAAAATCGGCTATCTGCCCGAAATTCCGCCTCTGTATATAGATATGACCGTTTCGGAATATCTTAATTTTGTCTATGATTTAAAGGGCGTATCGGAAGACAGAAAAACCCATATAGGGCGTATCGTTGAAAAAACAAAAATCGGTGATGTTTCAAAGCGTCTGATAAAAAATCTTTCAAAGGGCTACCGCCAGAGGGTAGGGCTTGCTCAGGCTCTTATCGGCGACCCGAAGGTTTTGATTCTGGACGAGCCTACGGTGGGGCTTGACCCTTTGCAAATCATTGAATTCAGAAATATCATAAAATCTCTTAAAGGAAACCACACCGTTATTTTAAGCACCCACATTCTCCAAGAGGTCAGCGCCGTATGCGATAAGGTTACAATTATTAACGGCGGACGGGTTGTTGTTTCAAAATCTTTAAGCGAGCTTTCCGGACCCGTCAATGCCGGCAGCTGTACAATCCGCGTTAAAGGCGGAAGCGACGGCGTCTGCGGTCTTATTTCAAAAATCAGCGGTGCAGAGTGTACCGCCCGGGGCTCTTTTGAGGCAGGAACATACGATTTTGAGATTACCTCATCGCGAGATATTCGCGAGGAAATTTTCAATTTATTCGCTGCGGCGAACCGCCCTGTTCTCGAAATCAAATCGGGGCAAACCCCCATTGAGGAGCTGTTTGCCGCGGCAATTGCATCTGAGCCTGCCGCCGCTTTAAAAGGAGGTAAAAAATAATGCGTGCCGTATATAAAAGAGAATTAAAAAGCTACTTCATATCGCCGATTGGCTATTTGTTTGTAGGACTTTTCATGTATTTTTGCGCAACAAACTTTATCGACGGACCGATTCTAAATCAGAGGGTTGACCCATTCTATACCTTTCGCGCGGCAAATATGCTGTTTGTTCTCCTTGTTCCGATTTTAACAATGCGGACATTTTCCGAAGAACGCAGCAAAAAAACCGACCAGCTGCTGATTTGTTCGCCCGTAAGCCTTACCAAAGTGGTGCTGGGTAAATTTTTTGGGGCCCTTTCCGTTTTCGGCATAGCTCTTGTTTTGTCGGTGGTTTTTCCCATAACCCTCTCGGTTTTCGGAAGCGTTTCTTTCAGCGAGGTTCTGTCCTCATACATAGGGATTATTCTTCTC
>JAEDLZ010000064.1 GCA_016303265.1 Clostridiales bacterium
CCCCACAGCGGCAATTTTCCCGTTATCCATAACGATTATCATATCTGCGTCCTGAACGGACGAAATACGCTGTGCAATAATAAATTTGGTGGTTTCGGGGATAAATTTTTTAAACGCCGAACGAATAAGAGCGTCCGTCTTTGTATCAACAGCGCTTGTAGAATCGTCCAGAATAAGGATTTTGGGCTTTTTAAGCAGTGCGCGGGCAATACAAAGCCTCTGCTTTTGTCCGCCGGAAACATTGGTTCCTCCCTGCTCGATTTTAGTATCATAGCCCTCCGGGAAGGTACGGACAAACTCGTCTGCCCGGGCAAGTTTGCAAGCCTCTGTGATTTCCTCGTCGGTTGCATTTTCGTTGCCCCAGCGCAGATTTTCCTTTATCGTCCCCGAAAACAGAAGATTTTTCTGAAGCACCATGGCAACCTCGCCTCTTAAAGCTTCAATATCGTAGTCACGGACATCAACTCCGCCCACCTTAACACAGCCATCTGTTGTATCATACAGCCTCGGAATAAGCTGAACCAAGGAGGACTTGCTTGACCCCGTTCCGCCGATGATTCCCACGGTCATACCCGATTTAATATGCAGGTTAATATCGGAAAGCGCATACTTTTCCGCCCCTTCGGAGTATTTGAAGCTGACATTTTCAAAATCAACAGAGCCGTCAGCGACGGTCATTACCGGGTTTTCGGGATTGCCGAGCGCCGGAGTTTCGTTCAAAACCTCGCAAATACGCTTAGCCGATTCCGCCGACATGGTAACCATAACATAAATCATGGAAAGCATCATCAGCGACATGAGTATCTGCACTCCGTAAGTCAGCATTGCGGAAATCTGCCCCACATCTATGGTCTTTCCCATGCTTTCAATTACCAGCTTCGAGCCCACAAGAAGAATAAATACCGAATTAAAGTTCATGCAGAGCTGCATAAGCGGCATATTGAAGGCAACAATCCTCTCTGCTTTTGTGAAATCGCCGCAAATATCCTCTGACGCAGCGCCGAATTTTTTCTTTTCGTAATCCTCCCTGGAAAAGCCCTTGACAACGCGCATTGCGCGGACATTTTCTTCAACGGATTCATTGAGGCGGTCATACTTTCTGAAAACCCCGCGGAAAGCCGGAATTGCCTTGCGCCCTATCATAATAAGACCGAATGCCAAAACAGGAATAACAATAACAAACGCCGTGGCAAGACTGCCGCCCATGTAATACGCCATGGCAACCGAAAAAATCAGCATGAGCGGGCTTCTGACCGCCGTTCTTATAATCATCATGTACGACATCTGAACATTTGTAACATCCGTGGTCATTCGCGTAACAAGCGAAGACGACGAGAATTTGTCGATATTCTGGAAGTTATAGGTTTGAATTTTATGAAACATATTCTTTCTGAGATTTTTGGCAAATCCCGTTGCCGCCCTTGAGCTGGTTACGCCGGCCACTGCGCCGCAGGCCAGCGAAAAGCACGCAAGAATAACCAGGCATCCGCCGATTTTAAGAATATTGCCGATTTCGGCGCCCGCTTTGACCTTGTTCACAAGATTCGCCGTTATAAACGGAATAATGGTTTCAATAACTGCCTCGCCTATAATAAAAAGTAAGGTAAGTATTGTCGGCTTTTTATATTCGCCGATACTTTGGGCAAGTTTTTTAATCATCCTGATGTTCCTCCTTTAAGGTGTTGTAAACTATATCCAAAAGTTCTCGGAGCTGTTTAAGCTGCTCATCGGTAAGCCTCTTTGTAAGCTTATTTTCAATTGCAGTGCGCTGAGCCTCACATTCCAGCTTAATATCAGCCGCTTTGGGAAGAAGCGTCACGCTCCTCTGACGGCGGTCGGTTTCGCAAACGGAAATTTCAATAAACCCGTTCTTCTCCATCCTCCCCAGTATGCCGTTGACCGTAGAATGCTTTATACCGAAATTATTTTCAATATCTTTCTGGGTTACGCCCGCAGTATGGGAAAAAAGATAAAAAAGAATCGACAGCTGCACATGAGTCAGCCCCAATGCCTTAGCATTGGCATTGCCGTTTGCCCTGAAGCAGTCGTTAATCCTTTTAAACCGGTATCCCAAATCCGAGGACTGCATAATTATCACTCCCTTCAAAGTGTAGCGTACTACATATTTTAAACCATATATACGCTTTTGTCAATACTTTTTTTGTAATTTTTTGACACACGATTTTTTAAGCAGCAAAAAGGAAAATTTTGCCAATTATAGAAAATTAAATAGAGGTGCTGTATGCCCCGGGTTAATTCGGCATATATGCGGAATTAACCCGGGGCCTCACCAAAAAACAAACAGAAGGTGAAAAACATGAAGATTAAACTTGAATATGCCATGCCGACTCTTATTGCCAAAATAAGCGGCGAGATTGACCACCACACGGCGTCGGAGATGAGGGAAATATTGGATCGGGAGATTGACATGAATAATATTAAAAACCTCGTTTTGGATTTTAAGAATGTAACTTTTATGGACAGCTCCGGCATAGGCGTTATTGTGGGACGGTTTAAGAGAATTGACGCCCTCGGCGGCAAAATGCTTATAATCCGTCCCACGCCGCAGGTCGATAAAATACTGGAAATTTCAGGCATAAAGAAAATACTTACATGCAAACAAGAGGTGAAAATAAATGAGTAATTATATGAAGCTTGAAGTGCCTGCAAAAAGCAGCAACGAGGCATTTGTCCGTGCGGCTGTCGGTGCGTTTGTCAGCCAGATTGACCCCACAATAGAGGAGATTGCCGATATAAAAACCGCTGTTTCGGAAGGGGTTACAAATTCAATAATCCACGGCTACGAAAATACAAAGGGAATCGTAACCCTTATGTGCCGCATTGACGGAAAGGATGTTGAAATTATTATTTCCGACAGCGGCGTCGGTATACCGGATATAGAAAAGGCGCGCGAGCCGCTTTACACCTCAAAGCCAAAGGAGGAAAGAAGCGGAATGGGATTTACCGTTATGGAAACCTTTATGGATGTACTTGTGGTGGAATCCGAGGTCGGAGTAGGTACAAAGGTAACCATGCGGAAACGGATAGGCGCATAGATGGACAAGCATTCAGATACGGAAAGGCTTATTGCTCTTGCCGCTGCCGGTGATAAAAGCGCCGCAAATACCCTTGTTGAAGAAAACACGGGGCTTATTCGCTGTGTTGTTAAACGGTTTTTGGGGCGCGGATATGAGGCGGAGGATTTGTTTCAAGTGGGGGCTATAGGGCTTATTAAGGCTATACAAAAGTTCGACCTCAGTTATCAGGTAAAGTTTTCCACCTATGCTGTACCTATGATAATGGGCGAAATAAAGCGGTATATAAGGGACGACGGCATAATAAAGGTCAGCAGGAGCATTAAGGAGTTATCCGCAAAGGCTGCAATTGCGAGAGAAGAGCTGATGCGGGAAACGGGCGAAGAGCCAAGCATTTCGGATGTTGCCCAAAAGGTCGGGGTGACGGCTGAGGAGATAGCGCTCGCTTTTGACGCAACGGCGCGCCCTGAATCAATTTATGCCGCCGTTGATGACGGCAATCACGAAGGGCAGGCGCTTATCGACCGCATAGAAAGCCCCGAAAACTGCGAAAATAACATAGTCAACAAAATTTTGTTATCAACTGCCATAAAGGAATTTCCCAAGCGGGAGCAAAAAATTATAATGCTGAGGTATTTCAGGCAAAAAACTCAGTCACAGATTGCAGAAATTATGGGTATATCCCAGGTTCAGGTTTCAAGAATAGAAAAGCGTATTCTGGAAAAATTGCGGACAAAAATTGCAGAAAATTAAAGGATTGCATTGCACTTTGAAGAATATTAAGTTAGCACGGATACAGACAAGCATATGCTTGTCTGCCCTATGCTCATATATAGGAAAAAAGGTGATAGTGTGAGATGCAATAATTGCGGAGCGGAAATTTCCGATAATGCGCTCTTTTGCAGGGTTTGCGGAGTCCGCATTTCAGATTCGAAAGCGCTCACAAACGATGAAAAAACTTCAGAAGCTGCCGGGGAGGTATATTCTCCTGACGGCGAGGCGGTTCCCGCAGGTGACAAAACACCGCTTAACTGCAATAGGGCGGATTATCCCCGTTCCGAAGCAATCCCCGCAGGGGGCGGTCAAGGCGGCGTAACTGACGGAATCGGTGAAGGCTGTCATGATGAGCTAAATGATTATGTTAACCGAAGCGTTCTTATGACCCTTGTTTTCGGAATGATATTTGGCTTAATTGCCTTATTTTACGCCCTGACTGCAAGGAACTGTTTTGAGGACGGCGAAACGGAAAACGGTATCAAAAAGGCAAAAACCGCTCGAAGGCTTTGCCGTATAAGCCTTGTTTTTGGCATTATAAAATGGCTGACAATTTTTGCAGTCGGATTTTTATTCATTTATATATTTTAGATGTGCGCAAAACGGCGGCAGTCTTACCTGACAGGTGGGACTGCCTTTGCTGTATCTGTTTACTGCCGCGCATATAGGCTTGCATATAAATTGTATGAATTTTTATATATGGTATGAATCGTGGGGTAAATATTCCTTTTATACTTTGTCTTTCACTCCCATTCAGTCTTAAGAAAGGATTTTTCAAAGGATACCTCGTCCGGCTAAAGCTTTCCGGCCGGCTTAAAAGTAAGAGCGATACGCCTGCTTATTCGGTTTTTCAGCTTACATTGCTTGACAAAATTATGTTTATTTTATATAATTGTTATGTATATACATTTTGAGCATATGGCAGTGTTCCTCCCCATTTTTCTTAAATCGGAGTCGGAATGAAGCTAATTCAAATATTGGTTTGCCGTCAGCGCTTATGGTAAAGTATTGAAAATTAAGGAGTATTGCTATGAATCTGAAAAACAATACCGATCGCCTTTCCGTTATTAACTTTATTATGTTGACCGTTTCAGGCATTATAAACGGTTTCGGAGTTACTACATTTTTAGCTCCGGTACACCTGTATGACAGCGGCTTTTCGGGCACCTCCATGCTTTTGGCGCAGATTACTCCGAAAAGTCTGTCGCTCTCGCTGTTTCTTATAATTTTGAATATTCCGCTGTTTTTATACGGCTATAAAAAGCAGGGAAAGATTTTCACAATCTATTCAATATATGCGGTTATAATATACTCGCTTACCTCATATGTCATAACATATATCCTGCCCGTAGATGTTCTTACCGCGTCCCCTTTTGCCGGCAATGACCTTATTTTGTGCGCTGTATTCGGCGGAATCCTTTCGGGAATAGGCAGCGGTCTTACCATACGCTTCGGCGGCGCTCTGGACGGAGTTGAGGTTCTTTCGGTGATTTTTGCGAAGAAAATCGGCATAACGGTGGGAACTTTTGTTATGGTATACAATGTCCTTCTTTACATAGCCGCCGGAATTATCATGTCAAGCTGGATACTGCCGCTTTATTCCATAATAACATACATGGCGGCGCTTAAAACCGTGGATTTCATTGTTGAAGGTATCGACAAGGCAAAATCCGCAATGATAATAACTACTATGCATGATGAAATAAACAAGGCGCTTTCCGAGGAATTCGGCTCAGGAATAACCATAATAGACGCAAAAGGCTACTACTCCTCAAAAAGCACTTATATGATATATTTTGTGGTTAACCGTTTTCAAATATCAAAAATGAAAAAGATTGTAAAAAGAATCGACCCGAATGCATTTGTCACAATAACCGATGTGTCCGAGGTATTTCATGAAAAAAATACACAATAAAAAATTTTAAATCGGGCTGTATGCGTCTGCACAGTATTTGCAGACATATACAGCCCGAACTTCGGTGTGTCGTGCGGAGGCCGCCTGTTATCCGCAAAAGCGCTGACATGGGAAACCGCTTTAAATTGTGAGAATATGCGTCGGGCGTTTCAAAGGGCTTTCCGAAAGCCAAAATTCCCCGTTATTTTGAAAGCCTTTTCCCGGGGCTGATTTTTAAAACCTTTTTGTCTTGACAAAACTTACCACAGCCTATATAATCTATATGTATGTTTTTAGTATAAGGTACGGGGTCTTATTCCCCGTATATCAAAGAATGGGGGATAAAGCTTGGTTTTTTCAAGTTTGCTTTTTTTGGGAATTTTTCTGCCCGTAACGCTCGGGCTTTATTATCTTAATAAAAATATTACCTATCGTAATATTATTCTTCTGATTGCGTCGCTCATCTTCTATGCCTGGGGCGAGCCTATTCTGATTATCAATATGCTCTTTAGTGCATTCGTCGGCTATGCGTCAGGCTTTGGGATTGCAAAATCAAAGGAAAAACAAAAAAACTCCTTGGCAAAATTTTTTCTTATACTGGCGCTTGTTATTGACATAGGGCTTCTCGGCGTGTTCAAATATTCCGGTTTTTTCGTTTCAAACATAAACGCCCTTTTCGGCGCAGGAATAAACTTTGCCGGTCTTGCCCTTCCTCTTGGAATTTCTTTTTACACCTTTCAGATTTTGTCCTATGTTATAGATGTATATCGGGGTGAAGCGGGGCTTCAGAAATCCTTTTATAAATTTCTGCTCTATGTTTCCATGTTCCCCCAGCTTGTGGCGGGGCCCATTGTCCGCTACATAGACATTGAAAAGCAAATCAACGAGAGGCACACCTCGGCTGCGGATTTTGAATACGGCGTTATCCGTTTTGCCCAGGGTATGTTCAAAAAAGTTATTTTGGCAAACAGCGCCGGCAGCATTGTAAATGCCTTAATCGGCGGTGATATGACAACGCTTTCTGCCGGAGGCGCATGGCTCAGTATAATTATGTACGCATTCCAGATTTACTTTGACTTTTCCGGCTACAGCGATATGGCAATCGGACTGGGGCGCTTTTTCGGCCTTTCATTCCGGGAAAATTTCGATTATCCTTACATTTCCAAAAGCATAACGGAATTTTGGCGCAGATGGCATATGTCGCTGGGCACATTTTTCCGTGATTATGTTTACATTCCGTTGGGCGGCAACCGCAGGCATCAGCTTTTTAATATTGCCGTTGTATGGTTTCTGACGGGCTTTTGGCACGGAGCAAGCTGGAATTTCATTTTCTGGGGGCTTTATTACGGGCTTTGGCTTATGATTGAAAAGAAAATTATCTTCAGATTTATTGACCGCGTACCCGGCTGGATAAGGCTTATATACAGCAACATTATCGTCCTTTTCGGCTGGATGCTCTTCTACTTTACGGATTTGTCAAGGCTCAAGCAGTTTCTTATTGCGGCATTCGGGCAGAACCGTAGCGGACTTAATCTTGTGGCAAAATATCAGGCGACCTCTCACATATGGTTCATAATTCTTATGTTCATATGCGCAACTCCGCTCATAAGGCTTATTGCCAAAAAGCTGCGCAGCCGCTTTAAAACCGTTTATGCGGTACTTCTTCCGCTTACGGTCACATTCATTATGGCAATATGCTTTATTATGCTCATTAAACAGTCATACAACCCATTTTTATACTTTAGATTTTAGGAGGCGGCTCATATGCGTGAAAAGATAACTTCTGCTGTTTTTATTGCAATACTCGTTATGTTCTTTGCACTCATTGTGGTTTTTCCCAAGGACGAGTGTGCCTCTGTTCAGGAAAACCGCGAACTTGCGGCCATGCCGAAAGTCACTCTTAACAGCGTACTTTCAGGTGATTTTGAAAGCGGCTTTGAAACCTATCTCACCGACAATGTGGGATTTCGCAGCCATCTCGTTGACATCGGCAGCCGTTTTGAGAATATGCGCGGAATACAGAGCAAAAATTCGGGTCGGATTGTGGAGGTAAGCGGCGGACAGCTTGTTTTAAACGACCGCAAAATTATGGAGGTTTTCCACGAGAACCCCGATGCACGGAATTTATATATTTCCGTTCTTAATGATTTTTCAAAGGGAATTAACGGCAGCACAAAAATGTATCTTATGCTTGTTCCCACCCAGATTGAGTTCGACAAAAGCCGCTACCGTCTTTTGTCCGACAGTGAAAAATCAACCATAGACAGTATCTATTCCTCACTTGAAAATGTAAAATGCGTGAATGTCTATGATAAGTTAAAAGCCAATGCAAGTGACTATATATACTTCCGGACCGACCATCATTGGACTCAGCGGGGCGCATAT